>JBGTOF010000332.1:0-86420 GCA_041742695.1 Elainellales cyanobacterium | reverse complement strand
TCGCCAAAAATTTGGAATGCAAACAACAGGGTGATCGCAAGCAGCCAAACGGTTCTCTTAAGCACAGACAAGGTTCTCCTTCCTTAAAGACATCAAAACAGGTCGCTCATTTATATGCAGCTAACAGCAGTGCAACACAGCAATGGAGTTACGAAGCCAAACTCCTCTCATATCAATATCATGCCATCGAATGGCGGCATTCCCAACGCTGATTTTGGGAGGCACTGCAATCACATAGTAGTTGAGAGTCGCATGACGAAGTACTAAGGAATGATACATTTCTGAGCACGCGTGCCCTGTGAAGTCCCATGTCTATCAGCCCATCTCTAATGTGTTGCGTTCGGTTTGCTCAGCCTTTAGTTAGGCTGTTGTGCTGATTCGCTCAATCCTGTTTAACGTCAGTTGGACTGGGTGCTAGATAGCGTAAAACCTCCTTGGCGATCGCCCTAAGGGCATATCCAAAAGCAAGGGGTGGCAGTTTCCTAGAAACTACCACCCCTTGATGTTCATACCAACGTAACGCCTAGTCTGCACAGCAAGCGCAGTCAGCGGAACGAGTCTGATTAGACTAAGCGCAACTCAGGATAGCCAGTCACCACTTCCTCAGACGTCATGGTTTCTCCTTCTGCCTGGGGCGTCCAGAGCACCTCGAGTGCAAGAAGGCGATCGCCCGACACGGTGCCTAACTGCGACAGAGCTTGGCGCAAATCAGCTTCAGAATTAATCGTAGGCAACTTCAGCTCACCCTGGGTTGCAGCCAGTAGCGTGACTACGATGTACTCACCCGGTTGGGTTTCTGCTAAAGCCGCTGTGCCACCCTCTTCTTCTACAGCGGTGGCTTTCTGAAGTTGGCTATTTACGTTCGATAGCGTTTCGCCGCTAAACTTGCCTCGTTCTGCCAGCGCTAGGCGGTTGAACTGCGTTTCGGCAGCGCTCAAATAGGTTTTGCTAGAATCTGCTCCGCCATAGGCCCAATATTCAGGATGGCGCATGAGAGAGAGCGAGGTTTCTTGCAGCACTTGAGCCAGACCTGCAGGCGAAGAAGTGTCTGCCTTCTCAGCAATACGATTCAGATCAGCTTGAAGCTCACGAGCATCAGACAATAAGCCCACCTGTAACCGCGCAATCGAGACGGATGGGTTGCTCACATCGCCCATCTCGTCAGAATCCGACCCATTTCGGAAGCTTCTGACCACGAAATTGGCGATAGAGATGAAAATGAGGATGGTGAACAGACCGCCAAAGCCACCTACCCCGAAGATTGGCATAATAAACGGGAAGCCAAAACCACCACCCGGATACCCATACCCGTATCCGCCACCCCCGGGGGAACGACTCGGGCGATAGGTGCGGGTTGGAGACGGTGCTCGAAATCCACCTCCCCCAATACGGCCACCACCCCGAGCGGCCAACGCATCGCCTGCACTACCCAACACAAGGGCACCCACGAGGGCAAAGAGCAGGATGGACTTGAACAGGGGCTTGATTAAATTGAATAGTCTTTTAGACATAGTCTCTTGCCCACATGAGCATGGAAGGTTAGCGCTTTTCTGAATTAAGGCTCTTGGCCGTTTGAGCCAGCTTCTAGCCAACCCTGATATGGAAATCGAATCAAGGCTTGTAGAGAGCCGCTAAGAAAAGCAAGGAGTCTCCATTGCGCTTAATGAAACGTTACATGAAAACACCTTACTTATACTTTACCGTGTTCCCTTAGTCGCTGCGAGCCCACTCGGAGTAGATTCTAGTGGGATCTCCGTACCCCATAGGGCGGTATTAATCCGTCTGCAATGGTTCGCAATTGATCGATACTAAAAATCGCTAAGATTCAGCATCCGCCGCCCACAATGGTGACAATTTCTAGGCGATCGCCCTCTTGAATCACAGTGTCATCCCAAAACTGACGGTGCAAAATCTCCCCGTTATACTCCACAGCCACCAGACGCGGATTCATCCCTAGCGAGATTAGCAAATCCGGCAAGGGGCATTGGCTTGGGCACTGATGCGCATCGCCATTTACCTGTAGCGTCACGGGTGTTAAGTGAGGTTGGGGTTGAGTCATGTCGCAATTATCGCAGTCGTCGTTTTCACAACACAAGATCACACCGCATTTCAACTATATATTTCAAGATTTCAGTATGGGATTCTGCTGTAGCTAGTCTGCAAAGGCTTGGCCAATGCGGCTGACTTCATCCTCGGTCAGGCTCCAGCCTAAGGCGCCAGCGTTTTGCTCAGCTTGGCTCGGCGATTTAGCACCTGGAATAGGAATGACGCTGCCTTGTGCAATGAGCCAGTTCAGCGCCACTTGGGCAGGCGTCTTGCTGTGGGCGTGGCCCACGTCCGTCAGCACCTGCACTTGAGGCATTAGTTTTGCGAGCCCGTCTTTGCTAAAGCTAGGGCTCAGCTGGCGCGCCCCTTGGGGCTTTTGGTAGGTGTCTGGCGTGTATTTGCCTGTCAGCAACCCTTGCGCTAGAGGACTGTAAGCCAGAATGGTAACGCCTAAATTTTTAGCCGTTTGCAACACGCTATTCTGCTCAATCTTGCGCTCTAGCAATGAATACTGCACTTGGTTAACGGCCAACGGCACACCGTGCTTGGCTAGCAGCTCATGAGCTCGCAGCATTTGCTCTGCAGAATAGTTGCTCACCCCTACGGTCTGGATGCGCCCCTGCTTCACCTCATCGGCAAGAGCCTCCATTAAGGTGTCTTGACCCATAAAAAAGTCGAAGGGCGAATGCACCTGATACAGCGCGACAGAGGGCACTTGCAGTCGCTTGAGGCTGGCGGTTAGCGCATTGGCGATCGCGCTCTTACCAAATCGCCAGGGCAATGGAAAGTACTTGGTGGCAATGGCGATCGCCCCCGGTTGCTCTTTCATAAATTGGCCCAGCAGTCGCTCTGACTCGCCAAAGCCATAGATCTCTGCCGTATCAAAAAATGGAACCCCGGCCTGCACGGCTGCTTGAAATGCCGCCCGCAGAGTTTCGGCATCATAGTCTTGGCCATAGCCCCAATAAAGACTATCGCCCCATGCCCAAGTTCCGATTCCTAAAGCAGGAACTGTGGTTTGGGTGGGGCCGAGTGTGAGGGATTGGGGTGTAACAGAATGCATGGCGATTGTTGCCTTAAAAGACGGTTTAGATACTCTGAATACGGAGGGATTTGCAAGACCAGTGGAGAGCAGCTCAACAAATCTTCATGAGCCATTGTAGCGAGCACCATGGTCGTTGCCGTCTATCCTAGTCCATAGGTTTTGGGTCAGTTTCAGCGTTGCGCGACTATTTCTAGCGCGATGGCTTCTCCCGATTGCGTCTGGCTGGGGAATCACTGAAACAACGTTAAACCGTGCCGCTCGCGTCGCGAACGGCACGGTTTAGGCATTTGCCGAACTGGCGTAAGCTCATCAGCTTGAGACGTTGGGCTTAGCGCAAGTCGCGCCCAAAGGGCAGCAGGCTCATCACCAGCAGCTTCATATGCTGTTGCGCAAACGGAATGCCGACGATGGTGATCGCCAAAATTGCAGCGTGAATCAGATGGGCGATCGCAATTTCCCAGCCAAATAATACAATCCAAATAACGTTGAAAATCACCGTGAGGGTGTTGTCGTCCGCTCCCGGCTTCACCACAACCCGTTTGCCAAAGGGCGTAAACATTGAAAAACCTAGCTTGATGGCCTGGATGCCAAAGGGGATGCCCACAATGGTGAGGCAAAGGCCCAGCCCGCCCACGATGTGCCCAACTCCGGTGATAAAGCCACCAAAGATCAGCCAGATAATGTTACCCACTAAGTTCATAATCGTTCCTGAAATCCTGAAATATTAAAGTCATCATTGTCTCGCGGGAGGACGCTGCTGGCATCTGTATCTGGGTCTAGGCTCCTCAACCCTGTTAGGCGGGTCGTGGTCATGGATGTCCCCACCTCTGTTTGGACGGGCGGGTCATGCTGTGCTTAACAGCGTGCCCGGTATAGATGCGCCTTAACCTGCGTCCTAAAGTATAGAGATAGCCGATATGCTGAACTATAGGCCTTTCTACTAGCACTATGGCGACCCGCGATATTCCAGATCTGACGACTGCATCTCGGGCAGACAAGATGCCCAGCCTTCCACTGCTGACCATGCTGCGGTTGGGGTTGTTTCAAATGTCTTTGGGGATCATGTCGATCCTAACGCTAGGCGTGTTGAACCGTGTGCTCATTGACGGATTAGCAGTGCCCGCAATTGTGGCGGCTGGGGCGATCGCCATGCATCAGTTTGTGGCCCCAGCGCGAGTCTGGTTTGGGCAGTTATCAGACACTAAAATGCTGTTTGGGCTGCATCGCACCGGCTATGTGTGGATTGGGGCTGTACTGTTTACGCTGGTGTCATTTTTGGCGGTGCAGGCGACGTGGGGGCTGGGCGGTAGTTTGGCAGCGCTGGGGGAATGGCGCTGGACCTTGCCTGTGGCTGGCTGGACGGGGCTGCTGGGGCTGCTATTTGCCATGTATGGTGTGGCATTAAGTTCCAGTTCTACTCCGTTTGCGGCGCTGCTGGTGGATGTGTCGGACGAAGACGATCGATCTAAGCTGGTGGGCACTGTGTGGTCCATGCTGATGGTCGGCATCGTGATTGGGGCGATCGTCAGCGGCGGATTGCTGCGCCAGCTCGATGCCAACGCGTCGATGGATATGCTGCGGCCCCAAATCAATCGCCTGTTTACGGTTGTACCGATTGCGGTTGTGCTGCTGGCGCTGATTGGGACTGTGGGGATTGAGCGCCAGTTTTCCCGCTTTGCAGTGCGCTCTACGATCCCTGAGCGAGAGGATCAAATCACGCTAGGGCGAGCGCTGCGAGTGCTGACTGCGAGCCGTCAAACTGGGCTGTTTTTTAGCTTTTTGCTGGTGATGACGATCAGCCTGTTTATGCAAGAGCCAGTGCTAGAACCCTATGGGGGCCAAGTGTTTGGCATGAGCTATGCAGAGACGACTATGCTCAATGCCTTTTGGGGAACCGGTACGCTAATCGGACTGAGCTTGACGGGTTTTTTGGTGGTGCCTCGCTTAGGCAAGCAGCGCACGGCGCGGCTGGGCTGCTTTTTGGTCTCGGGCAGCTTCGTAGTGGTGATTTTGGCAGGGTTCACAGCCGACCCTACGTTGCTGAAGAGTGCTATTTTCCTGTTTGGGCTGGCCTCTGGGGTTACGACGACTGGGGCTATCAGCATGATGCTGGATTTGACAGCGGCAGAAACAGCAGGGACGTTTATTGGAGCATGGGGGCTATCGCAGGCGCTAGCCCGAGCGATCGCCGTGGTGATGGGGGGCGGTGTGCTCAGCCTAGGTCGGCTGCTGTTTCCTGCAAATGTGACACTGGCCTACAGCGTGGTGTTTGCTTTGCAAGCCCTAGGGATGTTGTTGGCAGTGTGGTTTCTAGGCCGAGTGAATATTCAGGAATTTCGCGATAACTCACGGCAGGCGATCGCCGCCATTCTCGAAAGCGAACTGGACTAGTACTCACTAATGTTCTGCGACGCAAATAGGGCAACCCCACTGCCGGCTTTAGGTGCCAGGTTTCAGTGTCAGGTCGGCTCATGAATGCCAGATTGTACGAATGCTAGGCAGCTACAGCCAGAGCAGGTCTCCACTAGAACCGCCGCTCAAACTGCAGCACGCCCCCTGTACCGCCTGCGGTGTCATAAAAGCCCCGCAGCAAAAAATCATCGTTGATGCGGTAGCGTAAGTTGAACTGGGCGGGCACATCAGCGGTCAATACCACCAAGGTTGAAGCCGAGATTGTGCTTGTGATGTCCACGCCGAGTTCTGATGCTAACTCCAGGCTAGAATTCGCCCCCCCCTCAGACACAACCGTTGGAAATAGGCGGAAATCGGTTAGCCCTACCGCATTGCTCACAAAGTTTTGCACGCGGGTCAGCACTGCAGAGCCTGCTAGGTTGGCGATCGCCAGCGTGCCGCTGCCCTGACCCAGCGTATCCACAAACCCCCCGCCCAACAGCACCACAATTTCGTTTTCGCTTCGGTTGGGGCTGCTGGTTAGCTCCAAATTGTCGAAGATGCGGCTGGCAGGCCCCATTACCGATGCCCGCACCCGCACCGTGCCGACCTGCCCAATATCGGTAATCGGGGTTTCGGCAATCTCGGCCGCCGCAAACGCAGCGGTGCTAGTGCCGGGGATACGACTCACCTCTTGAGCGATCGTTTGCAGTTCCACATTGAGGAACGGATCGAGACCCCGATTGGGGCTAAATTCGGCGCTGTTTTGCGCCCCGCGCACTAGACTGAACTGGGATGTAAACAGGTTGACCTGCCCCGCGACCAATCGAATTTCGCCGCTAGGGCGCAGATCATCAAGGGTACCGCCGATGAGCAGATTGCCTTGGGCAACAAAATTGAGAATGGGGTCGAGAGTAATTCGCAGGCGATCGCCCAGGGTAATCCGCAGATTCTCAAACCGAGGCGGGCTGGTAATTGCTTCGGGGTTAATCTCAGGCGGCTCAGGATTCACTGGCTGCGCCCCGCTGGGTAGCTCTACCTGTCCCCGGCTCAACACCATATCACCACTCACCACAGGAGCCAGCGCAGTACCCGTGATCATCAAGTTGCCATCTACTTGGCCTTGATACAGTCCCTTAAAATTCAGCACGAGCTGGTTTAAATCCACCGTTAAGGGGTTTTCTGGCCCATTCCCAATCTGCACAAACTCATCGGGGTTAGAAATCGGCAACACGCCACTGGCAACAACCTGTCCCTGGCGAAATCGCCCTTCTAACCGTTCCACATCCACCAGACTGCGGTTAAACTGCACCGTGCCCGAGACCCCCGTCAACGGTTCTGGCAGCGACACCGCCGCAATGCTGGCATCCTCAAAGCGGGCACTGCCTACCACGATGGGCTGCGCCAGCGTCCCCGTGACTGCTACATCAATTTCGCCATTGCCGCCTAGCCAAGCGACCTGGTCATTGAATAAATTCACGAGTGCTAGAGCGTCATCTCGAATGCGGGCGTTGAGCACAATGTCGTTACTCTCAGGCTCTACCGTCATAAACGGGAAACTGTAAGGAATGCTGCCACTCACCCGCAGGGGATCTTCCTCCGCTAGCTGCATTTGCCCTAAAAACCGCAGCCGAGCGTCATCATAGTTAAAGCGAGTATTGACGTCGCGAATCGGAGTTTGATTCAAACGAGCGTTGACAATCATCAACTCACCCAGCGCTTGAGGATTGTCGATACTGCCTTCTAGCACGGCGTTTGCGTTCAAGGATCCTGTTGCATCCACCGGTAGTTGGAAAAAATCCCGAATGGCTTCTACGGGGATGTTTGCAGCCTCGAGCTGCCCCGACTGCTGATCGCCTCCTACGCGTCCTGAAAAGGTCAGAAATGACTCCTCGGTTCGCAACTGGAGGGGCAGCAGTTCTACGATTCCATCCGCGAGGGAGCCATCGGCAATCACCTGATCAACTTGGTATTCGGCCCAAGTCCAGTCTTGTCCCCGCAGGCTAAAATCTGCCGCCACACCGGCCTGCTGAGAGCCTGAAAAATTAAGCTGCCCCGTAAACCGACCGCGCAAATCCCCCAATTCAGGAAGGGCAATTTGCTGCTCTTGGGCCTCTTCTTGGAGCTGTCGCAGGGCCGTAATTTCGGCATAGCGCCGCAGCTGATCGATCAGTGGCGCATTGGGATCGCCCACGGGCTGGGGCTCTACGGTACTTGCCAAGACAAAGGGCAACCCTTGCAGTCCCCGACCCACGTCGTCGATCCTGAACCACTGCAGCGCGGTCAGCAGATCGTTGACTTCGCCCTGATCGGCAATAATTTGCCCCTGATAGGTGGGGTTGGTGTTTAGGTTTGTGATGGCGGCTGCAATCAGATAGCGGCTGTTATCGAAACGCAGTTCGGTATTGGTGAGGCTGAGTTCATCGCCACTGTAGCGAAATTGAGTTCGCAACCCCGAGGCCACAATATGACCTACCCCGGGGCGGACAATGGTGAGATCGCCTGCAGCATCTAGGGTTGCCAAGTTGATGTCTAGGTTACCTGTGGCTTGCCCGGTGATGTTGCCAAGTCCTACTTCTGGTGGTGGAATCAGGTTGAGGGCGGCAATGGGGAAGTTGGTGAGCTGTGCCGTCAGGCGATCGCCCTCGGTGGTGCCCTGGGCCACCGCATCTCCCTGCTGCACAAAAAAGAACTCGGGGCGGTTCTGGGCATTGAGGCGCGTGGCGATGCGATCGCCCTGCCCGCGTAAATCTATATCTAATCCTTGGTTGCCTACATATTGGATTGGGCCAGACAGTGGTTCAAACCGCTGCCGATTCACAATCAGGTTGGTCAATTGCAACGTGCCTGTTGCATTGGGCACGGCGGGTGTGCCGCTCACATTGCCCCGAAAGCCTACCAACCCCACCACCTGCAGGTTCGGCGGCAGGTCGATGGGTAGGCTTGCTAGCTCTACATCCTGAAGATCCACATCTAGGTTATAGCTGGGGAACCGCGGGGCGCTGGGGCCATCCAACTGAGCCAGCACAAAGCCGCTGGCAGACACACCCGGGCCAGTGGCTTGATTAATCTGCAGGCGATCGCCCAGCCACTGCACCGATGCTGTCAGCGGGCGCTCTAGCAGCGGCAGCCCTCGAGAAAATGCCACCTCGCCCGAGCCGCGAATGGCGCGAGGGCTCAGGTTAGCTAATCTGCCGTTAAAGCTCAGATCGCCATCAAACAAACCCTGCAGATCGGGCGAAAACTGGCGCAGCAGCACATTGTTGGCGACGATATCGGCCTGCCATAGTCCCCGCTCGGCATTAGCCTGCACGTCTACGGTGCCCCCTGCGATTTGGAGGGTGGCGTCGCTCACCCCCTGAATGGTGGTTAACCCTGGGGTTTGCAGGCTGCCGGTCAGATTGGCGCTGCCGGTAATAATCTGCCCCGTAATATTGGGCAAAAAGGGATCGAGATCAATGCCGCTGGCCTGGGCGATCGCCTGCCACTGCCCATCCTCTACGCTGCCATCGACGGTGAGCTGCCCACCGTTCACCGCAAATTCTGTATCCCGGAACTGAATTCGATTCCCCACTGAGCTAATCTCGCCACTGGCGGGATAGGTGCCCTGGGCTGTGCGCCATTGGGCTTCGGTTTCAAGCTGGTTGACGGGGCCGCTGGCGCGAATGTCAGCCGACACGGTTCCTATCCGCACGTCGCCCAAATTTAATCCATAGCCTTGAGCAATGGCGTCGGCTCCGACATCCCGCAGAGCCACGGTGGCCGAGAGTTCACCAGCTTCGCCCAGCAGCAAGTCGCCCTGCCCGGTAATGCTGCCCCCTGCGCTGGGGGCGATCGCCAGATCCTCAATAAAGAGGCGATCGCCAAACAGGTCAAACCTCGTTTGAATTCGATCTACGGCGACCTGATCTACGAGTAGAGGACGGCTATTGTCTATCGTGCCGCGAATTCGAGGCCGCTCTAACGGCCCGGTTAGAGTAGCATTGCCATTCAGCGCACCCTCAATGGGGAAGGGCAAGTCAACCTGGGCAGTCTGCCAGATATTCTCGGTGGGCACATCCCGTACCCGTATCCCCAAGTCATACCCGTTGTCGAGATGCACTGTCCCGTTTGCTACGGCTGGAACTGTGCCATAGACCGCGCGCACATTGTCGAGGGTGATCAGGCGTTCACGAAACCGCAGCCGTCCATTTGCTCGGCTAAAGGGCTGAGGGACGTCTTGCACCAACCCGGCTAAATCCTGAAACCGCACTGTGCCATCCAGCGATTCCAGCGTGTCGCCATTAATTGTTAGCGTTAGATTGCTGAACAGGGTGCCCTGGTCAAGCGTAACGGGCACTGCCAGCAGCGCGCTAATCTCGTTAGCCGCCACCGCATCCGTCTGAATCAACACCCGCGTACGATCGAGATTAGGCTGAGTTTCGCCCCCGACGCGCACCCGCCCGCCGCGCACTGAGATCGCGTCTACGTCATACTTCACTAACTCACCATCTTCGCGCAGCCGCACGCTGGCTTGCACATCCTCAAAGGTAACGGGTGACGCCACCCCTGGATTGTCAGCCGCGCCTGGCTTGTCAGAGTCCAGCATTAGAGCTAGGGACGGCACTAGAGTCAGGCGTGAATTGCGCACCCGCAGCCGCTCTAAATTGATGGAAACAGGCCCGTCGGGTCCATCTTGGGGTTGCAGTTGGGTTGTGACCCAGCGCCCGTCGGGCACCTGTGCGATGTAAATGTCGGCATTATCTAGGGTGACATCTAGATCTAGCTGGCGCGTCGTCAACACGTCTAGGGGATTGAAGTTTATCCCAACTGTGTCGATGGTGGCTCGGTCGCGATCGATTGCTGTCGCAGGCAGAGCCGATTGTCCCAGGGTGACGCCTGTGAACGAAATCGCTTCAATTGGCCCTAGTTCGACTGGGCGATTGAGGGTGATGCTAAGCTCCGCTGCAATCAACGGCACCAGCTCAAACCGGACAAAGTTTCGCACCCACAAGGCCCCGGTTACACCGCCCACTAGCACGACTGTGCCCACACCGAGGCCAACCTGCCGCCAGACGCGACGGGAGTCTTCAGCCTTAGATCGAGGAAAGTTTCGCTTGGGGTTGGGGGGGGTTGTCATTGTTGCATTACTCGGCGCTGTTGACAGATAAATGCGCCGCCGCGCTAAGAAAGATTAAGCTGGCTCCAACAGGCCTGTGGGATGAAACATGGATGCGATGCCTGTCGTGCTCTGCCCGATTGTCAGCCTGTCTCATGCAATGAATCTACCCAAAGTTAGGAATTAACCTTGCTAGATTAGTTCAACGATGCGGGCGATCGCCCCTTAAATTACATGACTGACCGATGCAGGGCGAGCGTAGGTTAAACCAGAGAAAAACTCAACCGTATCGCAAGACAGGCCAAGATTCATGGCTCCATTCTGCGGAAGACGGCGCTAATCCCTTAGACTTTATCTCACATTTTTTTAATTTTCTAAAGGGCAGAACCCGTCGCTACTGTTCAATCCCCATGCGGTTAGCCTAGACGGTCATGCGTTTTGTGCAAACTCCGCCAGAGAGGCTTTTGAGCAGTCAGAGAGGCAAGACCTTGATCAATTGGGCCTAGCCCTGTGCAGCAGCGTCAAATAATTAGACCTAGTTCGAGGCGTTAGTCAGAAGAATTAGACGGAATATCTAGGGTCAAAGGTTCCGGCCTAGGGTTTTCATTTGACTCTGACGGAACCATCGTTAGCTCAGTCAGGTCAGGTAATGCAATTTGCCGCTCTGCGGGTTTAACGTCTTCTGCTCGTGCTGGATTCTCGACCAATTCTTTCGCGGGCTGTTTCAAATCGAGAGGCAGAGCCAAGAGGGTGGGTTTCTCGATCCAGCAGTTGGCGACAGGCAAGGTCTCTTCGAGATCACCCATCGGTCGAGGAATCACCATCACCGCATGGAGTTCGCCAATGCGTTCGGCTTCGTGGATGCCAGCTTCAATGGCGATCGCCACATCTGATACGCGCCCCCGAATAATGGCGGTGCAGAGTCCTGCCCCAATAGTTTCACAGGCCGCTAGTTGCACGTCTGCGGCCTTCAGCATGGCATCAGCAGCACCCACCATCGCCGGGTATCCGCGCGTTTCTAATAGCCCAATCGATTGATTACTCAGTCGGCTAAAGCCGCGATCTGACACATATTGTGCTAGTCGACTGCCAATGGGCAGCACAGCATCCAAGTTCGGAGATGGACGTGAAATAAGCGACTGTGACACATACTCGCCATACTTCTGAGCGGTCTCAAACCCTGCTTCTACCGCTAGCCGGACTTCTGCCAAATTGCCCCGCACCACAGCCGTGCAGTACCCATCGCCAATCTTCTCGTAGCCGACAAGTTCTACACCCGCTGATTTCAGCATCATATCAGCCGTACCCACGATCGCCGGAAAGCTGCGGGTAGATACCATGCCAATAGCAGCCCCAAAATAGGGATCGGGCTGGAGTGGCTTAGTCGCACCCATATCTGGGGATGTAGCGCCGGTCTCCGATGCATCCATCAAGACTCTCCTTGGCGGGGATGATCCGCGGACTGCTGTGACTCAGCCCACTCGGCCATCAGCGCTTCCCGATGAGGAAACAACATAGCTAAAAGGCGATAAAACTCAACCTTGCCATACACCGGTGCAGATGCTGGAGGAAGAGACAGCAAAGACTCATTGGTAGACAGATGATTGAGATTGGGTGCGCTTACATTCGACATCCCTGCAGGGTGTGATGGCCTATTCCAAAGGGGAACAGACTGGGTCGCATTTGTTACACCAGGGTTAGGTGAACCATTGAACGCCGCTGACTCAACAGCCGCCTCAAGTTCGCTGCAATCCAACTCTGCTAAACAGAGCGATCCAGCAGGAATTGCATCACCTGCAGCTATGTTTGGGTTGTAGATTGTGGTCATGGCACCTACACACGCTTGTGCCCCAATTTTACCACTCCCTATCAAAAGCACGGCAGCCCCTAGGGTGGCGTCCGTCTGCACCTCTAGATCGCCCCCCATCGCCTGCAGCACTGAGCCACGCCCAATACAGGCACCTTCAGCAATGGTAAGCCGACACCCCACTGCCGCCAAGAGATGGACATCAGGGGCGATCGCCGCTTGTCGATGAACCGTTACTGTTCCGCCGCCCCAATGCTGGACGTCACTGACGCCATGTCGCGGTGCATCCTGCACAACCTCAAAATCTCCCGCCCTTAGGGACGCTGAATAATGGCCTCACCGACTCGACGTTTCGAGCGTGTATCCACACCATACATCCGCACATATTTTCCTCGATTATCCTGCATGCAGCGCTCCAGCATTGCCAGCACATCGGCATCGTTTCGCCCATCAATCGCGCCACAGCTCTGCCAAGAGCTAGTCTGGAATCGACGCTTATCTGCATACTCCGCTGCAACGCGGTGCCCTTGAGACAGCAAATCTCGCACCTGATGCACCACCTCACTGCTCAGCTTTCCTCCACTGGGAGCCTCATAGCTGCTGTTGGAACGCTGGCTGCTAGCAGGGCTACTGTAGCTTGATTGCCCAGAAGAGCCATAGCTGCTGGCGCTGCTGTAGCTTGATTGCCCGGACGAACTCCCGTACGACCCATTTCCATTGCTAGGCTTCTCACCTGGACGCTGAATAATCAATTCCGACACGCGCCGTTTATGCTTAGGGTCAATGCCAAACATGCGCACATATTCCCCAGAATGCTCAGCCAAACAATTTTGCAGTGCAGACATCACGTCTGATTCGCGGTTGGCCTCAATAGGAGAGCATGTATACCAGGAGCTAGTCTGAAAGCGCCGCTTGTCTGCGTGTTCTGTGCCAATGAGGAAGCCTTGTGACAGCAAAGAACGAATTTGATCAGAGGCTTCGGCTAGGACATTGCTGCTGCCATGATTGCCAGAAGACTGACCACTGTGACTGCTGCTGTAACTAGGACTTCTATCGTAGCTGGAACTACCGCCATAGCTGGAGCTGCTAGCCGCACGGCTGGCGCTTGGGGCCGAGTCTTCAGGGCGCTGCACAATCATCTCCGACACGCGTCGCCGCTGCTTGGGGTCAATGCCAAACATGCGCACATATTCTCCGGCATGCTCAGCCAAGCAGGTTTCTATGGCCGCAAAGGCCTCTTGCTCTCGGCTAGAGGCAACTGGGGCGCAAGAATACCAAGAGCCCGTCTGGAATCGGCGAGCGTCGGCATGTTCGGTGCCGATGTGGTATCCCTGAGCAAGCAGGCGGCGAATGTGTTCTACAACTTCCGGGTTTAAACGCATGGTAAGTATCTCTGAATTGTAGCTAGAACGACGAGAAGCTTCGGACTCGGAGGAGGCAGCGGAAGGCGCAAATGAAGGATCTGCAGTGTGATCGGCGGCATCTGTTGTTGCGACCCGCAACGCCTCACCCACACCTACAATGTGCGTGGTGAAATGGACGTCAACCGAGCGCACATCGGGCAGATGATCGGCGTCCTGCTGCGTCGTAATGACTGACCCCGAGGGCACAAACTTGCCGGATGGAATTTCCACATCCTGAATTAAGGCATGCATCATTACGATACATCCATCTCCCACGCGAGCATTGAAAATGGTAGAACGGAAGCCCACAAAGCAATCATTACCAATGTAGGCGGGGCCGTGAATCAGTGCTAGGTGGGTAATGATGGTGTTTTGCCCAATCCAAACTGAATAGGGCTGGTCATCATCCCCAGCAATCTTTCCCTGGGCCAGCCCATGAACCATGGCACCGCCCTGGATGTGGCTACCTTCTCCCACATAAAATGGTGTGCCCTCGTCTGCTTGAATAGAAGCACCAGGGGCGATCGCCGCATTCGCTCCAATTACCACTTCTCCCGTCAGCAATGACGCTGGATGCACAGACGCAGTGCTGTGAACTTGCGGCGTCCCGACGGACATAGACGATGAGGTCATAACTTTGGTGGGAGTAGCACGACTCAGAGCTACCATTCCAGCACTCCTTGATGTGTGAGCGTATACCAAACCTGCAAGATAGTAGATCTTGCGATCGCTCAACCTGTGCGCAATATCACAATCTCAAACTCTTAATCACAAATGAATGGAGGCGAGCCGGAGACATTCATATTGAATTCATACGTTCGCTTTAAAAAGTTGGCTCAAACTAACAGGGTTAGCAAAACGTTGCTCATAACCTCGAGTTCAATAGCAGTAACCTGTATGAGTGACACAGCCTGCTCAACTGTTTAATGATTAGGTCAAAAGCACACTTATCTCTGTCACATTTCAGACCCTGGAGCATTTGGCAAGGATACTCAACGGGCTTGGAACAATGGCGCAGAGGTAGGCACTATCAGAAATTCAGCTTAGGGATCAGCAGGGCTAGTACTCTTCCTCTCGCTTGCTGTACATCAGACCGGTATCCATACTGACAGTGTCAATAATGCCAATCACCAGCGCATCCAAAGGACGATCCGCAGAACTGGGGGACTGCCGTGCCGCACTCCCCCGGCTGACAAGCACCCACTCATTAACCCCCGCACCGACACTGTCGGCAGCAACCTCAAACTCAGGGCGTAAATTTCCTTGCTCGTCTACATACTGCAAGACGAGAAATTTAACGCCTGTAAGGCTGGATTCTTTGTGAGTGCTCACAACTGTTCCGCACACTTTAGCAATCTGCATCAGTGTCTATCGGCTCATGGGGCGAATGCCGCTAACGCTCTCACGGAACGCTTCTACTGCTTCGGTATAGCGAATGGGCAATACGTACTCTAAGTTCTCGTGAGGACGCGCGATGATATGGGTCGACAGAACCTGCCCTCCATTCACTCGCTTTACGTTCTCAATACCCGCTGCAACTGAGGCTTGCACTTCAGAGACATCGCCTCGAACAATCACGGTCACACGACCTGAGCCGATTTTTTCGTAGCCCACCAGCGTTACGCGGGCAGCTTTCACCATTGCGTCTGCTGCTTCAACAACTGCTGGAAAACCCAGCGTTTCTACCATTCCGACTGCAATTGCCATTGTTGTTTCCCTTCCAAAATATCTAACTCTGACTCTGAAATGCTGAAGCAAATTGCGTTCTGCTTATCTTCTATAAACGAAGCTAGCAGATACGCTGCGGCAGCTTGGCAGGAAGCCCGAGCCTGAATATGCACTAATTCAAGCGTCTGACGATGTTTTGGCGATCGCCGATAAACAAGCAAGTAGGAAGGGTTTTGAGCAACAGCTATAGTCTTACTGCTGCTAGCACCCTAACTAAATTACCTATCAACAGGATTGAAATGAACTCAGAGAATTACTTCAGTGCGCTATGACCTGCAACAGTTCTACCCCACAGCAGAACTGGATTGGCAAGCGAACATCCTGACATAAGCGACGATAAGCAATCAAGACATTAATTGAGAACACTCAGTATTGTATTCATTTGCCATTCAGCAAACGTTCGCGAACATCTAACAAACATTCATGAACAAAAATACTAAGCATTACTACAGTGACTTGACCATATATCTAATTATCCAATTGCACGTCTGATTGCTTGAACAGTAGTACTAATTCAACACTCATTCTGCACCTTTTTGACAAGGTCATGTCACCAAGTCTGCAAAACGCTTCACGAATCACCTTAGAATTCCCAACACTTACATTACTAGTGTGAGGTATTCTTTGGCAATATAAATCAAAGTAATTGTTTTTATATTGTCTATAATCTCAGATTATCTGAGTGATGGCTAGTCTTTGGTTAAGGGTTAAGCTTGGCCTCCTAACTAGTCGGGTTTGAGTCATGGCTTAGGGAGTGCTCTGGGCCTAGGAGCGGGCCACTGCGAAGGGAAAGGGAAAGGACTCCTGTATACCTGCTTTTTCCATGCTGATGGTTCAGGGGGCTGGGTTGCCGATGAAGCCAGTGAGTGAGGATAGAGGGAACCAATGCATGTGCTGACTATATTCTCAGATTGTAGTAATTTGATTCGCTTTATTGATTCTGATTTCGGAATGTCAAGCTTTATTTCGCTGTGTGTGGATTGAGCATTCCACGGACTTTGAAGTCGAGATTTTGCGTTAGGTGATTCTATTGCAATGGAATCACCTAACGCAAAATCTCGACGCCTTACATTCAACCGGACGATCTAACATTTGGAGACCTAGGATGGTAGGATATTGGTTAAGAAACGTTTACACAGAAGCCTGAAATGCATTGGCAGTAGTGCATTGGCCGGGATAAGGAAGAATGAGTTAAGAGGGGCGATCGCCCTTTGTCCTTGTCCGTCGTGATGGATGTACTGCTGGGGCTGCCAGTCCATTAATTTGGATCTAGACTGCTCTGTGATGAAGAGCTCTGTTAAGTCGGGCCAATGTTTGCTGCCATTGGCAGGTAATTCTCAGCCAAAAATTTTGCAACGTGCCTAGTCATTACGCTTGAATAAGCATTGAGCGAGTTAAGACGAGTTGGGCCAAGCAGGCCAACTTGCGGAACAGTGTCTTAGCAAGCAGGTGTGGTCGGATCTAGAGGGTCAAGGGGCAAATGACTGAGTTTCTAGTGGATTCGAGTTGGTGGGTTCCTCTCTACGGGGTGCTGGGGGCGGTTGTCACTCTGCCATGGTCAACTGGGCTAATTCGTCGCGCTGGTTCTCGACCGGCTGCTTATCTCAACATTGTGATGACTGTAGTGGCGCTGTTGCATTGCGTCATTCTGTGGACGGATTTATGGGATTTGCCTGCGCTCCATGTTGATATCCCTTGGCTTAAGATATTTGACCTAAACCTCTATTTCTCTATTGAGCTCTCGCGGGTGAGCTTGGGAGCAGCCGTATTGATTACAATGCTCAGTTTGCTAGCGCAGATTTTTGCACTGGGATACTTAGAGAAGGATTGGGCGCTCGGGCGATTTTATGCGCTGATGGGTTTTTTTGAAGGGGCGATGACTGGTATTGCCCTGAGTGACTCGTTGTTTTCTAGTTACGCGCTGTTAGAGATGTTGACCCTGTCTACTTATCTATTAGTGGGCTTTTGGTATGCTCAGCCTCTTGTGGTGACGGCAGCGCGGGACGCTTTCTTGACCAAGCGGGTCGGAGACCTGTTGATGCTGATGGGGGTAGTGGCCGTTTCGGCGATCGCCGGAACGCTTGATTATGCTGAGTTGACGGCTTGGGCAGAGACGGCACAGCTTGCCCCGTTGACGGCAACGTTGCTGGGATTGGCGCTGTTGGCAGGGCCCATTGGCAAATGCGCCCAGTTTCCACTCAACCTCTGGCTAGACGAGGCGATGGAAGGGCCTAGCCCCGCGTCAATTTTGCGAAATTCTGTGGTGGTAGCCTGTGGGGCCTATGTGCTGATTCGAATGCAGCCCATTCTGTCGCTATCGCCTGTAGTATTGACAACGCTCATGGTGGTCGGAGCGATTACTGCGATTGGGGCGTCGCTGGTTTCTATTGGGCAAATCGACATTAAGCGGGCGCTGTCACACACGACAAGCGCTTATCTGGGTCTGGTATTTTTAGCCGTAGGGATGCAGCAAGATGAGGTGGCGCTGATGCTGCTATTTGCCCATGCTATGTCGAAGGCGCTGCTCTACATGAGTGTGGGCTCAGTGACGTTGACGACGAGCACCCAGGATTTGACAGAGATGGGGGGGCTTGGTTCTCGGATGCCGGCAACGTCACTGGCGTTTGCGATTGGCAGCATTGCTATGGTCGGCATGGTGCCGTTTGGCGGGTTTTGGGCCATGCAAATTTGGGCGGAGCGGGTCACAGTAGGGGCACCCGGACTCTTGCTTGTTTTGCTGCTAGTGAATGGCCTGACGGCGTTTAATCTAACGCGGGTATTTGGACTCGTGTTTGCTGGAGAACCCCAGCCAAAAACGCGCCGGGCTCCTGAAGCGCCTTGGACAATTTGCTTGCCGATGGTATCGCTAATTGTGATGTGCTTACTGGTGCCGGCCATGCTATGGCAGTGGGAGTTGCTGCCTAGCTTGGCGAGTGTGCGATCGCCCCTGAGCCTAACTGTCATCGGCTCAAGCTTTGTGGGGTTTGGGTTTGGGGCGTTTATCTACCTCAATCCAGCGTTTGAGCACCCCCTAGGGCTGGGGTGGAAATCGATGCAAGATATTTTGGCGCAAGACTTTAGGACGGATCAGCTCTATCGGGTGACGGTCGTCTTTGCGGTGCGTCAAGGAGCGCGGGTTTTTGCCTGGTTTGACCGCTATGTGGTTGATGGGATGGTCAATCTAATTGGGGTTGCGTCAATTTTTGGTGGTGAGAGCCTGAAGTACACCATTTCGGGTCAATCCAAGCATTATTTGCTGACGGTAGTTATCGGCGTCATTCTAGGAATTGCGTCGCTGGGCTGGCTATTTTAATGGGCGAATGAACGAGGCAGGAACATTGAGATGCTGAGTATTCTGATTTGGCTACCCGTATTGGCAGGATTGGCGATCGCCTGTTTACCAGAGGCGATCATGACCCCAACTCGCAGTCGCCAGGTGGCTATGGCGATCGCCCTAATTGTTTTGGGTTGGACGGGGTATTTGTTGACGCAGTTTGATGTCCAGAGTGCTGGGCTACAGTTTCAAGAATCATTCGACTGGATTGAACCCCTAGGGCTGAGCTATCGGTTGGGGATGGACGGGCTGTCGCTGCCCCTGATCGCCATCAATAGTCTGCTGGTTTGTATTGCGTTGTACTGCAGCGATGTCAACCTGATTCGTCCTCGCCTGTACTATTCCCTGATGATGCTGCTTGCGGCGGGTGTAGCCGGTGCATTTTTGGCGCAAAACCTGCTGCTCTTTTTCCTGTTTTATGAAGTGGAACTCATTCCGCTTTACTTAATGATTGCCATTTGGGGCGGGTCGCGCCGGGGCTATGCGGCTACCAAGTTTTTGATCTACACCGCGATCTCTGGTGCGCTAATTTTAGCGGCGTTCTTTGGGTTAGCGTTGCTGAGCGGCAGCTTTAGCTTTGACTATGAGCAGCTGCAGAATATGGAACTGCCGATGATGACCCAGTTGGTTTTGCTGGTGACCATTGTGGTCGGCTTTGGCATCAAGGTTCCTATTGTGCCGTTTCATACTTGGCTGCCCGATGCCCATGTGCAGGCGCCTACGCCTACCTCCGTGCTGCTGGCTGGGGTGCTGTTGAAGTTGGGCACCTATGGCCTGCTTCGTTTTGGGCTAGGGCTATTGCCGGATGCCTGGCGTGTGATTGCACCGGCGCTGGCCATCCTGGCGGTAGTAAATGTGCTGTATGGCTCGTTTGTGGCGATCGCCCAAACCGATATGAAAAAGATGGTGGCCTATAGTTCTGTGGGTCATATGGGCTATGTGATGCTGGCGGCAGCGGCGGCAACGCCCCTGAGCATCGCTGCCACCATTGCCCAAATGATCAGCCATGGACTGATCTCAGCGCTGCTCTTCTTGTTGGTGGGCGTGGTTTATTCTAAGACTGGTACCCGGAATGTCGATATCTTGCAGGGGTTGCTCAATCCTGAACGGGGCTTGCCGCTTATCGGCAGCTTGATGATTGTCAGCGTTATGGCCAGCGCGGGCATTCCCGGCATGATCGGGTTTATCGCTGAGTTTCTGGTCTACCGCAGCAGCTTCCCAACATTCCCGGTGGAGACACTGCTGTGCATGTTGGGGACTGCTCTCACAGCCGTCTACTTTCTAAATTTAATTAATCGATCCTTTTTTGGACGACTGCCCGAAACCTTTGCCAATCTGCCCGCTATCTACTGGAAAGACCGCATTCCAGCGTTGATTGTGGTGGTATTGGTGATTGCGTTCGGGCTGCAGCCAGGCTGGATGATACGCTGGAGCGAACCCACAAGCTTGGCTTTGGGAACTCTAAGCGATCGCCCCACCACGACAGCGTTCGTAGACGTCAATCCCTTGCCCCTCCCTCTCTCTGCGCCTGCTCTAGTGGAGTAACCCCAAAGCCCTATATTCAACGCAGCTCACCGTTCTAATAGACCTTGCGCTATGACTACCCTGACGCCCTCTACCCCCGTGCCTACTGCTCTCAGTGCGATCGCCGAACGACTTGAAAACGGCGGAGCACTGCTGCCGGATTCACCAGAGAACCTAGTCGAAGTGGTGGGTGTGCTTAAGAGCTATGCAGTCGTGCTAGACGCCTATTCCATCAATCTCAACTACATTGCAGAGCATCAGTTTCTAGTGCTGTTTCCGTTCTTTAAATATATGAACGGAGACGTTACCGCAGGCAAGCTGATGCGCCACTGGCTGCATGAACGAATTAACTACGAGTTTGCTGAATACTGCATGAAGGCCATGTTTTGGCATGGTGGCGGCGGGCTAGATGCCTACCTCGACACGGAGGAATTTCGGACTCGTGCGACGGCAGCAATTCAGGCAAAACTGAAGGGCAATCTGATGATGCGCAGTATCAACCAGCTTTTCCCCCAGTTTTTGCTAGAGCAGATTCGCCAGCTTTCGTTCTATAGCGGGCTGGGCCAGTTTTGGCGGGTGATGAGCGATATGTTTATGGTGCTGTCCGATCGCTATGACGCAGGCGATATTACCTCCATCGCTGATGTGGTCGATCACGTTAAGCAAGGGTTGGTAGACAATGCAGCGATGCCCATTACCTATGCCGTCACTATTGAGGGCGATCGCTACGAGATTATCCCTCCCACTGCTGGGCTAACGTTTCTGATGGACACGGCTGTCCCTTACGTTGAAGCCGTGTTCCTCCGCTCCTTTCCCTTCTTTGGCACAGTTTCCTACAACGCGCAAGCACAACAGATTCCACTAGAACAGGCTGATTTTTCCTATGGAGTGCTGTTTGCCGATCCGCTCCCGACCGGTGGGGCAGGCATTCCTCCCACATTGCTCATGCAGGATCTAACCCACTATCTCCCCGACTACCTCCGGGCCGTGTATGCGGGGGGGCTACGGGGCAATGGTGATTTGCGAGTCAAGATCAACCAAAGCTTTCAAAAATCTATGTTCTGCGTGACGACCTCTGCCATTTTGGGATTGATGCCTCACCCGCTGAACACCTCTCAGCCTCAAGAACAGCAAGCCAATCGCGAATTTATAGACAGTTGGCTATCACGGCTAGAACCGTCTGCTCTATTGAAAGTGCAAACGCCGCAATCCTGAAGGCGCTACTGAATTACGGCTCAAATCTAGGCGTAGGCGATCGCTCGCCCCCGTAAAAGAAGACAGCTCTATCAACTCACCGTCCAACCTATATTCCCTATCGGCTTTTTTTAAAGTACAACCGCTTGACTGGGTGCGTGCTATTGCAACGAACCTAGAACGTGGCTAGCTATTGTATGCTAGGATTGACTGCCTGACTCAAATTGTGTCGGATGCTATGTCGCGCATGCTCAGTGCGAAGGAAAACGGAGCCTCAAGAGTACGGCTCTTGGGTGATAGGGGATGCCTATCTAAGTTCCTAAATGCTTGACGCGGCGCGCATCACACCCATCCACACTACAACCCCACAAACCCAAGGAGATAGTGATTTAAGCATGGTTAAGCTGCGTTTAAAGCGATATGGCAAAAAATTTGAAGCGAGCTACCGCATTGTTGCTGCTAATAGCACCAGTCGCCGAGAAGGTCGCCCCCTAGAAGAATTGGGTTATTACAACCCTCGGACCGATGAAGTCAAGCTTAACGTCGATGCAATCGTGCGACGCCTCAATCAGGGCGCTCAGCCGACGGAGACGGTGCGCCGCATCTTTGAAAAGGCGAATGTATACGAGCAACTCAACGCCTAGAGTAACGCCCCGTTCTGATAGCTCCATCAATCTTGTGATTGTCAAGGTTGGGTGACGCCTCCCTCATGCATCTTCAAGTCCCGATGCTCGTTGCGACGCTTCGCCTTATTGCCCAGTTCTGCCAGAGTTCGCGTATGGTCTGTGTTAGCCCCCTCTGCCCATGACTGTGTCTGACAGCCCAGACTTCAAAGCATTGGTGCAATTTCTAATTGCGCCGTTTCTTGATTCTCCAGAATCTCTCAAAGTAGATTGTGAGGTGTTGCCGCGCACATCGAGGGTGATGTTGCGTGTGGCATTTGACGGAGAGGAAAAAGGGCGAGTATTTGGGCGAGGGGGGCGCAATATTCAGGCGATTCGCACTGTGCTGCAAGCGGTCGCAACGCTGTCAGGCTATACCGCTCATTTGGATGTGTATGGCAGCACGTCGTCTCGAGATGGGGATGAGGCGGGAGCCCCCAGCCGACGCCCAATACCGCGACGTCCTCCTCAACGACGCGATTCGCCCAGCCCTTAACCTGGTTTGTTAATACACCCTTTATGGGAAAGGCTCTTACAATTTCACTGCCTAGCCTTGAGAGTGCGATCGCCCTAGCGGGGTCTCACGAAGAAAACCTGCGGCAGCTTGCCCAGTTGACTGGGGCAAATATTGTGCTGAGAGGGCAAGATCTATTGATTTCTGGCACAGAGTCGCAAATGGAGCAAGCGGCTCTATTGGTGCGATCGCTCGAGCCCTATTGGGTCGAGGGTAAGGCCATCACAGGGGTTGATATTCTAACTGTGCGTCATGCGCTAGACACCCGCCAGCAAGACGATCTGCGGCAGCTTCAGAAGGATGTTTTGGCGCGCACCCGACGCGGCGAAGAAATTCGCGCCAAAACATTTCGACAGCGCAAATACATTCAGGCGATTCGCAGTCATGATTTGACCTTTTGCATTGGCCCTGCTGGTACAGGAAAAACCTATCTGGCGGCAGTTCTAGCCGTGCAAGCGTTGCTGGCAGGCGAGTTTGAGCGGCTAATTTTGACCCGTCCAGCGGTAGAAGCCGGGGAGCGATTAGGCTTTTTGCCCGGTGATCTGCAACAGAAGGTTAATCCCTATCTGCGCCCGCTTTATGATGCGCTCTACGAAATGGTCGATCCAGAAAAGATTGCTGGGTTGATGGAGCGGGGGGTGATTGAAGTCGCACCCCTAGCCTATATGCGTGGGCGCACCCTAAACAACGCCTTTGTAATTTTGGATGAGGCTCAGAACACCACACCAGCTCAGATGAAGATGGTGCTGACGCGCTTGGGGTTTAAGTCACGCATGGTGGTGACCGGCGATGTCACGCAGACCGATCTTCCCAGCCATCAAAGCTCAGGATTGGCGATCGCCTCTCGTATCTTGCAACATGTAGAAGGCATAGCCTTCTGTCAACTCACCAAACACGACGTAGTACGGCATGCCCTGGTGCAGCGCATTGTCGCCGCCTACGAAACCTACGAAACCTGATAGAGCGTTAATCTAACGTCAGTTTGGGATAAGACGATTTTGGGGCACCGCGCTCCTCATCAATTTTGTGGATTTAGCCGATTGGCAATGATCGCCACCCCAAACATCGGCAGCGACACCGCCACACAAAGCAGCAACTGGCCTAAGTTGAGCGGAGTCGTAGAAAACAGAAAGTTCATTACACTCCACTGACTAAAGATGAACTGCAGGACAACCGCCGCCAAAATGCCATACCCAATCGCGGTTGCATCGCCGAGTGCTATCGACATCCCCCGTAGCCTCGCCGCTATCGTCGCCCAAAACTGACTAATGCTTAGCAAGTAGATAATTCGCCCCGCCACCAGCGCTTGAATTGCCATCGTTCGTGCTAAATCGACATCGTCCGTGGACTGGCGCACCCACTCAAACATGCCGAAAATCAAAATCCAGTTAAACACTGAAATCAGCGCGATGCGCTTCAGCAGATGCTTGGAGAGCAGCGGCTCATTGGGGTGTCGGGGTTCTTGGTTCATCAAGTTATAGGACTTGGGCTCAAATGCTAGCGGCACCGTCATGGCAATGGAGTTGACCATGTTGAGCCAGAGCACTTGCAGTGACAGAATGGGCAACACATCGCCCCGCCCAATCAGCACGCTCAGCAGAATGGTCATTGACTCGCCACCATTAACCGGCAGGATAAAGGCGATCGCCTTCATCAAATTGCGAAACACTGTTCGCCCTTCTTCTACTGCCGCCTCAATCGACGCAAAGTTATCATCTGTCAGAATCATATCGGCGGCTTCTTTGGCGACTTCCGTTCCGGCCCGGCCCATCGCGATGCCAATATCCGCCTGCTTCAGAGCAGGGGCATCGTTGACGCCGTCTCCTGTCATCGCCACCACATGCCCCCGCGACTGCAATGCCTCCACTAGGCGCAGCTTTTGCTCAGGGGCCACTCGAGCAAATACCGATCCATCTTGAACGGCATTGGCCAGTGCATGGGAATCCATATCCGCCAAGTCTTGACCGGTATAGGCGAGCACTTCATCCTGTTGGCTCAGGCCCATGCGTTCGGCGATCGCCGCTGCGGTTACTCGGTGATCCCCAGTGATCATCTTCACCTGAATCCCCGCTGTTTGGCAGGCTTTAACGGCGGCGATCGCCTCTGCACGGGGTGGGTCAATCATCCCCTGCAAGCCTAAAAACACCAGCCCAGATTGAATATCCCCATGATCGATTTGATTGGCCGTGGTGGATTTGATGGCAAACGCCAGCACCCGCAGTCCCCGCGACGCCATGTGTTCTGCCTGCAAAAAAATATCGTCTGGATCCAGTGCAACCTCTGGGCCATCCGCCATCTGCATCCGCTCGCAGCGTGCCACCACAGCTTCAGTTGATCCTTTGACAAAGAACTGGCGCTCACCGCTGGCGGTGTCGCGGTGCAACGTCGCCATGTACTGAAACTCTGACTCAAACGGCATGATATCTAGCCGAGGGTAAATCTGACTGAGATCAGGGCGAGTGTAGCCCGCCTTGCGAGCCGCCACCAGCAGCGCCCCCTCCGTAGGGTCACCCACAACTGACCATGTGTGCTCTTTCTGTTCCAGTTCTGAGTCATTGCAGAGCATCCCCGCCATCAGGCACTGGCGCAAAGGCAACGACATCTCCTGTTGCGACAGGGGCCGATCTTCGCCGTCTCGTAGTTCCCCTCTGGGGGTGTACCCTTCCCCCGTTAGCCCATAGTGGTGCCCTCCGGCAAAGATGGTTTGCACCGTCATCTGATTTTCTGTCAGTGTGCCGGTTTTATCAGAGCAAATCACAGTGGCGCTGCCCAGGGTTTCTACGGCGGGCAACTTGCGCACAATGGCGTGGTGGCGTGCCATTCGCGATACCCCAATCGCTAGGGTGATCGTGACTACGGCGGGCAAGCCCTCAGGAATGGCACTCACCGCCAGCGCCACCGCTGCCTCAAACATGGCGATGGGGGTATTGCCATAGCCTAGCCCCACCACAAAGGTAAACGCCGCCACGGCCAAAATGGCGTAGAGCAAGGTTTTGCTGAAGCGGTCAAACTTGCGGGTGAGCGGCGTCGTCAGGGATACGTTTTCCTCCATCAGTTTAGAGATGCGCCCGGTTTCGGTGTTGCGCCCGGTGGCGATCACCACGCCTTCCCCCTGTCCTACTGTGACAAAGCTGCCAGCATAGGCCATGTTGAGCCGCTCAGCTAGGGGGGTGTCTTCGTCTAAGAGCTGTACATCCGATCCGGCGCGTTTTTCTACTGCAACAGATTCTCCTGTTAAGGCGGATTCATTAACTTGAAAGTTGCGGCAGTGCAGCAGGCGTAGGTCGGCGGGGACTTTATCCCCGGAGGTGAGCAGCACAACATCCCCCGGCACGAGATCGCGGGAGGATACCTTGATAGTTTTCCCATCACGGCGAATCATGGCGTCAGTTTCGACGGAGGATGCGAGGGCGGCGATCGCACTTTCGGCCTTTGACTCTTGCACAAAGCCAATGATGGCGTTGATCACCGTGACACCCCAGATCACCCCCGCATTGACCCACTGCCCCAGTAGCGCCTTGATCAAACCCGCAATTAGCAAAATGTAAAGCAGCGGTTGATTAAACTGCAGCAAAAACAGCACGATGGGGCTTTTGCTGGGTTTGCCCTTTAGTTCATTGGTGCCGTAGTGGGCTAGCCGTTGCTGTGCTTCATGAGACGATAGCCCCGAGGTTGGGTCAACGCTGAGTTTTTCGGCGATCGCCCCCGACTCAATGTGGTGCCAGGCTAATTGGGTTTGAGGCTGCGCCTCTGAATTTGGTAGCGGCTGTGCCACGGGGTTTCCTCCTTGAACGGTCTATGTTAGGTGAATGATGGGGCTGATTTGACAGCAATAATGGCCGTAGAACCAGTGCGGTAACGCCAGTGCTGTAGAACGAGAACGGTATATTAAAACCGCTGCAGAGTGCGGAATTTCTCTAAACTCAAGGCCGCACGTTAAGACTTGACGCGATAGCGGTAAGGTCGGTGGGGTATGGGTTGGCTAAGATAGAAACCCGTCGGATGTGAGTCACGCCCCGGCCTCACATCCCGTCCGCGTCAAGGGGTTTCTTCTAGCTTCCGCTTGTATGGCATGATGGCTGTCGATCTGCGACGTTCACCTCGTCTGTGCTGACAAGTGGCAGGCAGTCGTTCTACGAGCAGCACTTCAGACTTTAACCCGCTGACAGTCTATGGGGATGATCCTATGGTTGCACCCTGCCAATGGAATGAATGCAGGACTGTCGCTGCTGTCGCGCCTGATGGCGGTGAGATGGATCGCAGGGAGATTGCTGTGGCACGATCAAGGGCGATCGCCCCCGTCGCTGATTTCTCCATAGATTAGCTAGACGGGTTGGCTAGCCAGATTGGCTAGACGGCTTAAACGATAGGGTAGAGACACCCGAATCGGAGCCTCGCACACCACTTCAGCCCGTGTTCATTTTATAAGGGCGTGCGTTGCAGATTCTGTATCGTCCAGCGACTGGCCCCCGTGCTGAGAATTGAGAAATGGCGGAACCGCTTGAACGGCAAGGGTTTCACGATCTCCTTTTATTGTGTAGTTACGTGAGCGGTTATAAATCTTGATATCACCGCCATAGCGGATAGAGCAAACCAATGGGCAGCGACGTGGGTCATAGTCGAGTATTGATTGGGGTAGGGGGCGGCATTGCAGCCTATAAGGTGTGCGAGGTGGTGTCATCACTAGCAAAGGCGGGTGCAGAGGTTCGCGCCATTCTGACGGAAGGGGGGCAGCGGTTTGTCACACCGCTGACGCTAGCGACCTTGTCGCGCCATGCGGCCTATACCGATGCAGACTTCTGGCAGGCCAGCCACGGGCGACCGCTGCACATTGAATTGGGGGAATGGGCTGAGGTATTGTTGATCGCGCCGCTAACGGCAAACACCCTGGCCAAGCTGGCGTATGGCCTAGCAGATAACTTGCTGACGAACACGGTGCTGGCGTCTACCTGCCCGCTGTTGCTGGCTCCGGCGATGAATACCGACATGTGGGAGCAGCCGACCGTGCAACGCAACTGGGCACAGCTCGAGGCGCAAGCGCGCATTCACACGGTGGGGCCAGGGGACGGGGTGCTGGCGTGCGATCGCACCGGAGCAGGGCGCATGGCAGAACCAACTGAGATCCTCAGCCATTTAGAATCGCTGCGCCATACCCACGGTCGCCGTGATCTAGTGGGGAAACACCTGCTGATTAGCGCAGGCGGCACTCGAGAATTTCTCGACCCGGTGCGGTTTATGGGCAATCCTTCGACGGGGAAAATGGGGGTGGCGCTGGCGCTGGCCGCCCAGCATCGAGGCGCCACCGTGACGCTGGTGCATGGGCCCATGGAGCCGTCGTTGCTGCGATCGCTCCACGGGATTCAGGCGATCGCCACCCCCACCGCAGACACCATGCAGCAGCAGCTGCTTGCCCACTTGTCCCAAGCCGACTGGGTGGTGATGGCCGCTGCCGTGGCCGATGTCAAACCCGCCACCTGCCATCTCACCAAGCTGCCCAAGGCCGAGTTGCCCAGCCAGTTGCCGCTGGCCCCCGTGCCCGACATCGTGGCAGAACTGGGGCGGCAGCGACAGCCCCAGCAGCGGCTAATCGGCTTTGCCGCCCAAACTGGAGATATCGTGCCGCCTGCCTTGGATAAGCTCAACCGCAAGGGACTGGATGCGATCGCCGCCAATCCCATCGATCAGCCGGCCAGCGGCTTTGGCACTGACACCAATCAGGCCATTTTGCTGGATCGCCAAGGCAGACGCCGAGAGGTGTCGCCCGGCAGCAAGCTGTCTATGGCCCATCAGCTGTATGATTTTGTGCGTGAGATAGAAGACCCCATTCAGACCTAATTTTTCTTCACGAGGGTGGGCATGCTAAGGACGAATCGTGCAAGATTCCTCTACCTTTCCCCCAGGGCTGTGAACGGCTGTGACTTTCCCTGACGATGACGCGGTGCGGTTTAATGTGCTTCGGCAGTATCAAATTTTGGATACGGAGCCGGAGGAAGCGTTTGATGATGTAACCGGAATGGCGGCGCAGATTTGCCAAGTCCCGGTAGCGTTGCTGGGCATCTGCCGGGGCGAGGCGCAGCCGCCTGCCACCCATCCCCACCGCTTTTGGATCAAGTCGGTGCAGGGCTGGGCGGGCGATCGCACACCGCTCGAAGACTTGGCGCTGTTGGACTATACCCTGGGACAAACCGACGGCTTGGTGGTGCCCGATACCCGCGCAGACGTGCGCTTTGCGGATGATTCTGTGGTTGCCGCAGAGCACCGCATTCGGTTCTATAGCGGGGTGCGCATTGTCAGTCCCGGGGGGGTGCCGTTGGGGGTGCTTGCGGTGATGGACTGGATGCCGCGACTGCTCACCCCCAAGCAATTGGCCGGACTACACGCCTTAGCCCGCCAAGTGGTGGCACAGTTAGAGTTGCAGCGCCGCACCCGCGCCCTGACCGAGGCGATCGCCAAACACCATCATCTCGAAGCCGACAAAAAGCTATTTTTTAACCTGTCGTCAGAGCTCCGCTGCATCCTCGGCTACGACGGTTACTTCAAGCGGCTTAATCCTGGCTGGCGCAAGATTCTGGGCTATTCTGCCGCTGAGCTGATGGCCAAGCCCTTTATTGAATTCGTGCATCCCGACGACCGCGCTACCACGCTGGGCAAAATTCAGCGGGCCATTGCCGGGAGCGATCGCATCACCGTAGAGAACCGCTATCGCAGCCAATCGGGCGGCTATCACCAAATGGCCTGGCAGATTTGGCAAATGCCGGGACGGCAGTCGATCTATGCAGTAGGCACCCATCACGGCAGGCTGCCCCTCGACCTTCCAGCAGAGCCCCCCGCAGCCACACCGGCACAAACCGAAGAAGCGGCGATCGCCCAGGCGCTCGTGACCGCCCTCAATCAGCACTCCATCGTGGCCATGACCGATCGCAACGGCGTCATCACCTACGCCAACGACAAGTTTTGCGAAATCTCTTGGTATTCCTGCGAAGAACTCATCGGTCAAGACCACCGCATTATCAACTCCGGCCGCCACGACAAAGAATTCTTTCGAGATCTCTGGCAGACCATTTCCTCGGGTCATGTGTGGCATGGCGAGCTGTGCAACCGCGCTAAAAACGACATTCTCTATTGGGTTGACACCACCATCGTGCCCGTCATCAACCAATACGGCTCGCCTGAGCACTATGTCGCAATTCGCACCGACATCACCGAGCGCAAACTCGCCGAAGATGAGCTGAAGACGCGATCGCACCTGGCAGAGCTAGGGGCAGAAATTGGCGCGATCCTCGCTGCCGGGGGCACCGTCACCGATATCCCCAGCCAGTGCGTCACCCAGTTGGTCGATTATTTAGAGGTGCCCTTTGTTCGAATTTGGACCCTCAATTCGGATAGCCGACTGCTGGAACTTAAGGCCACCGCGGGCAACCACAGCGCACCAAAAGAATTTCACAATCTGATTTCGTTAGGAATTTCCATCATTGGCTTCATTGCCCAAACGCGCAAACCCTATCACACCGACAATGTACCGGGCGACGTCTGCATTGGCGCTAAAGACTGGGTGGACTATGAGCGGATGCAGACGTTTGCAGGCTATCCCCTGATTGTGGAAGATCGACTGATTGGGGTGCTGGGTATCTTTGGGCGATCGCCCCTTTCCCATGCCACCCGCCGCACCATCGGCTGGATCGCCAACAGCATCGCTGTCGCCATTGACCGCACCTGGGCGCGAGAAGAACTTCTGAGCCGCCGCGAGGCGCTGCTGTTTCGCCTCGCCAGCCAAATCCGGGATTCTCTGAACCTAGATGCCATCCTCGAAACAACCGTCACCGAGATTCGCACGCTGCTGCAAATTGACCGCTGCCATTTCCTTTGGTGTTGGACGAACGATGATCACAGCACCCTCGTGATTACCCACGAAGCCTATGGGCAAAAGCTGGACAGCCTGCACGGAGACTACCCCGCCGACATTGCCGCTGTGCTGTCTCGCTATATTTTGGATTTGCGAATGCTGCGGGTAGAAGATATCCACGATGTCACGACGACCGACACCGACCTATGCGCGGCTCTGGCTCAACGGGGGGCGATCGCCCAACTGATGATGCCGCTCGAAACCCGCACCGGGCGCATTGGGGCCATCGTCTGCAGCCACCAAGAGCCGCGCCCTTGGAGCGAGAGTGAAGTCGATCTACTGCGCGCGGTGGTTGATCAGGTGGCGATCGCCATCGACCAGGCCGAACTCTATGCCAAAACCCGTGCCGCCGCCGCCGCCGCCGAAGCCCAGGCCAAGCAGCTGAGTGAAGCGCTGCACCACCTGCAAAAGACCCAAACCCAACTCATTCAAACCGAAAAAATGTCGAGCTTGGGGCAGATGGTGGCGGGCATCGCCCACGAAATTAACAACCCCGTTAACTTTATCAACGGCAACTTGGTGCACGCCAACAATTACACCAAAGAGTTATTAGAACTGCTGCATCTCTATCAGCACCACCATCCCGAACCGGCTGAGCCCATTCGAGCGATTCTGCAGAGCATCGACCTAGACTTTATTGGCGACGACCTGCCCAAGCTGATGGCGTCCATGAAAATTGGGGCCGATCGCATCCGCCAAATTGTCCTCTCCCTCCGCAACTTCTCTCGTTTAGACGAAGCCGAGAAAAAGCCGGTAGATATCCACGACGGCATTGACAGCACGCTGCTGATTTTGCAAAATCGTCTGCGAAACTGCCCCGACAGCGGCACCATCGAGATCGTGAAACACTACGGCGATTTGCCCCCGGTGGAATGCTACCCCGGCCCGATCAACCAAGTGTTTATGAACATCCTCTCTAACGCGATCGATGCTCTAGAAGATCATCCCGCGCCCCGCCAGATCACCGTGGAAACTGCCTTTATTCCACAGGCTGATGCGATCGCGCCGCAGGCCGATGAAATGGAGAGTCCTGTGAACCGTGACAATGCCAGCACAAGTGACGACGAACGGGCAGGCACCGCGCGGATTATCATTCGCGACAATGGGGCAGGCATGTCGGACACAACGCGCGATCGCCTCTTTGATCCCTTCTTCACAACCAAACCAGTGGGCAAAGGCACCGGGCTGGGCATGTCCATTAGCTACCAGATTGTGGTGCAAAAGCACAGCGGCACGTTGGAATGTCGGTCAGAACCAGGTAACGGCACTGAGTTTGTGGTGCAGATTCCCACTCACATGGGGCTGTAGGCACTGTAAGCACTGTAGGCACGTGCCCTATACTCTACTCGCCCACGGGATGAAGCTCGCGCCAGCGCTGCTGCACATCTGAAATCGAAAACACGGGATGAAACTGCAGGCCCTGTTTGGCGTAAAGCTCACCACCCCCCTGCAGCCGATCGACCAAGGCAATGATGTGGTTAACCTGATACCCCGCCGCAATAAGGCGCTCTACGGCCCTGAGGGCAGATTGTCCCGTGGTCACCACGTCTTCTAGCACAACCACCTCGCTGCCAGGCGGCAGGGTGGGGCCTTCGATATAGGCCTGAGTGCCGTGGCCTTTGGCTTCCTTTCGCACAATCAGAGCGGTGAGCGATCGCCCCTCATAGGCCGCCACCACACTGGTTGCGGTAATCAGCGGGTCAGCCCCCAACGTGAGACCCGACACGGCGATCGCCCCCGGCGGCATCATGGCTAGGAGCACCCGCCCCACCGCCAGCCCACCCCACGCATGGAGCGCCACCTGCTTGCCGTTGATGTAGTAAGACGTGGTTTGCCCGGAGGTGAGCAAAAACTCGCCCTCGCGATAGGCCACGGCGCACACCAAGTCCAACAAGTAGCCTCGCAGCAGGGGCAACTCTGCCGTTGCTACTTCGTGAGGCGTTAGGGATAGCACGGGGCTCGTCATGGGGCTATTCATAGACACAATAATTTGTTCACAATTTTGGAGCGCGGCAGTTGGCTGCGCTCCAAAATCATGCCATAGCTCGGGCTCAGATCATGGCCCAAACCCAGCATTGCTCTTGTATGGAAAAGTCCAGGGTGCAGGAGTTGAACCTGCCTAAGGCGAATTATGAGTTCGCTGCCTCATCCGCTCGGCCAACCCTGGTAGGAATGCACCACCGCCACGCTGCTCGTCACGGCTGTTGTGAGCAACTCTGGCAGAAACGCACCGACCTGCCAGAGATTAGATAGTATTGAATACTATCAGTAGATAGCTCTGACAGAAAGGTTACGCTCTAGCCAACTATTGTATCTTGTTGCTGCCAACCCCACCGGTGGGGAGCAGTTGGAGACTCATTTGACATGAAATTTAACTCAACCGTTGCGCTAACGTTGGTATTGCTGTCGCTCATGGTAGGGGCCGGGGTAGTGAGCGCAGCCTGGGGCTATGCGCTAGGGCGCGAGGCTTTGAAGGGGGTGACGCAACCCGATGTCCGCCCTACGGTGCTGAGTGAGGGAGAGTCTCAGGCGCGCACCGATGACGTGCTCATCATTCCTGAAGAGAAGATTTTGGAAGACGTGAAGGCTAGAGTCAACACCCCAGCGCAGAACTAAGGGTCGCCCTGTGGCCTGAGGTGCAGATCTGGCACCCGTTTAGTGCAGTGTTGCAGAAGTGGGTAGAGTCGCCTGCATGCTAAAAACAGCAGGTTCTGCTGTGACAGGTGGCAATACCCGGTTGGGCGATCGCTCCCCCCAACGCCGCCCTAAAATTTCATCAGGACAGCAGACAGCTAGGCTAGCTGGGTGCTAAGTTCAGAGGAGTAAATTCGATTTTGACTGGGCTACGCTTTCTGACCCACGCTGCCCATGTATTTTTGGCAGGGTCGGGGCAGCAGATGCATCTTGTCTGAAATAGGTTATCTAGTGGCGTATAGGGCGGATATGTTGTACCCGCTATCGAAACGTTTCTAGAACGCCGCATGGCATCTGTCTCTCTCTATTTCAAGTTTTTTTAGTTTGTGCGATCGCGCCCCCATGATTTCCCAGCGCGGGCGTATCGGCCCTGTTCCCCTTAGCATCCGCGGATGATTCCCCTGGCTCAACTTCAACCTCTGGCAAATGGTCTTTACCTAAGCAGTTCAGACATTGCCCTGCGTCTGTTATCGGTGCTGCTGCTGATTACTATCAACGCATTTTTTGTGGCAGCCGAGTTTTCTATCGTCTCGGTACGGCAGTCGCGGATTAACCAACTGGCCTCAGGGGGGGATGTGCAAGCCCGCACTGTGCAAGATTTGCAGCGCAGCATCGAGCGGCTGCTGTCTACAGCGCAGTTGGGCATTACCCTGTCAAGCTTGGCCCTCGGGTGGATTGGGGAGCACACCATGGCGGTGCTGCTGCAGTATTGGCTGCAATTTTTGCCGATCCCTGTCGCTACGCTCAATGTGTTGACCCATTCTGTAGCGGTGCCGGTTGCCTTTTTCCTAATTGCTTATCTGCAGATTGTGCTGGGAGAACTGTGCCCTAAGTCGGTGGCGATGATTTATCCCGAACAGTTGGCGCGGTTTTTAGGGCCACCGAGTCTGGCGATCGCCCGCGTGTTTAACCCGTTCATCTGGGTACTCAACCAGTCCACCCGCATGCTGTTGCGGATGGTGGGCATTCGCACTGGTGGGCATGGCTGGTATAGCCGCATCACCCCCGAAGAGTTGCAGCTGATTATTCAAACCTCTAGCACGTCGCCCGACTTAGAAGAAGAAGAGCGTGAACTGCTGAACAATGTGCTGGAATTTGCCGATGTCACCGTGCGCGAGGTGATGGTACCCCGCATTAGTATTGTGGCGATCCAACGGAATGCCACTTTCAAGGATGTGCTGCATGAGGTGGCAGAGTCTGGGCACTCACGCTATCCCATCATCGCCGAATCGTTGGATCAGATAGACGGCGTGATTTCTTTTAAAGATCTAGCAGAACCTTGGGTGCAGGGGCAGGTCAATGACGATAGCCCGCTCACGCTGTGGATTCGCCCCGTTCAGTTTGTCCCCGAGCATCTGCCCCTGAATGAGCTACTGCATCTAATGCAGCAAAGTGGGCAATCGCTGGTGATGGTTGCCGATGAATATGGCGGTACGGCGGGTCTGGTGACGCTGAAGGATCTGGCGTCGGAGATCATTGGTGAATCGAAGGAACCCGAGGGCGAAGAAGAAGAGCCCATGATTCAATATATAGACGAGCGGACTGTGCTGGTGCAGGCGCAGATGAATCTAGAAGAGGTCAACGAGATGCTGTCGCTGGCGTTTCCCTTGGCCGATGATTACCAGACCCTAGGCGGGTTCTTGATTCATCAGCTTCAAAAAATTCCAGCAGAGGGAGAGCTTCTGAGGTACGAGAACCTAGAACTGCAGGTCACGTCGGCGGCAGGGCCACGGCTGCAACAGATTCAAATCGAACGACTGGCGGCTTCTGAAGCAGATGCGGAGGCCAGTGAGCATAGGCTGGAAGATGACACTCAACCGGATGCTGATGCGGCGATCGCCCACCCCGACTCGCAGATTCTAGACTCGCAGATCTCGAACCTACACTCCCCAAGCTCACAAGCCTCAGTGCATCCCCTCCCTGACGAGCCGTCTCACGAACACTATTAGGGTGATGGCCCTCGTGCGAGCACCCTCTGTAACCAGATAAGCGGTTCAGATGGGCGGTATTTAAAACCAGGTCGGAGGTATTTGAATTCGATAGAAGGATGAGTCGATGACCTATTGGTTGATGAAATCAGAACCAGGTGTATACGGCATTAAAGACCTAGAGCGAGACGGCACCACGCTATGGGATGGCGTCCGCAATTATCAGGCGCGAAACTTTTTGAAGGAGATGAAACCGGGCGATCGCATCTTCTTCTACCACTCCAATACATCCCCTCCTGGCATTGTAGGGATAATGGAGGTGGCTGAAGCACAGGTGATCGATCCGACGCAATTTGACCAAGACAGCAAATACTATGATCCCAAATCCAGCCTGGAAGATCCTCGCTGGCATACTGTGGCAGTGGCGTTTGTAGAGCAGTGGTCCACAACAGTGACGTTGGATCAGCTGCGAGACGCGTTTAGCCCTAAGGAGCTGTTGCTAGTGCGGCCGGGGAATCGGCTCTCGGTGATGCCGATCGAGGGGGCGATCGCCCAAGCCATTCTCAAACTTGCGAAGCCTCCCGATTAAGGACCAGCTAGCGAATGGCTTAGCCTATATTCGCCAGACTACTCCTGGTGGGGACTATAGAAACGACATCCAAACATTATCCAAATATCGCGGGTCGAAGAAAAAAGGGTGCTCCCAAATGGAAGCACCCGAACCAACACTATTCAGAATCAAGGAGATTAACATCAGCATTCCGCCATACCCAGAACCAACCAGGCCCGCTAGCAGAAGCTTTGTTGTTTATTAGCATAGTTAGCCTGTGGTGCTTACACCAGCGAATTTCATACTCTTCATCGGAAAAACACAAAATTTGTCGTGAATTTCCCGGGTTTGTGAGGAGACTGCCGTACATATACGGACTAAATCTTGTTCCCAACGTTCGATTGAGCACTAGGCGTTTGCGAGGTAGGGCGGGCGGGCGATCGCACAGAGGGTTGCACCCCCTGCAGCCGTTTCGCCAAGGACGAGTGAATCGGCTGGGGTTTGCCCATGGTGTAGGTGATAGCGTAGCTGCGGGCCAGCAGCCCTAGCCATAGCGCCGGGAATCGAGGCTCTAGCGTGGGTTGGAGCGATCGCACGACCCCCGGTAGCCACTGCAGCGCCCAGCTCACGAGCGCCGTCAGGCTAAAGCTCAGATAGGTGCCCAACCAGCGCAGAATATCTTTGCTCCCCGCAAGTTCCCAAATCCACAGCAATAATTTGGGATTTTGCAGGGCGGCCTTCACCGCCATACGGTTGAAGGGCACCCAGCCGGTTCGGTCTTTGATGAAGCGATCGGCAATATTGGTAGATTCGGTTCCCAAAATTCCGAAGAAGGTATTGAGCATGGCGTTGACCCGTTGTGGGGCCACATGCTTACCCGTAGGCACCATCATTCCCTTCGAAAACAACCAAGTGACGGCAATATTGCTCTGAAACGCGCGAATCTGGTTGAGGTGGCGTGCCTGTAGTAGATCGTGGCGCAGCGCGGTATCCAGCAGATCTGTAAGGCGCGACAGGTTTCGCACCAACGCTCCAAAGCCCGTAAAGACCAAGGGCGATTGCAGCGAAGCCGCGTCCCCAATGGCCAGAATTCGATCAACTGCAATGGTGCGATCGCTCCCCCGCACGCTGAAATAACCAGGAATATAGCCAAAGGTGGCCTTTTTCCAGGTCAGCTGGTCTAAATTGCAACGGCGATACTCTGGCAGCACCGTAAAGAAGTCTTCATACATTTCCAGTAACGAGCCAGGGTTTTCGTGGTTTACCTGGTGATAGTGAAACAGGTAAAAGGTAAGTTCCTTCCCTTGAGCCGGAAATAGCTCCCAAATCAGCTGCCGTCCCCGCGAAATATCGCCGTGGGTAAACAGCACATCGCCATAGCGCGAATCCCACACGCCCGGCTCAAACCCATCCGCAATCACAGCGCCCACCGTCGGACAAACGCTGTCGAACGCGTGCCCTCCATTCAGCTGCCCCGCAATGGGCGAGGCCGTACCCATCGCATCCACTAGCAGGCGCGCTGTAACCGTGCGCGGGGCTTGAGACGGCAGATGCACGGCCTGCAAGGTAACGCCCGATGACGATACCTCCACCCGCTCAAATTCTGTCTCGTCCCATATCGTGCCGCCTGCTGCTCGCAGCTTGTCTCCGCAGAGGCGCAGCAGCTTTTCTGCATCAATGGCCACATTCAGCACGGTGGGCGTGTGCAGCACGGGCGATCGGCATAGGGGGGGATTATTGCCATCAAAGAACTTGTGGAAGCCGTCTTCATACTCTGCGGCAATGAGCGTCTCAAATTCCTCTGGGGTAAATAGCCCCAGGTCAATCAAGCTTTGAAACTCCATGCGAGAGATGTTCCACTCTCGATTCATGCGGCCAAAGGGCAACCGCTCGACGAGCAGCACCCGATACCCTAGCCGTGCCATGACGGCCGCGTGAATCACGCCTAGCGCCCCGCCGATGTATAACAGGTCATAGCTGGGTGGGCGACTGTGGTCGGCATCAGGCATGGGGAAGACAACCGGTTGGGGCGATCGCCGCTGTTGGGCGCCGCTGCGCCACCGTTGTTCCCACCAGTAGACGCGCGTGAGATCAGCTTCCCCATTGGGAATGCGGCGGAAGTAGTGGGCTGTCAGGGGATAGTGAGGAGCTAGCGCGTCAAAGATGGACTGCTGCGCCAAGTCAATGGTCGGCAGTTGGGGATAGTGATGGGGAAACGCATCGCGGAGGGCCGCCACTAACTGCTGCAACAGATGAGACTCTTGAGGAAACGGGCGATCGCCCCAGCGAAACACCTTGAGGTAGGTCGTGCGCATGGCTGACCACACAAACCCCGACAGCTCGTTCGACAGTCCACTCCCCGCCGACGGGGCTGTGCCCGCGGGTTGCAGAGCCCGCAGTCGAAACCCATCCGGTGTGGAGATCTTTTCTCCCCAACTCGGCGTATAGACTTGGTGCAGCCAGTGATGCACAGCAGCTGTATCCGGAGTGGGGATCTCTACATAGAGAATCTCGTTCATGTCTCGCTCTTAAATCCCTAACGCTAAAACCCTGGTTTGCCCCATGTCTGCCCTTCGGCAATTCATGAAGTTCGACCATTTATAAAATTCAACCCGCGGAGTGTGGAGTGCATCTGCCCTCCCTCTCCATCTTCGCTCAACCTGGGCCAGATCTGTAGGCAGAGGGCAAAGCCGTAGCTCCTCTTACCAAGTTCAATCGGGCAAGCCAATGGATGGCATCTTAAGGCAGAGCCGAGGCAGACCATGTAGCATGTAGGGGGATATTTGCGATCAGGGCGATCGCATTGTAGGTTTAGGATATCTTTAATATTTAAAGTGAAATCACAACTGCAGTGAGGGATAGGGCTGCTCTGGCGAATCAGGCACTAGGACGACGGACATTGCTGCTGACTAAGCGCCTCCAGCCAGCCCCTTTAACAGCAATCGAGTTCACGGTTTCGGCCACAGTTCCATTTTTTGAATACCTTGGCAGGATGAAGCGACATGGGCAGCAACGGCAACCAACCCTTTTATTCCACACAAATCGACCTCTCGATTGACCTACGAACCCAAGTGGCCAGCATTCTCAATCGTGCACTTGCGTCAACACTTGATCTAAAAACCCAAGTGAAGCAAGCGCACTGGAATGTCAAAGGCATGGATTTTTATCAACTCCATGAGCTGTTTGACGAGATGGCGTCAGAGCTGGAAGAGTTCGTTGATATGATTGCTGAACGGGTTACAGCACTTGGCGGCACGGCCCTAGGCACTGCCCGTATGGCTGTTGCCAGCTCCATTTTGGAGGACTATCCTCTAGAGGCCATTGAGGGCAAAGACCATATCGTAGCTTTAGCAGAGCGCTATGCAGCCTACGGCAAGCTGGTGCGTGACGATATCGACGAAACTGATGACTTAGGCGATGCTGACACCGCAGACCTATTCACCGAGGTGTCTCGCGCCATTGACAAGCGGCTATGGTTTCTAGAAGCCCATCTGCAAACGGCTCCAGTACTACTAGAAACAAACGGATCGGCTAACAAGTCTGATGCAGACAAGGTCGGTAAGAAGATGGCCAAAGAAAAGCGCGGAGCCAAGTGACGTGTATTGGGTCAGAGATGAAGCTGGATCAGCGATAAATCGCGTTCTTAGGTGGTGGCTTAACGCCCAGCAAGCTGGCTTGATTCTGTACTTAAAACTGGGAAACTCAGGGCGATCGCTCCCCATTGCCTTCCCTGTCCACTGGCCACGGTCCACGCCGTTTAACCACCTTCCGTCGTCCACCCAATCACGGCAGCAGCCATCGTGAGGCGCCGAGTCTTATCAAACGAGCGATGGCGTACCACTGCCTATCCCTGAATTCCAACCGCATCGAAAATGCTATCGTGAGCTAGATGGACGATATCGAGCAAAGCTATCGCGTATTGGGGTTAGAGCCGGGCGCTTCACTAGAAGAGGTGAATCAGGCCTATAAGGATCTGGTGTTCGTTTGGCATCCAGATCGAATTCCGCAGGATAAGCCTCGCCTTCAGGAAAAGGCTCAAGAGAAGCTGAAAGAGCTAAACCAAGCGCGCGATCGCCTGCGGACGTCCTATCGCAATGGGTCTCGCTCGACAACAGCTAGCTCCAAATCCAGCACATCTACTCCGCGAAATCCCTATCAGTCCAGCACATCTCAGTCCAGCGAATCGTCTGCCCACTCAACCCCGCCCAAGTCGTCTGCCTCATCCTCGTCGAGTTCCGCGCGCACTTCTTCGCGCTCCTACTACCAGCCGCCGCCACGCCCTCACTATTATTACCAGGGCTATAGTCAAGCTCGACAGCACAATCCTAACTCTAGTGGGTCTAGCTACAGCGGTTCCAGCTATACCCCCCCCGGGCATCAAGCCTATCAAAGCTATCAGCCGCCGCCCTCTTCGTCATCTCAATCCAACCCTTCCCAAAACGGGCGATCGGCGAGTCAGTCAGGCAGTCAGCCTCATGCTAAGCAGCAACCCCCCGATCTGAGTGGGACGGATCTTAGTGGGCAAAACCTTAAAGAGAAGGACTTGGCCGGTCGTAACCTTAGCAATGCCAATCTCAGCAACGCTAATTTAAGTGATGCCTTCTTACATAAAGTGAATTTGAGCGGGGCTAACTTACACCGCGCAAATCTGTTCCGGGCCAATATGCTACAGGCCAACTTAAAAAATGCCGACCTGCGTGAAGCCAACTTGATTGGGGCTGACCTAAGCGGTGCAGACCTGACCGGAGCTAACCTCAAAGGAGCGCGCGTTGGTGTTCAAGACAAGTTGATGGTGAAGCTAACGGGAGCGGTTTTGACCGGAGCAACGATGCCGGATGGCCGACTGCATGCTTAAGGCTGAAGTGTAGAATCTGGCGGCTCAGTTGGGGCTAGATTGCCCCTCGCTGTCACTAGCCCGTATGACGCTAGTTTGATAAAATCCTAAACCGGTTCCGCCTATAACGTAGGCAAAACCGGTTTAGCGTTGTTGCAGCCCTGCAGCGCGGAGCTAAAACAAAGCTATTGAACTCACCTTGGATGGGTTATGCGTTGCTGAGCATCTCAATGAACACGGCAACCTTTAAAGTCACTTGATGATTGCCTTATTTAGCGTATGGTCTTTGCGGCGCAAGGCTGCAGTGCTTGAGGGGCAGGTCATAAGTGCAAGCGTTGACAATAGTCCGCCGTTTGGTTAGGGTCTCGTTCTGCCACGACATGCGAAAGCCTATCTGCTCTTGCTGCTAATGGCAGACTGGCAATGGATCGGGTTGGTGCAGATCGATAGCTGCATCAATCCAGTGCCATGGTGCGCTAGTCAAAAGCCTGACACACCACCTGTATGGAACAATTGGCGTCACCAGCGGCAGCGGACACACCTGCTTTACCCTTACGCTTCCCAATCAAGTAAACGGTTTGATCCAAAGAATTAAAAACTAGAGATGCAACCCCCTAAAGTAGAAAAGGCAACACTGCAAAACGTTAAAGTGTTAATAATCTCTATGTCGAATTATGAAATACTGTGGGAGGAAGGTGCATAATTAACAAAAAAAATAGAATTGTCGGAATAAGTTGTGTGGCTAAGAGACGTGGCTTAGACATGAGGCCAGAAGCTGCTGACACTTAGAGCAAGTCGTCTAGCATAGCGATTTAATCTCCAGTTCGCCCAAATTAAGCCCTGATACTGAACTCCTGCATCCCGATTGACACCAAAAAAATTGCTTAATAATGCCTCGTATTCTTGTTATCGATGATGACCCTGCAATTTCTGAACTGGTTGCCGTAAACCTGGAAATGGCAGGCTATAGCGTGAGTTTGGCCCCTGATGGGGTAAAAGGGCAAGCATTGGCGCTGCAGCTTGTGCCCGACCTGATTATGCTCGACCTCATGCTGCCCAAGGTCGATGGATTTACAGTGTGCCAGCGGCTACGCCGTGACCAGCGCACGGCCGATATTCCTGTGTTAATGCTAACGGCTCTGAGTCAAACTCAGGATAAGGTAGAAGGGTTTAATGCAGGAGCCGATGACTACCTGACTAAGCCGTTCGAAGTAGAAGAGATGCTGGCCCGCGTACGTGCACTGCTGCGGCGCACAGATCGCATCCCTCAAGCCGCCAAGCATACTGAAATTCTTAACTTTGGCCCGCTAACGTTGGTGCCAGAGCGGCTCGAGGCCATTTGGTTTGACCACACAGTGAAGCTTACTCATCTCGAATTCGAGCTGTTGCATTGCTTGCTGCAGCGGCATGGGCAAACCGTTTCTCCTAGCGAAATTTTGAAAGAGGTCTGGGGTTATGACCCTGATGACGATATTGAGACAATTCGGGTGCATGTGCGGCACCTGCGCACTAAGCTAGAACCTGATCCCCGCCGTCCGCGCTATATCAAAACTGTGTATGGTGCTGGCTATTGCCTAGAGTTACCTACTGCATCAAGTAACCCAGAGCAAGATGCATCGGCCAGCTAGTCAGCTTAATCGATCTGTAGTGCCGAACTCTAGGCTAGCGCTGTCAATGTCCTTAGTGAATCAAGGCTGAGAACCCCAGAAATACATAGTGCATCAAAACTCAAGACAAATTTATCTCTTGTTGGCTGCATTTGTTTTAGGAGTTTGGCGTGACTAGCAGCGGATCGTACATTTAAAGATGGTTTTGCACAGATTTCATCTATGCAAAACCATCTTTTTGGGAACAAACTCTGCGGGTCAGCGCTGGTTTAGCATGCTTAGCAATATTGCGTGATGTCTTCATCACATACGTCTGCTAGATAGCACAGGGCTCGGAAGCGCAGCGCCACTACTTCTTCATACAGTGGGTTGAGCTTGCACAGGGGTGGAATGTGCAAAATTGTATGCCCTAGAAGGGTGATGTCACGTTCAAATGGACATTGGGCTGGAATGAGGCGGCAAAGGGTATGGGCAAACTCGGCATCAGCGATGGCGATCGCATCCAAGTAATTCCGCAATGGACTGAGTGGCGCAAACCAGGGTCGGCGATGGTTGGGCTGGGGCTGGGGCGATCGCCCTATCTCGCCGGATGTGGGGGAAACCCAAACCCAGCGTGTCAACGCCAGATTTTGGGTGTCATATTCAGCAACTTTCATAACAAATCCTCACTGCTGACCTATGGTTTACTTCAGCCTATTGAGCCTCAATTACGCATAGGTTTGACTGGGCTGTACTGTTACCGCCATCATTCCCTAAAGCTATAGCTACACACTGGGTAAAAATACCGGAATTTATGGCAGCAGTATATAGAGCCTCCGAAGCTTTACCGGAACCCCACTAGTCTTTAGAATCCGGGTTTCCCTGGATTAGATACGAGCTCAATCTATTAATGGGCTGTGCACAGGGCTTCTACGGCGCAATCCCAACCCTAAACCCCTTGACGTGCCATGGCACGTCAAGGGGTTTAGGGTTGGGATTGCGCCGTAGAAGCCCTGTGCACAGCCCATTAATAGATTGAGCTCGTATCTAATCCAGGGAAACCCGGATTCTAAAGACTAGTGGGGTTCCGGTAAAGCTTCGGAGGCTCTATATACTGCTGCCATAAATTCCGGTATTTTTACCCAGTGTGTAGCTATAGCTTTAGGGAATGATGGCGGTAACAGTACAGCCCAGTCAAACCTATGCGTAATTGAGGCTCAATAGGCTGAAGTAAACCATAGGTCAGCAGTGAGGATTTGTTATGAAAGTTGCTGAATATGACACCCAAAATCTGGCGTTGACACGCTGGGTTTGGGTTTCCCCCACATCCGGCGAGATAGGGCGATCGCCCCAGCCCCAGCCCAACCATCGCCGACCCTGGTTTGCGCCACTCAGTCCATTGCGGAATTACTTGGATGCGATCGCCATCGCTGATGCCGAGTTTGCCCATACCCTTTGCCGCCTCATTCCAGCCCAATGTCCATTTGAACGTGACATCACCCTTCTAGGGCATACAATTTTGCACATTCCACCCCTGTGCAAGCTCAACCCACTGTATGAAGAAGTAGTGGCGCTGCGCTTCCGAGCCCTGTGCTATCTAGCAGACGTATGTGATGAAGACATCACGCAATATTGCTAAGCATGCTAAACCAGCGCTGACCCGCAGAGTTTGTTCCCAAAAAGATGGTTTTGCATAGATGAAATCTGTGCAAAACCATCTTTAAATGTACGATCCGCTGCTAGTCACGCCAAACTCCTAAAACAAATGCAGCCAACAAGAGATAAATTTGTCTTGAGTTTTGATGCACTATGTATTTCTGGGGTTCTCAGCCTTGATTCACTAAGGACATTGACAGCGCTAGCCTAGAGTTCGGCACTACAGATCGATTAAGCTGACTAGCTGGCCGATGCATCTTGCTCTGGGTTACTTGATGCAGTAGGTAACTCTAGGCAATAGCCAGCACCATACACAGTTTTGATATAGCGCGGACGGCGGGGATCAGGTTCTAGCTTAGTGCGCAGGTGCCGCACATGCACCCGAATTGTCTCAATATCGTCATCAGGGTCATAACCCCAGACCTCTTTCAAAATTTCGCTAGGAGAAACGGTTTGCCCATGCCGCTGCAGCAAGCAATGCAACAGCTCGAATTCGAGATGAGTAAGCTTCACTGTGTGGTCAAACCAAATGGCCTCGAGCCGCTCTGGCACCAACGTTAGCGGGCCAAAGTTAAGAATTTCAGTATGCTTGGCGGCTTGAGGGATGCGATCTGTGCGCCGCAGCAGTGCACGTACGCGGGCCAGCATCTCTTCTACTTCGAACGGCTTAGTCAGGTAGTCATCGGCTCCTGCATTAAACCCTTCTACCTTATCCTGAGTTTGACTCAGAGCCGTTAGCATTAACACAGGAATATCGGCCGTGCGCTGGTCACGGCGTAGCCGCTGGCACACTGTAAATCCATCGACCTTGGGCAGCATGAGGTCGAGCATAATCAGGTCGGGCACAAGCTGCAGCGCCAATGCTTGCCCTTTTACCCCATCAGGGGCCAAACTCACGCTATAGCCTGCCATTTCCAGGTTTACGGCAACCAGTTCAGAAATTGCAGGGTCATCATCGATAACAAGAATACGAGGCATTATTAAGCAATTTTTTTGGTGTCAATCGGGATGCAGGAGTTCAGTATCAGGGCTTAATTTGGGCGAACTGGAGATTAAATCGCTATGCTAGACGACTTGCTCTAAGTGTCAGCAGCTTCTGGCCTCATGTCTAAGCCACGTCTCTTAGCCACACAACTTATTCCGACAATTCTATTTTTTTTGTTAATTATGCACCTTCCTCCCACAGTATTTCATAATTCGACATAGAGATTATTAACACTTTAACGTTTTGCAGTGTTGCCTTTTCTACTTTAGGGGGTTGCATCTCTAGTTTTTAATTCTTTGGATCAAACCGTTTACTTGATTGGGAAGCGTAAGGGTAAAGCAGGTGTGTCCGCTGCCGCTGGTGACGCCAATTGTTCCATACAGGTGGTGTGTCAGGCTTTTGACTAGCGCACCATGGCACTGGATTGATGCAGCTATCGATCTGCACCAACCCGATCCATTGCCAGTCTGCCATTAGCAGCAAGAGCAGATAGGCTTTCGCATGTCGTGGCAGAACGAGACCCTAACCAAACGGCGGACTATTGTCAACGCTTGCACTTATGACCTGCCCCTCAAGCACTGCAGCCTTGCGCCGCAAAGACCATACGCTAAATAAGGCAATCATCAAGTGACTTTAAAGGTTGCCGTGTTCATTGAGATGCTCAGCAACGCATAACCCATCCAAGGTGAGTTCAATAGCTTTGTTTTAGCTCCGCGCTGCAGGGCTGCAACAACGCTAAACCGGTTTTGCCTACGTTATAGGCGGAACCGGTTTAGGATTTTATCAAACTAGCGTCATACGGGCTAGTGACAGCGAGGGGCAATCTAGCCCCAACTGAGCCGCCAGATTCTACACTTCAGCCTTAAGCATGCAGTCGGCCATCCGGCATCGTTGCTCCGGTCAAAACCGCTCCCGTTAGCTTCACCATCAACTTGTCTTGAACACCAACGCGCGCTCCTTTGAGGTTAGCTCCGGTCAGGTCTGCACCGCTTAGGTCAGCCCCAATCAAGTTGGCTTCACGCAGGTCGGCATTTTTTAAGTTGGCCTGTAGCATATTGGCCCGGAACAGATTTGCGCGGTGTAAGTTAGCCCCGCTCAAATTCACTTTATGTAAGAAGGCATCACTTAAATTAGCGTTGCTGAGATTGGCATTGCTAAGGTTACGACCGGCCAAGTCCTTCTCTTTAAGGTTTTGCCCACTAAGATCCGTCCCACTCAGATCGGGGGGTTGCTGCTTAGCATGAGGCTGACTGCCTGACTGACTCGCCGATCGCCCGTTTTGGGAAGGGTTGGATTGAGATGACGAAGAGGGCGGCGGCTGATAGCTTTGATAGGCTTGATGCCCGGGGGGGGTATAGCTGGAACCGCTGTAGCTAGACCCACTAGAGTTAGGATTGTGCTGTCGAGCTTGACTATAGCCCTGGTAATAATAGTGAGGGCGTGGCGGCGGCTGGTAGTAGGAGCGCGAAGAAGTGCGCGCGGAACTCGACGAGGATGAGGCAGACGACTTGGGCGGGGTTGAGTGGGCAGACGATTCGCTGGACTGAGATGTGCTGGACTGATAGGGATTTCGCGGAGTAGATGTGCTGGATTTGGAGCTAGCTGTTGTCGAGCGAGACCCATTGCGATAGGACGTCCGCAGGCGATCGCGCGCTTGGTTTAGCTCTTTCAGCTTCTCTTGAGCCTTTTCCTGAAGGCGAGGCTTATCCTGCGGAATTCGATCTGGATGCCAAACGAACACCAGATCCTTATAGGCCTGATTCACCTCTTCTAGTGAAGCGCCCGGCTCTAACCCCAATACGCGATAGCTTTGCTCGATATCGTCCATCTAGCTCACGATAGCATTTTCGATGCGGTTGGAATTCAGGGATAGGCAGTGGTACGCCATCGCTCGTTTGATAAGACTCGGCGCCTCACGATGGCTGCTGCCGTGATTGGGTGGACGACGGAAGGTGGTTAAACGGCGTGGACCGTGGCCAGTGGACAGGGAAGGCAATGGGGAGCGATCGCCCTGAGTTTCCCAGTTTTAAGTACAGAATCAAGCCAGCTTGCTGGGCGTTAAGCCACCACCTAAGAACGCGATTTATCGCTGATCCAGCTTCATCTCTGACCCAATACACGTCACTTGGCTCCGCGCTTTTCTTTGGCCATCTTCTTACCGACCTTGTCTGCATCAGACTTGTTAGCCGATCCGTTTGTTTCTAGTAGTACTGGAGCCGTTTGCAGATGGGCTTCTAGAAACCATAGCCGCTTGTCAATGGCGCGAGACACCTCGGTGAATAGGTCTGCGGTGTCAGCATCGCCTAAGTCATCAGTTTCGTCGATATCGTCACGCACCAGCTTGCCGTAGGCTGCATAGCGCTCTGCTAAAGCTACGATATGGTCTTTGCCCTCAATGGCCTCTAGAGGATAGTCCTCCAAAATGGAGCTGGCAACAGCCATACGGGCAGTGCCTAGGGCCGTGCCGCCAAGTGCTGTAACCCGTTCAGCAATCATATCAACGAACTCTTCCAGCTCTGACGCCATCTCGTCAAACAGCTCATGGAGTTGATAAAAATCCATGCCTTTGACATTCCAGTGCGCTTGCTTCACTTGGGTTTTTAGATCAAGTGTTGACGCAAGTGCACGATTGAGAATGCTGGCCACTTGGGTTCGTAGGTCAATCGAGAGGTCGATTTGTGTGGAATAAAAGGGTTGGTTGCCGTTGCTGCCCATGTCGCTTCATCCTGCCAAGGTATTCAAAAAATGGAACTGTGGCCGAAACCGTGAACTCGATTGCTGTTAAAGGGGCTGGCTGGAGGCGCTTAGTCAGCAGCAATGTCCGTCGTCCTAGTGCCTGATTCGCCAGAGCAGCCCTATCCCTCACTGCAGTTGTGATTTCACTTTAAATATTAAAGATATCCTAAACCTACAATGCGATCGCCCTGATCGCAAATATCCCCCTACATGCTACATGGTCTGCCTCGGCTCTGCCTTAAGATGCCATCCATTGGCTTGCCCGATTGAACTTGGTAAGAGGAGCTACGGCTTTGCCCTCTGCCTACAGATCTGGCCCAGGTTGAGCGAAGATGGAGAGGGAGGGCAGATGCACTCCACACTCCGCGGGTTGAATTTTATAAATGGTCGAACTTCATGAATTGCCGAAGGGCAGACATGGGGCAAACCAGGGTTTTAGCGTTAGGGATTTAAGAGCGAGACATGAACGAGATTCTCTATGTAGAGATCCCCACTCCGGATACAGCTGCTGTGCATCACTGGCTGCACCAAGTCTATACGCCGAGTTGGGGAGAAAAGATCTCCACACCGGATGGGTTTCGACTGCGGGCTCTGCAACCCGCGGGCACAGCCCCGTCGGCGGGGAGTGGACTGTCGAACGAGCTGTCGGGGTTTGTGTGGTCAGCCATGCGCACGACCTACCTCAAGGTGTTTCGCTGGGGCGATCGCCCGTTTCCTCAAGAGTCTCATCTGTTGCAGCAGTTAGTGGCGGCCCTCCGCGATGCGTTTCCCCATCACTATCCCCAACTGCCGACCATTGACTTGGCGCAGCAGTCCATCTTTGACGCGCTAGCTCCTCACTATCCCCTGACAGCCCACTACTTCCGCCGCATTCCCAATGGGGAAGCTGATCTCACGCGCGTCTACTGGTGGGAACAACGGTGGCGCAGCGGCGCCCAACAGCGGCGATCGCCCCAACCGGTTGTCTTCCCCATGCCTGATGCCGACCACAGTCGCCCACCCAGCTATGACCTGTTATACATCGGCGGGGCGCTAGGCGTGATTCACGCGGCCGTCATGGCACGGCTAGGGTATCGGGTGCTGCTCGTCGAGCGGTTGCCCTTTGGCCGCATGAATCGAGAGTGGAACATCTCTCGCATGGAGTTTCAAAGCTTGATTGACCTGGGGCTATTTACCCCAGAGGAATTTGAGACGCTCATTGCCGCAGAGTATGAAGACGGCTTCCACAAGTTCTTTGATGGCAATAATCCCCCCCTATGCCGATCGCCCGTGCTGCACACGCCCACCGTGCTGAATGTGGCCATTGATGCAGAAAAGCTGCTGCGCCTCTGCGGAGACAAGCTGCGAGCAGCAGGCGGCACGATATGGGACGAGACAGAATTTGAGCGGGTGGAGGTATCGTCATCGGGCGTTACCTTGCAGGCCGTGCATCTGCCGTCTCAAGCCCCGCGCACGGTTACAGCGCGCCTGCTAGTGGATGCGATGGGTACGGCCTCGCCCATTGCGGGGCAGCTGAATGGAGGGCACGCGTTCGACAGCGTTTGTCCGACGGTGGGCGCTGTGATTGCGGATGGGTTTGAGCCGGGCGTGTGGGATTCGCGCTATGGCGATGTGCTGTTTACCCACGGCGATATTTCGCGGGGACGGCAGCTGATTTGGGAGCTATTTCCGGCTCAAGGGAAGGAACTTACCTTTTACCTGTTTCACTATCACCAGGTAAACCACGAAAACCCTGGCTCGTTACTGGAAATGTATGAAGACTTCTTTACGGTGCTGCCAGAGTATCGCCGTTGCAATTTAGACCAGCTGACCTGGAAAAAGGCCACCTTTGGCTATATTCCTGGTTATTTCAGCGTGCGGGGGAGCGATCGCACCATTGCAGTTGATCGAATTCTGGCCATTGGGGACGCGGCTTCGCTGCAATCGCCCTTGGTCTTTACGGGCTTTGGAGCGTTGGTGCGAAACCTGTCGCGCCTTACAGATCTGCTGGATACCGCGCTGCGCCACGATCTACTACAGGCACGCCACCTCAACCAGATTCGCGCGTTTCAGAGCAATATTGCCGTCACTTGGTTGTTTTCGAAGGGAATGATGGTGCCTACGGGTAAGCATGTGGCCCCACAACGGGTCAACGCCATGCTCAATACCTTCTTCGGAATTTTGGGAACCGAATCTACCAATATTGCCGATCGCTTCATCAAAGACCGAACCGGCTGGGTGCCCTTCAACCGTATGGCGGTGAAGGCCGCCCTGCAAAATCCCAAATTATTGCTGTGGATTTGGGAACTTGCGGGGAGCAAAGATATTCTGCGCTGGTTGGGCACCTATCTGAGCTTTAGCCTGACGGCGCTCGTGAGCTGGGCGCTGCAGTGGCTACCGGGGGTCGTGCGATCGCTCCAACCCACGCTAGAGCCTCGATTCCCGGCGCTATGGCTAGGGCTGCTGGCCCGCAGCTACGCTATCACCTACACCATGGGCAAACCCCAGCCGATTCACTCGTCCTTGGCGAAACGGCTGCAGGGGGTGCAACCCTCTGTGCGATCGCCCGCCCGCCCTACCTCGCAAACGCCTAGTGCTCAATCGAACGTTGGGAACAAGATTTAGTCCGTATATGTACGGCAGTCTCCTCACAAACCCGGGAAATTCACGACAAATTTTGTGTTTTTCCGATGAAGAGTATGAAATTCGCTGGTGTAAGCACCACAGGCTAACTATGCTAATAAACAACAAAGCTTCTGCTAGCGGGCCTGGTTGGTTCTGGGTATGGCGGAATGCTGATGTTAATCTCCTTGATTCTGAATAGTGTTGGTTCGGGTGCTTCCATTTGGGAGCACCCTTTTTTCTTCGACCCGCGATATTTGGATAATGTTTGGATGTCGTTTCTATAGTCCCCACCAGGAGTAGTCTGGCGAATATAGGCTAAGCCATTCGCTAGCTGGTCCTTAATCGGGAGGCTTCGCAAGTTTGAGAATGGCTTGGGCGATCGCCCCCTCGATCGGCATCACCGAGAGCCGATTCCCCGGCCGCACTAGCAACAGCTCCTTAGGGCTAAACGCGTCTCGCAGCTGATCCAACGTCACTGTTGTGGACCACTGCTCTACAAACGCCACTGCCACAGTATGCCAGCGAGGATCTTCCAGGCTGGATTTGGGATCATAGTATTTGCTGTCTTGGTCAAATTGCGTCGGATCGATCACCTGTGCTTCAGCCACCTCCATTATCCCTACAATGCCAGGAGGGGATGTATTGGAGTGGTAGAAGAAGATGCGATCGCCCGGTTTCATCTCCTTCAAAAAGTTTCGCGCCTGATAATTGCGGACGCCATCCCATAGCGTGGTGCCGTCTCGCTCTAGGTCTTTAATGCCGTATACACCTGGTTCTGATTTCATCAACCAATAGGTCATCGACTCATCCTTCTATCGAATTCAAATACCTCCGACCTGGTTTTAAATACCGCCCATCTGAACCGCTTATCTGGTTACAGAGGGTGCTCGCACGAGGGCCATCACCCTAATAGTGTTCGTGAGACGGCTCGTCAGGGAGGGGATGCACTGAGGCTTGTGAGCTTGGGGAGTGTAGGTTCGAGATCTGCGAGTCTAGAATCTGCGAGTCGGGGTGGGCGATCGCCGCATCAGCATCCGGTTGAGTGTCATCTTCCAGCCTATGCTCACTGGCCTCCGCATCTGCTTCAGAAGCCGCCAGTCGTTCGATTTGAATCTGTTGCAGCCGTGGCCCTGCCGCCGACGTGACCTGCAGTTCTAGGTTCTCGTACCTCAGAAGCTCTCCCTCTGCTGGAATTTTTTGAAGCTGATGAATCAAGAACCCGCCTAGGGTCTGGTAATCATCGGCCAAGGGAAACGCCAGCGACAGCATCTCGTTGACCTCTTCTAGATTCATCTGCGCCTGCACCAGCACAGTCCGCTCGTCTATATATTGAATCATGGGCTCTTCTTCTTCGCCCTCGGGTTCCTTCGATTCACCAATGATCTCCGACGCCAGATCCTTCAGCGTCACCAGACCCGCCGTACCGCCATATTCATCGGCAACCATCACCAGCGATTGCCCACTTTGCTGCATTAGATGCAGTAGCTCATTCAGGGGCAGATGCTCGGGGACAAACTGAACGGGGCGAATCCACAGCGTGAGCGGGCTATCGTCATTGACCTGCCCCTGCACCCAAGGTTCTGCTAGATCTTTAAAAGAAATCACGCCGTCTATCTGATCCAACGATTCGGCGATGATGGGATAGCGTGAGTGCCCAGACTCTGCCACCTCATGCAGCACATCCTTGAAAGTGGCATTCCGTTGGATCGCCACAATACTAATGCGGGGTACCATCACCTCGCGCACGGTGACATCGGCAAATTCCAGCACATTGTTCAGCAGTTCACGCTCTTCTTCTTCTAAGTCGGGCGACGTGCTAGAGGTTTGAATAATCAGCTGCAACTCTTCGGGGGTGATGCGGCTATACCAGCCATGCCCACCAGTGCGAATGCCCACCATCCGCAACAGCATGCGGGTGGACTGGTTGAGTACCCAGATGAACGGGTTAAACACGCGGGCGATCGCCAGACTCGGTGGCCCTAAAAACCGCGCCAACTGTTCGGGATAAATCATCGCCACCGACTTAGGGCACAGTTCTCCCAGCACAATCTGCAGATAAGCAATTAGGAAAAAGGCAACCGGCACCGCTACAGAATGGGTCAACACATTGAGCGTAGCGACAGGGATCGGCAAAAATTGCAGCCAATACTGCAGCAGCACCGCCATGGTGTGCTCCCCAATCCACCCGAGGGCCAAGCTTGACAGGGTAATGCCCAACTGCGCTGTAGACAGCAGCCGCTCGATGCTGCGCTGCAAATCTTGCACAGTGCGGGCTTGCACATCCCCCCCTGAGGCCAGTTGGTTAATCCGCGACTGCCGTACCGAGACGATAGAAAACTCGGCTGCCACAAAAAATGCGTTGATAGTAATCAGCAGCAGCACCGATAACAGACGCAGGGCAATGTCTGAACTGCTTAGGTAAAGACCATTTGCCAGAGGTTGAAGTTGAGCCAGGGGAATCATCCGCGGATGCTAAGGGGAACAGGGCCGATACGCCCGCGCTGGGAAATCATGGGGGCGCGATCGCACAAACTAAAAAAACTTGAAATAGAGAGAGACAGATGCCATGCGGCGTTCTAGAAACGTTTCGATAGCGGGTACAACATATCCGCCCTATACGCCACTAGATAACCTATTTCAGACAAGATGCATCTGCTGCCCCGACCCTGCCAAAAATACATGGGCAGCGTGGGTCAGAAAGCGTAGCCCAGTCAAAATCGAATTTACTCCTCTGAACTTAGCACCCAGCTAGCCTAGCTGTCTGCTGTCCTGATGAAATTTTAGGGCGGCGTTGGGGGGAGCGATCGCCCAACCGGGTATTGCCACCTGTCACAGCAGAACCTGCTGTTTTTAGCATGCAGGCGACTCTACCCACTTCTGCAACACTGCACTAAACGGGTGCCAGATCTGCACCTCAGGCCACAGGGCGACCCTTAGTTCTGCGCTGGGGTGTTGACTCTAGCCTTCACGTCTTCCAAAATCTTCTCTTCAGGAATGATGAGCACGTCATCGGTGCGCGCCTGAGACTCTCCCTCACTCAGCACCGTAGGGCGGACATCGGGTTGCGTCACCCCCTTCAAAGCCTCGCGCCCTAGCGCATAGCCCCAGGCTGCGCTCACTACCCCGGCCCCTACCATGAGCGACAGCAATACCAACGTTAGCGCAACGGTTGAGTTAAATTTCATGTCAAATGAGTCTCCAACTGCTCCCCACCGGTGGGGTTGGCAGCAACAAGATACAATAGTTGGCTAGAGCGTAACCTTTCTGTCAGAGCTATCTACTGATAGTATTCAATACTATCTAATCTCTGGCAGGTCGGTGCGTTTCTGCCAGAGTTGCTCACAACAGCCGTGACGAGCAGCGTGGCGGTGGTGCATTCCTACCAGGGTTGGCCGAGCGGATGAGGCAGCGAACTCATAATTCGCCTTAGGCAGGTTCAACTCCTGCACCCTGGACTTTTCCATACAAGAGCAATGCTGGGTTTGGGCCATGATCTGAGCCCGAGCTATGGCATGATTTTGGAGCGCAGCCAACTGCCGCGCTCCAAAATTGTGAACAAATTATTGTGTCTATGAATAGCCCCATGACGAGCCCCGTGCTATCCCTAACGCCTCACGAAGTAGCAACGGCAGAGTTGCCCCTGCTGCGAGGCTACTTGTTGGACTTGGTGTGCGCCGTGGCCTATCGCGAGGGCGAGTTTTTGCTCACCTCCGGGCAAACCACGTCTTACTACATCAACGGCAAGCAGGTGGCGCTCCATGCGTGGGGTGGGCTGGCGGTGGGGCGGGTGCTCCTAGCCATGATGCCGCCGGGGGCGATCGCCGTGTCGGGTCTCACGTTGGGGGCTGACCCGCTGATTACCGCAACCAGTGTGGTGGCGGCCTATGAGGGGCGATCGCTCACCGCTCTGATTGTGCGAAAGGAAGCCAAAGGCCACGGCACTCAGGCCTATATCGAAGGCCCCACCCTGCCGCCTGGCAGCGAGGTGGTTGTGCTAGAAGACGTGGTGACCACGGGACAATCTGCCCTCAGGGCCGTAGAGCGCCTTATTGCGGCGGGGTATCAGGTTAACCACATCATTGCCTTGGTCGATCGGCTGCAGGGGGGTGGTGAGCTTTACGCCAAACAGGGCCTGCAGTTTCATCCCGTGTTTTCGATTTCAGATGTGCAGCAGCGCTGGCGCGAGCTTCATCCCGTGGGCGAGTAGAGTATAGGGCACGTGCCTACAGTGCTTACAGTGCCTACAGCCCCATGTGAGTGGGAATCTGCACCACAAACTCAGTGCCGTTACCTGGTTCTGACCGACATTCCAACGTGCCGCTGTGCTTTTGCACCACAATCTGGTAGCTAATGGACATGCCCAGCCCGGTGCCTTTGCCCACTGGTTTGGTTGTGAAGAAGGGATCAAAGAGGCGATCGCGCGTTGTGTCCGACATGCCTGCCCCATTGTCGCGAATGATAATCCGCGCGGTGCCTGCCCGTTCGTCGTCACTTGTGCTGGCATTGTCACGGTTCACAGGACTCTCCATTTCATCGGCCTGCGGCGCGATCGCATCAGCCTGTGGAATAAAGGCAGTTTCCACGGTGATCTGGCGGGGCGCGGGATGATCTTCTAGAGCATCGATCGCGTTAGAGAGGATGTTCATAAACACTTGGTTGATCGGGCCGGGGTAGCATTCCACCGGGGGCAAATCGCCGTAGTGTTTCACGATCTCGATGGTGCCGCTGTCGGGGCAGTTTCGCAGACGATTTTGCAAAATCAGCAGCGTGCTGTCAATGCCGTCGTGGATATCTACCGGCTTTTTCTCGGCTTCGTCTAAACGAGAGAAGTTGCGGAGGGAGAGGACAATTTGGCGGATGCGATCGGCCCCAATTTTCATGGACGCCATCAGCTTGGGCAGGTCGTCGCCAATAAAGTCTAGGTCGATGCTCTGCAGAATCGCTCGAATGGGCTCAGCCGGTTCGGGATGGTGGTGCTGATAGAGATGCAGCAGTTCTAATAACTCTTTGGTGTAATTGTTGGCGTGCACCAAGTTGCCGTTGATAAAGTTAACGGGGTTGTTAATTTCGTGGGCGATGCCCGCCACCATCTGCCCCAAGCTCGACATTTTTTCGGTTTGAATGAGTTGGGTTTGGGTCTTTTGCAGGTGGTGCAGCGCTTCACTCAGCTGCTTGGCCTGGGCTTCGGCGGCGGCGGCGGCGGCACGGGTTTTGGCATAGAGTTCGGCCTGGTCGATGGCGATCGCCACCTGATCAACCACCGCGCGCAGTAGATCGACTTCACTCTCGCTCCAAGGGCGCGGCTCTTGGTGGCTGCAGACGATGGCCCCAATGCGCCCGGTGCGGGTTTCGAGCGGCATCATCAGTTGGGCGATCGCCCCCCGTTGAGCCAGAGCCGCGCATAGGTCGGTGTCGGTCGTCGTGACATCGTGGATATCTTCTACCCGCAGCATTCGCAAATCCAAAATATAGCGAGACAGCACAGCGGCAATGTCGGCGGGGTAGTCTCCGTGCAGGCTGTCCAGCTTTTGCCCATAGGCTTCGTGGGTAATCACGAGGGTGCTGTGATCATCGTTCGTCCAACACCAAAGGAAATGGCAGCGGTCAATTTGCAGCAGCGTGCGAATCTCGGTGACGGTTGTTTCGAGGATGGCATCTAGGTTCAGAGAATCCCGGATTTGGCTGGCGAGGCGAAACAGCAGCGCCTCGCGGCGGCTCAGAAGTTCTTCTCGCGCCCAGGTGCGGTCAATGGCGACAGCGATGCTGTTGGCGATCCAGCCGATGGTGCGGCGGGTGGCATGGGAAAGGGGCGATCGCCCAAAGATACCCAGCACCCCAATCAGTCGATCTTCCACAATCAGGGGATAGCCTGCAAACGTCTGCATCCGCTCATAGTCCACCCAGTCTTTAGCGCCAATGCAGACGTCGCCCGGTACATTGTCGGTGTGATAGGGTTTGCGCGTTTGGGCAATGAAGCCAATGATGGAAATTCCTAACGAAATCAGATTGTGAAATTCTTTTGGTGCGCTGTGGTTGCCCGCGGTGGCCTTAAGTTCCAGCAGTCGGCTATCCGAATTGAGGGTCCAAATTCGAACAAAGGGCACCTCTAAATAATCGACCAACTGGGTGACGCACTGGCTGGGGATATCGGTGACGGTGCCCCCGGCAGCGAGGATCGCGCCAATTTCTGCCCCTAGCTCTGCCAGGTGCGATCGCGTCTTCAGCTCATCTTCGGCGAGTTTGCGCTCGGTGATGTCGGTGCGAATTGCGACATAGTGCTCAGGCGAGCCGTATTGGTTGATGACGGGCACGATGGTGGTGTCAACCCAATAGAGAATGTCGTTTTTAGCGCGGTTGCACAGCTCGCCATGCCACACATGACCCGAGGAAATGGTCTGCCAGAGATCTCGAAAGAATTCTTTGTCGTGGCGGCCGGAGTTGATAATGCGGTGGTCTTGACCGATGAGTTCTTCGCAGGAATACCAAGAGATTTCGCAAAACTTGTCGTTGGCGTAGGTGATGACGCCGTTGCGATCGGTCATGGCCACGATGGAGTGCTGATTGAGGGCGGTCACGAGCGCCTGGGCGATCGCCGCTTCTTCGGTTTGTGCCGGTGTGGCTGCGGGGGGCTCTGCTGGAAGGTCGAGGGGCAGCCTGCCGTGATGGGTGCCTACTGCATAGATCGACTGCCGTCCCGGCATTTGCCAAATCTGCCAGGCCATTTGGTGATAGCCGCCCGATTGGCTGCGATAGCGGTTCTCTACGGTGATGCGATCGCTCCCGGCAATGGCCCGCTGAATTTTGCCCAGCGTGGTAGCGCGGTCGTCGGGATGCACGAATTCAATAAAGGGCTTGGCCATCAGCTCAGCGGCAGAATAGCCCAGAATCTTGCGCCAGCCAGGATTAAGCCGCTTGAAGTAACCGTCGTAGCCGAGGATGCAGCGGAGCTCTGACGACAGGTTAAAAAATAGCTTTTTGTCGGCTTCGAGATGATGGTGTTTGGCGATCGCCTCGGTCAGGGCGCGGGTGCGGCGCTGCAACTCTAACTGTGCCACCACTTGGCGGGCTAAGGCGTGTAGTCCGGCCAATTGCTTGGGGGTGAGCAGTCGCGGCATCCAGTCCATCACCGCAAGCACCCCCAACGGCACCCCCCCGGGACTGACAATGCGCACCCCGCTATAGAACCGAATGCGGTGCTCTGCGGCAACCACAGAATCATCCGCAAAGCGCACGTCTGCGCGGGTATCGGGCACCACCAAGCCGTCGGTTTGTCCCAGGGTATAGTCCAACAGCGCCAAGTCTTCGAGCGGTGTGCGATCGCCCGCCCAGCCCTGCACCGACTTGATCCAAAAGCGGTGGGGATGGGTGGCAGGCGGCTGCGCCTCGCCCCGGCAGATGCCCAGCAACGCTACCGGGACTTGGCAAATCTGCGCCGCCATTCCGGTTACATCATCAAACGCTTCCTCCGGCTCCGTATCCAAAATTTGATACTGCCGAAGCACATTAAACCGCACCGCGTCATCGTCAGGGAAAGTCACAGCCGTTCACAGCCCTGGGGGAAAGGTAGAGGAATCTTGCACGATTCGTCCTTAGCATGCCCACCCTCGTGAAGAAAAATTAGGTCTGAATGGGGTCTTCTATCTCACGCACAAAATCATACAGCTGATGGGCCATAGACAGCTTGCTGCCGGGCGACACCTCTCGGCGTCTGCCTTGGCGATCCAGCAAAATGGCCTGATTGGTGTCAGTGCCAAAGCCGCTGGCCGGCTGATCGATGGGATTGGCGGCGATCGCATCCAGTCCCTTGCGGTTGAGCTTATCCAAGGCAGGCGGCACGATATCTCCAGTTTGGGCGGCAAAGCCGATTAGCCGCTGCTGGGGCTGTCGCTGCCGCCCCAGTTCTGCCACGATGTCGGGCACGGGGGCCAGCGGCAACTGGCTGGGCAACTCGGCCTTGGGCAGCTTGGTGAGATGGCAGGTGGCGGGTTTGACATCGGCCACGGCAGCGGCCATCACCACCCAGTCGGCTTGGGACAAGTGGGCAAGCAGCTGCTGCTGCATGGTGTCTGCGGTGGGGGTGGCGATCGCCTGAATCCCGTGGAGCGATCGCAGCAACGACGGCTCCATGGGCCCATGCACCAGCGTCACGGTGGCGCCTCGATGCTGGGCGGCCAGCGCCAGCGCCACCCCCATTTTCCCCGTCGAAGGATTGCCCATAAACCGCACCGGGTCGAGAAATTCTCGAGTGCCGCCTGCGCTAATCAGCAGGTGTTTCCCCACTAGATCACGGCGACCGTGGGTATGGCGCAGCGATTCTAAATGGCTGAGGATCTCAGTTGGTTCTGCCATGCGCCCTGCTCCGGTGCGATCGCACGCCAGCACCCCGTCCCCTGGCCCCACCGTGTGAATGCGCGCTTGCGCCTCGAGCTGTGCCCAGTTGCGTTGCACGGTCGGCTGCTCCCACATGTCGGTATTCATCGCCGGAGCCAGCAACAGCGGGCAGGTAGACGCCAGCACCGTGTTCGTCAGCAAGTTATCTGCTAGGCCATACGCCAGCTTGGCCAGGGTGTTTGCCGTTAGCGGCGCGATCAACAATACCTCAGCCCATTCCCCCAATTCAATGTGCAGCGGTCGCCCGTGGCTGGCCTGCCAGAAGTCTGCATCGGTATAGGCCGCATGGCGCGACAAGGTCGCTAGCGTCAGCGGTGTGACAAACCGCTGCCCCCCTTCCGTCAGAATGGCGCGAACCTCTGCACCCGCCTTTGCTAGTGATGACACCACCTCGCACACCTTATAGGCTGCAATGCCGCCCCCTACCCCAATCAATACTCGACTATGACCCACGTCGCTGCCCATTGGTTTGCTCTATCCGCTATGGCGGTGATATCAAGATTTATAACCGCTCACGTAACTACACAATAAAAGGAGATCGTGAAACCCTTGCCGTTCAAGCGGTTCCGCCATTTCTCAATTCTCAGCACGGGGGCCAGTCGCTGGACGATACAGAATCTGCAACGCACGCCCTTATAAAATGAACACGGGCTGAAGTGGTGTGCGAGGCTCCGATTCGGGTGTCTCTACCCTATCGTTTAAGCCGTCTAGCCAATCTGGCTAGCCAACCCGTCTAGCTAATCTATGGAGAAATCAGCGACGGGGGCGATCGCCCTTGATCGTGCCACAGCAATCTCCCTGCGATCCATCTCACCGCCATCAGGCGCGACAGCAGCGACAGTCCTGCATTCATTCCATTGGCAGGGTGCAACCATAGGATCATCCCCATAGACTGTCAGCGGGTTAAAGTCTGAAGTGCTGCTCGTAGAACGACTGCCTGCCACTTGTCAGCACAGACGAGGTGAACGTCGCAGATCGACAGCCATCATGCCATACAAGCGGAAGCTAGAAGAAACCCCTTGACGCGGACGGGATGTGAGGCCGGGGCGTGACTCACATCCGACGGGTTTCTATCTTAGCCAACCCATACCCCACCGACCTTACCGCTATCGCGTCAAGTCTTAACGTGCGGCCTTGAGTTTAGAGAAATTCCGCACTCTGCAGCGGTTTTAATATACCGTTCTCGTTCTACAGCACTGGCGTTACCGCACTGGTTCTACGGCCATTATTGCTGTCAAATCAGCCCCATCATTCACCTAACATAGACCGTTCAAGGAGGAAACCCCGTGGCACAGCCGCTACCAAATTCAGAGGCGCAGCCTCAAACCCAATTAGCCTGGCACCACATTGAGTCGGGGGCGATCGCCGAAAAACTCAGCGTTGACCCAACCTCGGGGCTATCGTCTCATGAAGCACAGCAACGGCTAGCCCACTACGGCACCAATGAACTAAAGGGCAAACCCAGCAAAAGCCCCATCGTGCTGTTTTTGCTGCAGTTTAATCAACCGCTGCTTTACATTTTGCTAATTGCGGGTTTGATCAAGGCGCTACTGGGGCAGTGGGTCAATGCGGGGGTGATCTGGGGTGTCACGGTGATCAACGCCATCATTGGCTTTGTGCAAGAGTCAAAGGCCGAAAGTGCGATCGCCGCCCTCGCATCCTCCGTCGAAACTGACGCCATGATTCGCCGTGATGGGAAAACTATCAAGGTATCCTCCCGCGATCTCGTGCCGGGGGATGTTGTGCTGCTCACCTCCGGGGATAAAGTCCCCGCCGACCTACGCCTGCTGCACTGCCGCAACTTTCAAGTTAATGAATCCGCCTTAACAGGAGAATCTGTTGCAGTAGAAAAACGCGCCGGATCGGATGTACAGCTCTTAGACGAAGACACCCCCCTAGCTGAGCGGCTCAACATGGCCTATGCTGGCAGCTTTGTCACAGTAGGACAGGGGGAAGGCGTGGTGATCGCCACCGGGCGCAACACCGAAACCGGGCGCATCTCTAAACTGATGGAGGAAAACGTATCCCTGACGACGCCGCTCACCCGCAAGTTTGACCGCTTCAGCAAAACCTTGCTCTACGCCATTTTGGCCGTGGCGGCGTTTACCTTTGTGGTGGGGCTAGGCTATGGCAATACCCCCATCGCCATGTTTGAGGCAGCGGTGGCGCTGGCGGTGAGTGCCATTCCTGAGGGCTTGCCCGCCGTAGTCACGATCACCCTAGCGATTGGGGTATCGCGAATGGCACGCCACCACGCCATTGTGCGCAAGTTGCCCGCCGTAGAAACCCTGGGCAGCGCCACTGTGATTTGCTCTGATAAAACCGGCACACTGACAGAAAATCAGATGACGGTGCAAACCATCTTTGCCGGAGGGCACCACTATGGGCTAACGGGGGAAGGGTACACCCCCAGAGGGGAACTACGAGACGGCGAAGATCGGCCCCTGTCGCAACAGGAGATGTCGTTGCCTTTGCGCCAGTGCCTGATGGCGGGGATGCTCTGCAATGACTCAGAACTGGAACAGAAAGAGCACACATGGTCAGTTGTGGGTGACCCTACGGAGGGGGCGCTGCTGGTGGCGGCTCGCAAGGCGGGCTACACTCGCCCTGATCTCAGTCAGATTTACCCTCGGCTAGATATCATGCCGTTTGAGTCAGAGTTTCAGTACATGGCGACGTTGCACCGCGACACCGCCAGCGGTGAGCGCCAGTTCTTTGTCAAAGGATCAACTGAAGCTGTGGTGGCACGCTGCGAGCGGATGCAGATGGCGGATGGCCCAGAGGTTGCACTGGATCCAGACGATATTTTTTTGCAGGCAGAACACATGGCGTCGCGGGGACTGCGGGTGCTGGCGTTTGCCATCAAATCCACCACGGCCAATCAAATCGATCATGGGGATATTCAATCTGGGCTGGTGTTTTTAGGCTTGCAGGGGATGATTGACCCACCCCGTGCAGAGGCGATCGCCGCCGTTAAAGCCTGCCAAACAGCGGGGATTCAGGTGAAGATGATCACTGGGGATCACCGAGTAACCGCAGCGGCGATCGCCGAACGCATGGGCCTGAGCCAACAGGATGAAGTGCTCGCCTATACCGGTCAAGACTTGGCGGATATGGATTCCCATGCACTGGCCAATGCCGTTCAAGATGGATCGGTATTTGCTCGAGTGGCCCCTGAGCAAAAGCTGCGCCTAGTGGAGGCATTGCAGTCGCGGGGGCATGTGGTGGCGATGACAGGAGACGGCGTCAACGATGCCCCTGCTCTGAAGCAGGCGGATATTGGCATCGCGATGGGCCGGGCCGGAACGGAAGTCGCCAAAGAAGCCGCCGATATGATTCTGACAGATGATAACTTTGCGTCGATTGAGGCGGCAGTAGAAGAAGGGCGAACAGTGTTTCGCAATTTGATGAAGGCGATCGCCTTTATCCTGCCGGTTAATGGTGGCGAGTCAATGACCATTCTGCTGAGCGTGCTGATTGGGCGGGGCGATGTGTTGCCCATTCTGTCACTGCAAGTGCTCTGGCTCAACATGGTCAACTCCATTGCCATGACGGTGCCGCTAGCATTTGAGCCCAAGTCCTATAACTTGATGAACCAAGAACCCCGACACCCCAATGAGCCGCTGCTCTCCAAGCATCTGCTGAAGCGCATCGCGCTGATTTCAGTGTTTAACTGGATTTTGATTTTCGGCATGTTTGAGTGGGTGCGCCAGTCCACGGACGATGTCGATTTAGCACGAACGATGGCAATTCAAGCGCTGGTGGCGGGGCGAATTATCTACTTGCTAAGCATTAGTCAGTTTTGGGCGACGATAGCGGCGAGGCTACGGGGGATGTCGATAGCACTCGGCGATGCAACCGCGATTGGGTATGGCATTTTGGCGGCGGTTGTCCTGCAGTTCATCTTTAGTCAGTGGAGTGTAATGAACTTTCTGTTTTCTACGACTCCGCTCAACTTAGGCCAGTTGCTGCTTTGTGTGGCGGTGTCGCTGCCGATGTTTGGGGTGGCGATCATTGCCAATCGGCTAAATCCACAAAATTGATGAGGAGCGCGGTGCCCCAAAATCGTCTTATCCCAAACTGACGTTAGATTAACGCTCTATCAGGTTTCGTAGGTTTCGTAGGCGGCGACAATGCGCTGCACCAGGGCATGCCGTACTACGTCGTGTTTGGTGAGTTGACAGAAGGCTATGCCTTCTACATGTTGCAAGATACGAGAGGCGATCGCCAATCCTGAGCTTTGATGGCTGGGAAGATCGGTCTGCGTGACATCGCCGGTCACCACCATGCGTGACTTAAACCCCAAGCGCGTCAGCACCATCTTCATCTGAGCTGGTGTGGTGTTCTGAGCCTCATCCAAAATTACAAAGGCGTTGTTTAGGGTGCGCCCACGCATATAGGCTAGGGGTGCGACTTCAATCACCCCCCGCTCCATCAACCCAGCAATCTTTTCTGGATCGACCATTTCGTAGAGCGCATCATAAAGCGGGCGCAGATAGGGATTAACCTTCTGTTGCAGATCACCGGGCAAAAAGCCTAATCGCTCCCCGGCTTCTACCGCTGGACGGGTCAAAATTAGCCGCTCAAACTCGCCTGCCAGCAACGCTTGCACGGCTAGAACTGCCGCCAGATAGGTTTTTCCTGTACCAGCAGGGCCAATGCAAAAGGTCAAATCATGACTGCGAATCGCCTGAATGTATTTGCGCTGTCGAAATGTTTTGGCGCGAATTTCTTCGCCGCGTCGGGTGCGCGCCAAAACATCCTTCTGAAGCTGCCGCAGATCGTCTTGCTGGCGGGTGTCTAGCGCATGACGCACAGTTAGAATATCAACCCCTGTGATGGCCTTACCCTCGACCCAATAGGGCTCGAGCGATCGCACCAATAGAGCCGCTTGCTCCATTTGCGACTCTGTGCCAGAAATCAATAGATCTTGCCCTCTCAGCACAATATTTGCCCCAGTCAACTGGGCAAGCTGCCGCAGGTTTTCTTCGTGAGACCCCGCTAGGGCGATCGCACTCTCAAGGCTAGGCAGTGAAATTGTAAGAGCCTTTCCCATAAAGGGTGTATTAACAAACCAGGTTAAGGGCTGGGCGAATCGCGTCGTTGAGGAGGACGTCGCGGTATTGGGCGTCGGCTGGGGGCTCCCGCCTCATCCCCATCTCGAGACGACGTGCTGCCATACACATCCAAATGAGCGGTATAGCCTGACAGCGTTGCGACCGCTTGCAGCACAGTGCGAATCGCCTGAATATTGCGCCCCCCTCGCCCAAATACTCGCCCTTTTTCCTCTCCGTCAAATGCCACACGCAACATCACCCTCGATGTGCGCGGCAACACCTCACAATCTACTTTGAGAGATTCTGGAGAATCAAGAAACGGCGCAATTAGAAATTGCACCAATGCTTTGAAGTCTGGGCTGTCAGACACAGTCATGGGCAGAGGGGGCTAACACAGACCATACGCGAACTCTGGCAGAACTGGGCAATAAGGCGAAGCGTCGCAACGAGCATCGGGACTTGAAGATGCATGAGGGAGGCGTCACCCAACCTTGACAATCACAAGATTGATGGAGCTATCAGAACGGGGCGTTACTCTAGGCGTTGAGTTGCTCGTATACATTCGCCTTTTCAAAGATGCGGCGCACCGTCTCCGTCGGCTGAGCGCCCTGATTGAGGCGTCGCACGATTGCATCGACGTTAAGCTTGACTTCATCGGTCCGAGGGTTGTAATAACCCAATTCTTCTAGGGGGCGACCTTCTCGGCGACTGGTGCTATTAGCAGCAACAATGCGGTAGCTCGCTTCAAATTTTTTGCCATATCGCTTTAAACGCAGCTTAACCATGCTTAAATCACTATCTCCTTGGGTTTGTGGGGTTGTAGTGTGGATGGGTGTGATGCGCGCCGCGTCAAGCATTTAGGAACTTAGATAGGCATCCCCTATCACCCAAGAGCCGTACTCTTGAGGCTCCGTTTTCCTTCGCACTGAGCATGCGCGACATAGCATCCGACACAATTTGAGTCAGGCAGTCAATCCTAGCATACAATAGCTAGCCACGTTCTAGGTTCGTTGCAATAGCACGCACCCAGTCAAGCGGTTGTACTTTAAAAAAAGCCGATAGGGAATATAGGTTGGACGGTGAGTTGATAGAGCTGTCTTCTTTTACGGGGGCGAGCGATCGCCTACGCCTAGATTTGAGCCGTAATTCAGTAGCGCCTTCAGGATTGCGGCGTTTGCACTTTCAATAGAGCAGACGGTTCTAGCCGTGATAGCCAACTGTCTATAAATTCGCGATTGGCTTGCTGTTCTTGAGGCTGAGAGGTGTTCAGCGGGTGAGGCATCAATCCCAAAATGGCAGAGGTCGTCACGCAGAACATAGATTTTTGAAAGCTTTGGTTGATCTTGACTCGCAAATCACCATTGCCCCGTAGCCCCCCCGCATACACGGCCCGGAGGTAGTCGGGGAGATAGTGGGTTAGATCCTGCATGAGCAATGTGGGAGGAATGCCTGCCCCACCGGTCGGGAGCGGATCGGCAAACAGCACTCCATAGGAAAAATCAGCCTGTTCTAGTGGAATCTGTTGTGCTTGCGCGTTGTAGGAAACTGTGCCAAAGAAGGGAAAGGAGCGGAGGAACACGGCTTCAACGTAAGGGACAGCCGTGTCCATCAGAAACGTTAGCCCAGCAGTGGGAGGGATAATCTCGTAGCGATCGCCCTCAATAGTGACGGCATAGGTAATGGGCATCGCTGCATTGTCTACCAACCCTTGCTTAACGTGATCGACCACATCAGCGATGGAGGTAATATCGCCTGCGTCATAGCGATCGGACAGCACCATAAACATATCGCTCATCACCCGCCAAAACTGGCCCAGCCCGCTATAGAACGAAAGCTGGCGAATCTGCTCTAGCAAAAACTGGGGGAAAAGCTGGTTGATACTGCGCATCATCAGATTGCCCTTCAGTTTTGCCTGAATTGCTGCCGTCGCACGAGTCCGAAATTCCTCCGTGTCGAGGTAGGCATCTAGCCCGCCGCCACCATGCCAAAACATGGCCTTCATGCAGTATTCAGCAAACTCGTAGTTAATTCGTTCATGCAGCCAGTGGCGCATCAGCTTGCCTGCGGTAACGTCTCCGTTCATATATTTAAAGAACGGAAACAGCACTAGAAACTGATGCTCTGCAATGTAGTTGAGATTGATGGAATAGGCGTCTAGCACGACTGCATAGCTCTTAAGCACACCCACCACTTCGACTAGGTTCTCTGGTGAATCCGGCAGCAGTGCTCCGCCGTTTTCAAGTCGTTCGGCGATCGCACTGAGAGCAGTAGGCACGGGGGTAGAGGGCGTCAGGGTAGTCATAGCGCAAGGTCTATTAGAACGGTGAGCTGCGTTGAATATAGGGCTTTGGGGTTACTCCACTAGAGCAGGCGCAGAGAGAGGGAGGGGCAAGGGATTGACGTCTACGAACGCTGTCGTGGTGGGGCGATCGCTTAGAGTTCCCAAAGCCAAGCTTGTGGGTTCGCTCCAGCGTATCATCCAGCCTGGCTGCAGCCCGAACGCAATCACCAATACCACCACAATCAACGCTGGAATGCGGTCTTTCCAGTAGATAGCGGGCAGATTGGCAAAGGTTTCGGGCAGTCGTCCAAAAAAGGATCGATTAATTAAATTTAGAAAGTAGACGGCTGTGAGAGCAGTCCCCAACATGCACAGCAGTGTCTCCACCGGGAATGTTGGGAAGCTGCTGCGGTAGACCAGAAACTCAGCGATAAACCCGATCATGCCGGGAATGCCCGCGCTGGCCATAACGCTGACAATCATCAAGCTGCCGATAAGCGGCAAGCCCCGTTCAGGATTGAGCAACCCCTGCAAGATATCGACATTCCGGGTACCAGTCTTAGAATAAACCACGCCCACCAACAAGAAGAGCAGCGCTGAGATCAGTCCATGGCTGATCATTTGGGCAATGGTGGCAGCGATGCTCAGGGGCGTTGCCGCCGCTGCCGCCAGCATCACATAGCCCATATGACCCACAGAACTATAGGCCACCATCTTTTTCATATCGGTTTGGGCGATCGCCACAAACGAGCCATACAGCACATTTACTACCGCCAGGATGGCCAGCGCCGGTGCAATCACACGCCAGGCATCCGGCAATAGCCCTAGCCCAAAACGAAGCAGGCCATAGGTGCCCAACTTCAACAGCACCCCAGCCAGCAGCACGGAGGTAGGCGTAGGCGCCTGCACATGGGCATCGGGCAGCCAAGTATGAAACGGCACAATAGGAACCTTGATGCCAAAGCCGACCACAATGGTCACCAGCAAAACCAACTGGGTCATCATCGGCAGTTCCATATTCTGCAGCTGCTCATAGTCAAAGCTAAAGCTGCCGCTCAGCAACGCTAACCCAAAGAACGCCGCTAAAATTAGCGCACCAGAGATCGCGGTGTAGATCAAAAACTTGGTAGCCGCATAGCCCCGGCGCGACCCGCCCCAAATGGCAATCATTAAGTAAAGCGGAATGAGTTCCACTTCATAAAACAGGAAAAAGAGCAGCAGGTTTTGCGCCAAAAATGCACCGGCTACACCCGCCGCAAGCAGCATCATCAGGGAATAGTACAGGCGAGGACGAATCAGGTTGACATCGCTGCAGTACAACGCAATACAAACCAGCAGACTATTGATGGCGATCAGGGGCAGCGACAGCCCGTCCATCCCCAACCGATAGCTCAGCCCTAGGGGTTCAATCCAGTCGAATGATTCTTGAAACTGTAGCCCAGCACTCTGGACATCAAACTGCGTCAACAAATACCCCGTCCAACCCAAAACAATTAGGGCGATCGCCATAGCCACCTGGCGACTGCGAGTTGGGGTCATGATCGCCTCTGGTAAACAGGCGATCGCCAATCCTGCCAATACGGGTAGCCAAATCAGAATACTCAGCATCTCAATGTTCCTGCCTCGTTCATTCGCCCATTAAAATAGCCAGCCCAGCGACGCAATTCCTAGAATGACGCCGATAACTACCGTCAGCAAATAATGCTTGGATTGACCCGAAATGGTGTACTTCAGGCTCTCACCACCAAAAATTGACGCAACCCCAATTAGATTGACCATCCCATCAACCACATAGCGGTCAAACCAGGCAAAAACCCGCGCTCCTTGACGCACCGCAAAGACGACCGTCACCCGATAGAGCTGATCCGTCCTAAAGTCTTGCGCCAAAATATCTTGCATCGATTTCCACCCCAGCCCTAGGGGGTGCTCAAACGCTGGATTGAGGTAGATAAACGCCCCAAACCCAAACCCCACAAAGCTTGAGCCGATGACAGTTAGGCTCAGGGGCGATCGCACACTCGCCAAGCTAGGCAGCAACTCCCACTGCCATAGCATGGCCGGCACCAGTAAGCACATCACAATTAGCGATACCATCGGCAAGCAAATTGTCCAAGGCGCTTCAGGAGCCCGGCGCGTTTTTGGCTGGGGTTCTCCAGCAAACACGAGTCCAAATACCCGCGTTAGATTAAACGCCGTCAGGCCATTCACTAGCAGCAAAACAAGCAAGAGTCCGGGTGCCCCTACTGTGACCCGCTCCGCCCAAATTTGCATGGCCCAAAACCCGCCAAACGGCACCATGCCGACCATAGCAATGCTGCCAATCGCAAACGCCAGTGACGTTGCCGGCATCCGAGAACCAAGCCCCCCCATCTCTGTCAAATCCTGGGTGCTCGTCGTCAACGTCACTGAGCCCACACTCATGTAGAGCAGCGCCTTCGACATAGCATGGGCAAATAGCAGCATCAGCGCCACCTCATCTTGCTGCATCCCTACGGCTAAAAATACCAGACCCAGATAAGCGCTTGTCGTGTGTGACAGCGCCCGCTTAATGTCGATTTGCCCAATAGAAACCAGCGACGCCCCAATCGCAGTAATCGCTCCGACCACCATGAGCGTTGTCAATACTACAGGCGATAGCGACAGAATGGGCTGCATTCGAATCAGCACATAGGCCCCACAGGCTACCACCACAGAATTTCGCAAAATTGACGCGGGGCTAGGCCCTTCCATCGCCTCGTCTAGCCAGAGGTTGAGTGGAAACTGGGCGCATTTGCCAATGGGCCCTGCCAACAGCGCCAATCCCAGCAACGTTGCCGTCAACGGGGCAAGCTGTGCCGTCTCTGCCCAAGCCGTCAACTCAGCATAATCAAGCGTTCCGGCGATCGCCGAAACGGCCACTACCCCCATCAGCATCAACAGGTCTCCGACCCGCTTGGTCAAGAAAGCGTCCCGCGCTGCCGTCACCACAAGAGGCTGAGCATACCAAAAGCCCACTAATAGATAAGTAGACAGGGTCAACATCTCTAACAGCGCGTAACTAGAAAACAACGAGTCACTCAGGGCAATACCAGTCATCGCCCCTTCAAAAAAACCCATCAGCGCATAAAATCGCCCGAGCGCCCAATCCTTCTCTAAGTATCCCAGTGCAAAAATCTGCGCTAGCAAACTGAGCATTGTAATCAATACGGCTGCTCCCAAGCTCACCCGCGAGAGCTCAATAGAGAAATAGAGGTTTAGGTCAAATATCTTAAGCCAAGGGATATCAACATGGAGCGCAGGCAAATCCCATAAATCCGTCCACAGAATGACGCAATGCAACAGCGCCACTACAGTCATCACAATGTTGAGATAAGCAGCCGGTCGAGAACCAGCGCGACGAATTAGCCCAGTTGACCATGGCAGAGTGACAACCGCCCCCAGCACCCCGTAGAGAGGAACCCACCAACTCGAATCCACTAGAAACTCAGTCATTTGCCCCTTGACCCTCTAGATCCGACCACACCTGCTTGCTAAGACACTGTTCCGCAAGTTGGCCTGCTTGGCCCAACTCGTCTTAACTCGCTCAATGCTTATTCAAGCGTAATGACTAGGCACGTTGCAAAATTTTTGGCTGAGAATTACCTGCCAATGGCAGCAAACATTGGCCCGACTTAACAGAGCTCTTCATCACAGAGCAGTCTAGATCCAAATTAATGGACTGGCAGCCCCAGCAGTACATCCATCACGACGGACAAGGACAAAGGGCGATCGCCCCTCTTAACTCATTCTTCCTTATCCCGGCCAATGCACTACTGCCAATGCATTTCAGGCTTCTGTGTAAACGTTTCTTAACCAATATCCTACCATCCTAGGTCTCCAAATGTTAGATCGTCCGGTTGAATGTAAGGCGTCGAGATTTTGCGTTAGGTGATTCCATTGCAATAGAATCACCTAACGCAAAATCTCGACTTCAAAGTCCGTGGAATGCTCAATCCACACACAGCGAAATAAAGCTTGACATTCCGAAATCAGAATCAATAAAGCGAATCAAATTACTACAATCTGAGAATATAGTCAGCACATGCATTGGTTCCCTCTATCCTCACTCACTGGCTTCATCGGCAACCCAGCCCCCTGAACCATCAGCATGGAAAAAGCAGGTATACAGGAGTCCTTTCCCTTTCCCTTCGCAGTGGCCCGCTCCTAGGCCCAGAGCACTCCCTAAGCCATGACTCAAACCCGACTAGTTAGGAGGCCAAGCTTAACCCTTAACCAAAGACTAGCCATCACTCAGATAATCTGAGATTATAGACAATATAAAAACAATTACTTTGATTTATATTGCCAAAGAATACCTCACACTAGTAATGTAAGTGTTGGGAATTCTAAGGTGATTCGTGAAGCGTTTTGCAGACTTGGTGACATGACCTTGTCAAAAAGGTGCAGAATGAGTGTTGAATTAGTACTACTGTTCAAGCAATCAGACGTGCAATTGGATAATTAGATATATGGTCAAGTCACTGTAGTAATGCTTAGTATTTTTGTTCATGAATGTTTGTTAGATGTTCGCGAACGTTTGCTGAATGGCAAATGAATACAATACTGAGTGTTCTCAATTAATGTCTTGATTGCTTATCGTCGCTTATGTCAGGATGTTCGCTTGCCAATCCAGTTCTGCTGTGGGGTAGAACTGTTGCAGGTCATAGCGCACTGAAGTAATTCTCTGAGTTCATTTCAATCCTGTTGATAGGTAATTTAGTTAGGGTGCTAGCAGCAGTAAGACTATAGCTGTTGCTCAAAACCCTTCCTACTTGCTTGTTTATCGGCGATCGCCAAAACATCGTCAGACGCTTGAATTAGTGCATATTCAGGCTCGGGCTTCCTGCCAAGCTGCCGCAGCGTATCTGCTAGCTTCGTTTATAGAAGATAAGCAGAACGCAATTTGCTTCAGCATTTCAGAGTCAGAGTTAGATATTTTGGAAGGGAAACAACAATGGCAATTGCAGTCGGAATGGTAGAAACGCTGGGTTTTCCAGCAGTTGTTGAAGCAGCAGACGCAATGGTGAAAGCTGCCCGCGTAACGCTGGTGGGCTACGAAAAAATCGGCTCAGGTCGTGTGACCGTGATTGTTCGAGGCGATGTCTCTGAAGTGCAAGCCTCAGTTGCAGCGGGTATTGAGAACGTAAAGCGAGTGAATGGAGGGCAGGTTCTGTCGACCCATATCATCGCGCGTCCTCACGAGAACTTAGAGTACGTATTGCCCATTCGCTATACCGAAGCAGTAGAAGCGTTCCGTGAGAGCGTTAGCGGCATTCGCCCCATGAGCCGATAGACACTGATGCAGATTGCTAAAGTGTGCGGAACAGTTGTGAGCACTCACAAAGAATCCAGCCTTACAGGCGTTAAATTTCTCGTCTTGCAGTATGTAGACGAGCAAGGAAATTTACGCCCTGAGTTTGAGGTTGCTGCCGACAGTGTCGGTGCGGGGGTTAATGAGTGGGTGCTTGTCAGCCGGGGGAGTGCGGCACGGCAGTCCCCCAGTTCTGCGGATCGTCCTTTGGATGCGCTGGTGATTGGCATTATTGACACTGTCAGTATGGATACCGGTCTGATGTACAGCAAGCGAGAGGAAGAGTACTAGCCCTGCTGATCCCTAAGCTGAATTTCTGATAGTGCCTACCTCTGCGCCATTGTTCCAAGCCCGTTGAGTATCCTTGCCAAATGCTCCAGGGTCTGAAATGTGACAGAGATAAGTGTGCTTTTGACCTAATCATTAAACAGTTGAGCAGGCTGTGTCACTCATACAGGTTACTGCTATTGAACTCGAGGTTATGAGCAACGTTTTGCTAACCCTGTTAGTTTGAGCCAACTTTTTAAAGCGAACGTATGAATTCAATATGAATGTCTCCGGCTCGCCTCCATTCATTTGTGATTAAGAGTTTGAGATTGTGATATTGCGCACAGGTTGAGCGATCGCAAGATCTACTATCTTGCAGGTTTGGTATACGCTCACACATCAAGGAGTGCTGGAATGGTAGCTCTGAGTCGTGCTACTCCCACCAAAGTTATGACCTCATCGTCTATGTCCGTCGGGACGCCGCAAGTTCACAGCACTGCGTCTGTGCATCCAGCGTCATTGCTGACGGGAGAAGTGGTAATTGGAGCGAATGCGGCGATCGCCCCTGGTGCTTCTATTCAAGCAGACGAGGGCACACCATTTTATGTGGGAGAAGGTAGCCACATCCAGGGCGGTGCCATGGTTCATGGGCTGGCCCAGGGAAAGATTGCTGGGGATGATGACCAGCCCTATTCAGTTTGGATTGGGCAAAACACCATCATTACCCACCTAGCACTGATTCACGGCCCCGCCTACATTGGTAATGATTGCTTTGTGGGCTTCCGTTCTACCATTTTCAATGCTCGCGTGGGAGATGGATGTATCGTAATGATGCATGCCTTAATTCAGGATGTGGAAATTCCATCCGGCAAGTTTGTGCCCTCGGGGTCAGTCATTACGACGCAGCAGGACGCCGATCATCTGCCCGATGTGCGCTCGGTTGACGTCCATTTCACCACGCACATTGTAGGTGTGGGTGAGGCGTTGCGGGTCGCAACAACAGATGCCGCCGATCACACTGCAGATCCTTCATTTGCGCCTTCCGCTGCCTCCTCCGAGTCCGAAGCTTCTCGTCGTTCTAGCTACAATTCAGAGATACTTACCATGCGTTTAAACCCGGAAGTTGTAGAACACATTCGCCGCCTGCTTGCTCAGGGATACCACATCGGCACCGAACATGCCGACGCTCGCCGATTCCAGACGGGCTCTTGGTATTCTTGCGCCCCAGTTGCCTCTAGCCGAGAGCAAGAGGCCTTTGCGGCCATAGAAACCTGCTTGGCTGAGCATGCCGGAGAATATGTGCGCATGTTTGGCATTGACCCCAAGCAGCGGCGACGCGTGTCGGAGATGATTGTGCAGCGCCCTGAAGACTCGGCCCCAAGCGCCAGCCGTGCGGCTAGCAGCTCCAGCTATGGCGGTAGTTCCAGCTACGATAGAAGTCCTAGTTACAGCAGCAGTCACAGTGGTCAGTCTTCTGGCAATCATGGCAGCAGCAATGTCCTAGCCGAAGCCTCTGATCAAATTCGTTCTTTGCTGTCACAAGGCTTCCTCATTGGCACAGAACACGCAGACAAGCGGCGCTTTCAGACTAGCTCCTGGTATACATGCTCTCCTATTGAGGCCAACCGCGAATCAGACGTGATGTCTGCACTGCAAAATTGTTTGGCTGAGCATTCTGGGGAATATGTGCGCATGTTTGGCATTGACCCTAAGCATAAACGGCGCGTGTCGGAATTGATTATTCAGCGTCCAGGTGAGAAGCCTAGCAATGGAAATGGGTCGTACGGGAGTTCGTCCGGGCAATCAAGCTACAGCAGCGCCAGCAGCTATGGCTCTTCTGGGCAATCAAGCTACAGTAGCCCTGCTAGCAGCCAGCGTTCCAACAGCAGCTATGAGGCTCCCAGTGGAGGAAAGCTGAGCAGTGAGGTGGTGCATCAGGTGCGAGATTTGCTGTCTCAAGGGCACCGCGTTGCAGCGGAGTATGCAGATAAGCGTCGATTCCAGACTAGCTCTTGGCAGAGCTGTGGCGCGATTGATGGGCGAAACGATGCCGATGTGCTGGCAATGCTGGAGCGCTGCATGCAGGATAATCGAGGAAAATATGTGCGGATGTATGGTGTGGATACACGCTCGAAACGTCGAGTCGGTGAGGCCATTATTCAGCGTCCCTAAGGGCGGGAGATTTTGAGGTTGTGCAGGATGCACCGCGACATGGCGTCAGTGACGTCCAGCATTGGGGCGGCGGAACAGTAACGGTTCATCGACAAGCGGCGATCGCCCCTGATGTCCATCTCTTGGCGGCAGTGGGGTGTCGGCTTACCATTGCTGAAGGTGCCTGTATTGGGCGTGGCTCAGTGCTGCAGGCGATGGGGGGCGATCTAGAGGTGCAGACGGACGCCACCCTAGGGGCTGCCGTGCTTTTGATAGGGAGTGGTAAAATTGGGGCACAAGCGTGTGTAGGTGCCATGACCACAATCTACAACCCAAACATAGCTGCAGGTGATGCAATTCCTGCTGGATCGCTCTGTTTAGCAGAGTTGGATTGCAGCGAACTTGAGGCGGCTGTTGAGTCAGCGGCGTTCAATGGTTCACCTAACCCTGGTGTAACAAATGCGACCCAGTCTGTTCCCCTTTGGAATAGGCCATCACACCCTGCAGGGATGTCGAATGTAAGCGCACCCAATCTCAATCATCTGTCTACCAATGAGTCTTTGCTGTCTCTTCCTCCAGCATCTGCACCGGTGTATGGCAAGGTTGAGTTTTATCGCCTTTTAGCTATGTTGTTTCCTCATCGGGAAGCGCTGATGGCCGAGTGGGCTGAGTCACAGCAGTCCGCGGATCATCCCCGCCAAGGAGAGTCTTGATGGATGCATCGGAGACCGGCGCTACATCCCCAGATATGGGTGCGACTAAGCCACTCCAGCCCGATCCCTATTTTGGGGCTGCTATTGGCATGGTATCTACCCGCAGCTTTCCGGCGATCGTGGGTACGGCTGATATGATGCTGAAATCAGCGGGTGTAGAACTTGTCGGCTACGAGAAGATTGGCGATGGGTACTGCACGGCTGTGGTGCGGGGCAATTTGGCAGAAGTCCGGCTAGCGGTAGAAGCAGGGTTTGAGACCGCTCAGAAGTATGGCGAGTATGTGTCACAGTCGCTTATTTCACGTCCATCTCCGAACTTGGATGCTGTGCTGCCCATTGGCAGTCGACTAGCACAATATGTGTCAGATCGCGGCTTTAGCCGACTGAGTAATCAATCGATTGGGCTATTAGAAACGCGCGGATACCCGGCGATGGTGGGTGCTGCTGATGCCATGCTGAAGGCCGCAGACGTGCAACTAGCGGCCTGTGAAACTATTGGGGCAGGACTCTGCACCGCCATTATTCGGGGGCGCGTATCAGATGTGGCGATCGCCATTGAAGCTGGCATCCACGAAGCCGAACGCATTGGCGAACTCCATGCGGTGATGGTGATTCCTCGACCGATGGGTGATCTCGAAGAGACCTTGCCTGTCGCCAACTGCTGGATCGAGAAACCCACCCTCTTGGCTCTGCCTCTCGATTTGAAACAGCCCGCGAAAGAATTGGTCGAGAATCCAGCACGAGCAGAAGACGTTAAACCCGCAGAGCGGCAAATTGCATTACCTGACCTGACTGAGCTAACGATGGTTCCGTCAGAGTCAAATGAAAACCCTAGGCCGGAACCTTTGACCCTAGATATTCCGTCTAATTCTTCTGACTAACGCCTCGAACTAGGTCTAATTATTTGACGCTGCTGCACAGGGCTAGGCCCAATTGATCAAGGTCTTGCCTCTCTGACTGCTCAAAAGCCTCTCTGGCGGAGTTTGCACAAAACGCATGACCGTCTAGGCTAACCGCATGGGGATTGAACAGTAGCGACGGGTTCTGCCCTTTAGAAAATTAAAAAAATGTGAGATAAAGTCTAAGGGATTAGCGCCGTCTTCCGCAGAATGGAGCCATGAATCTTGGCCTGTCTTGCGATACGGTTGAGTTTTTCTCTGGTTTAACCTACGCTCGCCCTGCATCGGTCAGTCATGTAATTTAAGGGGCGATCGCCCGCATCGTTGAACTAATCTAGCAAGGTTAATTCCTAACTTTGGGTAGATTCATTGCATGAGACAGGCTGACAATCGGGCAGAGCACGACAGGCATCGCATCCATGTTTCATCCCACAGGCCTGTTGGAGCCAGCTTAATCTTTCTTAGCGCGGCGGCGCATTTATCTGTCAACAGCGCCGAGTAATGCAACAATGACAACCCCCCCCAACCCCAAGCGAAACTTTCCTCGATCTAAGGCTGAAGACTCCCGTCGCGTCTGGCGGCAGGTTGGCCTCGGTGTGGGCACAGTCGTGCTAGTGGGCGGTGTAACCGGGGCCTTGTGGGTGCGAAACTTTGTCCGGTTTGAGCTGGTGCCGTTGATTGCAGCGGAGCTTAGCATCACCCTCAATCGCCCAGTCGAACTAGGGCCAATTGAAGCGATTTCGTTCACAGGCGTCACCCTGGGACAATCGGCTCTGCCTGCGACAGCAATCGATCGCGACCGAGCCACCATCGACACAGTTGGGATAAACTTCAATCCCCTAGACGTGTTGACGACGCGCCAGCTAGATCTAGATGTCACCCTAGATAATGCCGACATTTACATCGCACAGGTGCCCGACGGGCGCTGGGTCACAACCCAACTGCAACCCCAAGATGGACCCGACGGGCCTGTTTCCATCAATTTAGAGCGGCTGCGGGTGCGCAATTCACGCCTGACTCTAGTGCCGTCCCTAGCTCTAATGCTGGACTCTGACAAGCCAGGCGCGGCTGACAATCCAGGGGTGGCGTCACCCGTTACCTTTGAGGATGTGCAAGCCAGCGTGCGGCTGCGCGAAGATGGTGAGTTAGTGAAGTATGACGTAGACGCGATCTCAGTGCGCGGCGGGCGGGTGCGCGTCGGGGGCGAAACTCAGCCTAATCTCGATCGTACGCGGGTGTTGATTCAGACGGATGCGGTGGCGGCTAACGAGATTAGCGCGCTGCTGGCAGTGCCCGTTACGCTTGACCAGGGCACCCTGTTCAGCAATCTAACGCTAACAATTAATGGCGACACGCTGGAATCGCTGGATGGCACAGTGCGGTTTCAGGATTTAGCCGGGTTGGTGCAAGACGTCCCTCAGCCCTTTAGCCGAGCAAATGGACGGCTGCGGTTTCGTGAACGCCTGATCACCCTCGACAATGTGCGCGCGGTCTATGGCACAGTTCCAGCCGTAGCAAACGGGACAGTGCATCTCGACAACGGGTATGACTTGGGGATACGGGTACGGGATGTGCCCACCGAGAATATCTGGCAGACTGCCCAGGTTGACTTGCCCTTCCCCATTGAGGGTGCGCTGAATGGCAATGCTACTCTAACCGGGCCGTTAGAGCGGCCTCGAATTCGCGGCACGATAGACAATAGCCGTCCTCTACTCGTAGATCAGGTCGCCGTAGATCGAATTCAAACGAGGTTTGACCTGTTTGGCGATCGCCTCTTTATTGAGGATCTGGCGATCGCCCCCAGCGCAGGGGGCAGCATTACCGGGCAGGGCGACTTGCTGCTGGGCGAAGCTGGTGAACTCTCGGCCACCGTGGCTCTGCGGGATGTCGGAGCCGACGCCATTGCTCAAGGCTATGGATTAAATTTGGGCGACGTGCGGATAGGAACCGTGTCGGCTGACATTCGCGCCAGCGGCCCCGTCAACCAGCTTGAAACCGAAGCCCAATGGCGCACAGCCCAGGGCACCTATCCCGCCAGTGGCGAGATTAGCTCAGTGGGGAATCGAATTCAGTTCCGGGATACAGAATTTGCGGTGAACGGTGGGCAGCTCACCGTCGATGGCAGCGTAGAGGATGGGCAGTGGCAGGCGATCGCCCAGGCCAGCGGCATTGATCTCGATCCCTTTTTGCCCAATATTACGGGGCAGATTATTACCGGCAGCGCCAATCTGACCGGCAGCCTGCAAACCCCAGGGTTAACCACCATTCAGGGGGTGAGCGACGCCACCCTCCAAATCGCAGGGGGCACCGTAGACGTGCAGGCTAATGCCGAGCGGGGACTATGGCAGGCCGATATCGTCGCCAACAATGTGCTGCTGCGCCAGTTTTCGCCCGATCTGCAGGGTTTGTTTGATGGCGATCTGAGCTTTAACGGCAGATTAGCTAACCTGAGCCCTCGCGCCATTCGCGGCTCGGGCGAGGTGGCATTTTCTCGAGGGCTGCCGCTGCTAGAGCGCCCGCTGACAGCATCGGTGCAGTGGCTGGGCGATCGCCTGCAGATTAATCAAGCCACTGGCCCGGGTGTGTCTGCCAGCGGCTTTGTGCTGGCTCAGTTGGATGGCCCCAGCGCCCCGCGGTTCCCCAGCTATAACCTAGATGTGGATCTTCAGGATGTAGAGCTAGCAAGCCTACCCATCGACCTGCCGCCGAACCTGCAGGTGGTGGGGTTGGTAGGCTTTCGGGGCAATGTGAGCGGCACACCCGCCGTGCCCAATGCAACAGGCACGTTGCAATTGACCAACCTGATTGTGAATCGGCAGCGGTTTGAACCACTGTCTGGCCCAATCCAATATGTAGGCAACCAAGGATTAGATATAGATTTACGCGGGCAGGGCGATCGCATCGCCACGCGCCTCAATGCCCAGAACCGCCCCGAGTTCTTTTTTGTGCAGCAGGGAGATGCGGTGGCCCAGGGCACCACCGAGGGCGATCGCCTGACGGCACAGCTCACCAACTTCCCCATTGCCGCCCTCAACCTGATTCCACCACCAGAAGTAGGACTTGGCAACATCACCGGGCAAGCCACAGGTAACCTAGACATCAACTTGGCAACCCTAGATGCTGCAGGCGATCTCACCATTGTCCGCCCCGGGGTAGGTCATATTGTGGCCTCGGGGTTGCGAACTCAATTTCGCTACAGTGGCGATGAACTCAGCCTCACCAATACCGAACTGCGTTTCGATAACAGCCGCTATCTGATTGCAGCCGCCATCACAAACCTAAACACCAACCCCACCTATCAGGGGCAAATTATTGCCGATCAGGGCGAAGTCAACGATCTGCTGACCGCGCTGCAGTGGTTCAGGATCGACGACGTGGGTCGGGGACTGCAAGGGTTGCCCTTTGTCTTGGCAAGTACCGTAGAGCCCCAGCCCGTGGGCGATCCCAATGCGCCACTGATCGATCAGCTGCGGCGCTATGCCGAAATTACGGCCCTGCGACAGCTCCAAGAAGAGGCCCAAGAGCAGCAAATTGCCCTTCCTGAATTGGGGGATTTGCGCGGTCGGTTTACGGGGCAGCTTAATTTTTCAGGCTCTCAGCAGGCCGGTGTGGCGGCAGATTTTAGCCTGCGGGGACAAGACTGGACTTGGGCCGAATACCAAGTTGATCAGGTGATTGCCGATGGCTCCCTCGCGGATGGAATCGTAGAACTGCTGCCCCTCCAGTTGCGAACCGAGGAGTCATTTCTGACCTTTTCAGGACGCGTAGGAGGCGATCAGCAGTCGGGGCAGCTCGAGGCTGCAAACATCCCCGTAGAAGCCATTCGGGATTTTTTCCAACTACCGGTGGATGCAACAGGATCCTTGAACGCAAACGCCGTGCTAGAAGGCAGTATCGACAATCCTCAAGCGCTGGGTGAGTTGATGATTGTCAACGCTCGTTTGAATCAAACTCCGATTCGCGACGTCAATACTCGCTTTAACTATGATGACGCTCGGCTGCGGTTTTTAGGGCAAATGCAGCTAGCGGAGGAAGATCCCCTGCGGGTGAGTGGCAGCATTCCTTACAGTTTCCCGTTTATGACGGTAGAGCCTGAGAGTAACGACATTGTGCTCAACGCCCGCATTCGAGATGACGCTCTAGCACTCGTGAATTTATTCAATGACCAGGTCGCTTGGCTAGGCGGCAATGGCGAAATTGATGTAGCAGTCACGGGGACGCTGGCGCAGCCCATCGTGGTAGGCAGTGCCCGCTTTGAGGATGCCAGCATTGCGGCGGTGTCGCTGCCAGAACCGTTGACGGGGGTCTCGGGCACGGTGCAGTTTAACCGCAGTCTGGTGGATGTGGAACGGTTAGAAGGGCGATTTCGCCAGGGACAGGTTGTTGCCAGTGGCGTGTTGCCGATTTCTAACCCCGATGAGTTTGTGCAGATTGGGAATGGGCCAGAAAACCCCTTAACGGTGGATTTAAACCAGCTCGTGCTGAATTTTAAGGGACTGTATCAAGGCCAAGTAGATGGCAACTTGATGATCACGGGTACTGCGCTGGCTCCTGTGGTGAGTGGTGATATGGTGTTGAGCCGGGGACAGGTAGAGCTACCCAGCGGGGCGCAGCCAGTGAATCCTGAGCCGCCTGAGATTAACCCCGAAGCAATTACCAGCCCGCCTCGGTTTGAGAATCTGCGGATTACCCTGGGCGATCGCCTGCGAATTACTCTCGACCCCATTCTCAATTTTGTTGCCCAAGGCAATCTGCTCATCGGCGGTACCCTTGATGATCTGCGCCCTAGCGGCGAAATTCGATTGGTCGCGGGGCAGGTCAACCTGTTTACATCCCAGTTCAGTCTAGTGCGCGGGGCGCAAAACAGCGCCGAATTTAGCCCCAATCGGGGTCTCGATCCGTTCCTCAATGTGGAACTGCAAACGATCGCTCAAGAGGTGAGTCGTATCCCCGGCACTAGCACCGCTGCGTTTGCGGCGGCCGAGATTGCCGAAACCCCGATTACCGATATTGGGCAGGTCGGCACGGTGCGGGTGCGGGCATCGGTAATGGGGCCTGCCAGCCGCATCTTCGACAATTTGGAGCTAACCAGCAGCCCCAACCGAAGCGAAAACGAAATTGTGGTGCTGTTGGGCGGGGGGTTTGTGGATACGCTGGGTCAGGGCAGCGGCACGCTGGCGATCGCCAACCTAGCAGGCTCTGCAGTGCTGACCCGCGTGCAAAACTTTGTGAGCAATGCGGTAGGGCTAACCGATTTCCGCCTATTTCCAACGGTTGTGTCTGAGGGGGGGGCGAATTCTAGCCTGGAGTTAGCATCAGAACTCGGCGTGGACATCACAAGCACAATCTCGGCTTCAACCTTGGTGGTATTGACCGCTGATGTGCCCGCCCAGTTCAACTTACGCTACCGCATCAACGATGATTTTTTGCTGCGGGGCTTTTATGACACCGCAGGCGGTACAGGGGGCGTGCTGCAGTTTGAGCGGCGGTTCTAGTGGAGACCTGCTCTGGCTGTAGCTGCCTAGCATTCGTACAATCTGGCATTCATGAGCCGACCTGACACTGAAACCTGGCACCTAAAGCCGGCAGTGGGGTTGCCCTATTTGCGTCGCAGAACATTAGTGAGTACTAGTCCAGTTCGCTTTCGAGAATGGCGGCGATCGCCTGCCGTGAGTTATCGCGAAATTCCTGAATATTCACTCGGCCTAGAAACCACACTGCCAACAACATCCCTAGGGCTTGCAAAGCAAACACCACGCTGTAGGCCAGTGTCACATTTGCAGGAAACAGCAGCCGACCTAGGCTGAGCACACCGCCCCCCATCACCACGGCGATCGCTCGGGCTAGCGCCTGCGATAGCCCCCATGCTCCAATAAACGTCCCTGCTGTTTCTGCCGCTGTCAAATCCAGCATCATGCTGATAGCCCCAGTCGTCGTAACCCCAGAGGCCAGCCCAAACAGGAAAATAGCACTCTTCAGCAACGTAGGGTCGGCTGTGAACCCTGCCAAAATCACCACTACGAAGCTGCCCGAGACCAAAAAGCAGCCCAGCCGCGCCGTGCGCTGCTTGCCTAAGCGAGGCACCACCAAAAAACCCGTCAAGCTCAGTCCGATTAGCGTACCGGTTCCCCAAAAGGCATTGAGCATAGTCGTCTCTGCATAGCTCATGCCAAACACTTGGCCCCCATAGGGTTCTAGCACTGGCTCTTGCATAAACAGGCTGATCGTCATCACCAGCAAAAAGCTAAAAAACAGCCCAGTTTGACGGCTCGCAGTCAGCACTCGCAGCGCTCGCCCTAGCGTGATTTGATCCTCTCGCTCAGGGATCGTAGAGCGCACTGCAAAGCGGGAAAACTGGCGCTCAATCCCCACAGTCCCAATCAGCGCCAGCAGCACAACCGCAATCGGTACAACCGTAAACAGGCGATTGATTTGGGGCCGCAGCATATCCATCGACGCGTTGGCATCGAGCTGGCGCAGCAATCCGCCGCTGACGATCGCCCCAATCACGATGCCGACCATCAGCATGGACCACACAGTGCCCACCAGCTTAGATCGATCGTCTTCGTCCGACACATCCACCAGCAGCGCCGCAAACGGAGTAGAACTGGAACTTAATGCCACACCATACATGGCAAATAGCAGCCCCAGCAGCCCCGTCCAGCCAGCCACAGGCAAGGTCCAGCGCCATTCCCCCAGCGCTGCCAAACTACCGCCCAGCCCCCACGTCGCCTGCACCGCCAAAAATGACACCAGCGTAAACAGTACAGCCCCAATCCACACATAGCCGGTGCGATGCAGCCCAAACAGCATTTTAGTGTCTGATAACTGCCCAAACCAGACTCGCGCTGGGGCCACAAACTGATGCATGGCGATCGCCCCAGCCGCCACAATTGCGGGCACTGCTAATCCGTCAATGAGCACACGGTTCAACACGCCTAGCGTTAGGATCGACATGATCCCCAAAGACATTTGAAACAACCCCAACCGCAGCATGGTCAGCAGTGGAAGGCTGGGCATCTTGTCTGCCCGAGATGCAGTCGTCAGATCTGGAATATCGCGGGTCGCCATAGTGCTAGTAGAAAGGCCTATAGTTCAGCATATCGGCTATCTCTATACTTTAGGACGCAGGTTAAGGCGCATCTATACCGGGCACGCTGTTAAGCACAGCATGACCCGCCCGTCCAAACAGAGGTGGGGACATCCATGACCACGACCCGCCTAACAGGGTTGAGGAGCCTAGACCCAGATACAGATGCCAGCAGCGTCCTCCCGCGAGACAATGATGACTTTAATATTTCAGGATTTCAGGAACGATTATGAACTTAGTGGGTAACATTATCTGGCTGATCTTTGGTGGCTTTATCACCGGAGTTGGGCACATCGTGGGCGGGCTGGGCCTTTGCCTCACCATTGTGGGCATCCCCTTTGGCATCCAGGCCATCAAGCTAGGTTTTTCAATGTTTACGCCCTTTGGCAAACGGGTTGTGGTGAAGCCGGGAGCGGACGACAACACCCTCACGGTGATTTTCAACGTTATTTGGATTGTATTATTTGGCTGGGAAATTGCGATCGCCCATCTGATTCACGCTGCAATTTTGGCGATCACCATCGTCGGCATTCCGTTTGCGCAACAGCATATGAAGCTGCTGGTGATGAGCCTGCTGCCCTTTGGGCGCGACTTGCGCTAAGCCCAACGTCTCAAGCTGATGAGCTTACGCCAGTTCGGCAAATGCCTAAACCGTGCCGTTCGCGACGCGAGCGGCACGGTTTAACGTTGTTTCAGTGATTCCCCAGCCAGACGCAATCGGGAGAAGCCATCGCGCTAGAAATAGTCGCGCAACGCTGAAACTGACCCAAAACCTATGGACTAGGATAGACGGCAACGACCATGGTGCTCGCTACAATGGCTCATGAAGATTTGTTGAGCTGCTCTCCACTGGTCTTGCAAATCCCTCCGTATTCAGAGTATCTAAACCGTCTTTTAAGGCAACAATCGCCATGCATTCTGTTACACCCCAATCCCTCACACTCGGCCCCACCCAAACCACAGTTCCTGCTTTAGGAATCGGAACTTGGGCATGGGGCGATAGTCTTTATTGGGGCTATGGCCAAGACTATGATGCCGAAACTCTGCGGGCGGCATTTCAAGCAGCCGTGCAGGCCGGGGTTCCATTTTTTGATACGGCAGAGATCTATGGCTTTGGCGAGTCAGAGCGACTGCTGGGCCAATTTATGAAAGAGCAACCGGGGGCGATCGCCATTGCCACCAAGTACTTTCCATTGCCCTGGCGATTTGGTAAGAGCGCGATCGCCAATGCGCTAACCGCCAGCCTCAAGCGACTGCAAGTGCCCTCTGTCGCGCTGTATCAGGTGCATTCGCCCTTCGACTTTTTTATGGGTCAAGACACCTTAATGGAGGCTCTTGCCGATGAGGTGAAGCAGGGGCGCATCCAGACCGTAGGGGTGAGCAACTATTCTGCAGAGCAAATGCTGCGAGCTCATGAGCTGCTAGCCAAGCACGGTGTGCCGTTGGCCGTTAACCAAGTGCAGTATTCATTGCTAGAGCGCAAGATTGAGCAGAATAGCGTGTTGCAAACGGCTAAAAATTTAGGCGTTACCATTCTGGCTTACAGTCCTCTAGCGCAAGGGTTGCTGACAGGCAAATACACGCCAGACACCTACCAAAAGCCCCAAGGGGCGCGCCAGCTGAGCCCTAGCTTTAGCAAAGACGGGCTCGCAAAACTAATGCCTCAAGTGCAGGTGCTGACGGACGTGGGCCACGCCCACAGCAAGACGCCTGCCCAAGTGGCGCTGAACTGGCTCATTGCACAAGGCAGCGTCATTCCTATTCCAGGTGCTAAATCGCCGAGCCAAGCTGAGCAAAACGCTGGCGCCTTAGGCTGGAGCCTGACCGAGGATGAAGTCAGCCGCATTGGCCAAGCCTTTGCAGACTAGCTACAGCAGAATCCCATACTGAAATCTTGAAATATATAGTTGAAATGCGGTGTGATCTTGTGTTGTGAAAACGACGACTGCGATAATTGCGACATGACTCAACCCCAACCTCACTTAACACCCGTGACGCTACAGGTAAATGGCGATGCGCATCAGTGCCCAAGCCAATGCCCCTTGCCGGATTTGCTAATCTCGCTAGGGATGAATCCGCGTCTGGTGGCTGTGGAGTATAACGGGGAGATTTTGCACCGTCAGTTTTGGGATGACACTGTGATTCAAGAGGGCGATCGCCTAGAAATTGTCACCATTGTGGGCGGCGGATGCTGAATCTTAGCGATTTTTAGTATCGATCAATTGCGAACCATTGCAGACGGATTAATACCGCCCTATGGGGTACGGAGATCCCACTAGAATCTACTCCGAGTGGGCTCGCAGCGACTAAGGGAACACGGTAAAGTATAAGTAAGGTGTTTTCATGTAACGTTTCATTAAGCGCAATGGAGACTCCTTGCTTTTCTTAGCGGCTCTCTACAAGCCTTGATTCGATTTCCATATCAGGGTTGGCTAGAAGCTGGCTCAAACGGCCAAGAGCCTTAATTCAGAAAAGCGCTAACCTTCCATGCTCATGTGGGCAAGAGACTATGTCTAAAAGACTATTCAATTTAATCAAGCCCCTGTTCAAGTCCATCCTGCTCTTTGCCCTCGTGGGTGCCCTTGTGTTGGGTAGTGCAGGCGATGCGTTGGCCGCTCGGGGTGGTGGCCGTATTGGGGGAGGTGGATTTCGAGCACCGTCTCCAACCCGCACCTATCGCCCGAGTCGTTCCCCCGGGGGTGGCGGATACGGGTATGGGTATCCGGGTGGTGGTTTTGGCTTCCCGTTTATTATGCCAATCTTCGGGGTAGGTGGCTTTGGCGGTCTGTTCACCATCCTCATTTTCATCTCTATCGCCAATTTCGTGGTCAGAAGCTTCCGAAATGGGTCGGATTCTGACGAGATGGGCGATGTGAGCAACCCATCCGTCTCGATTGCGCGGTTACAGGTGGGCTTATTGTCTGATGCTCGTGAGCTTCAAGCTGATCTGAATCGTATTGCTGAGAAGGCAGACACTTCTTCGCCTGCAGGTCTGGCTCAAGTGCTGCAAGAAACCTCGCTCTCTCTCATGCGCCATCCTGAATATTGGGCCTATGGCGGAGCAGATTCTAGCAAAACCTATTTGAGCGCTGCCGAAACGCAGTTCAACCGCCTAGCGCTGGCAGAACGAGGCAAGTTTAGCGGCGAAACGCTATCGAACGTAAATAGCCAACTTCAGAAAGCCACCGCTGTAGAAGAAGAGGGTGGCACAGCGGCTTTAGCAGAAACCCAACCGGGTGAGTACATCGTAGTCACGCTACTGGCTGCAACCCAGGGTGAGCTGAAGTTGCCTACGATTAATTCTGAAGCTGATTTGCGCCAAGCTCTGTCGCAGTTAGGCACCGTGTCGGGCGATCGCCTTCTTGCACTCGAGGTGCTCTGGACGCCCCAGGCAGAAGGAGAAACCATGACGTCTGAGGAAGTGGTGACTGGCTATCCTGAGTTGCGCTTAGTCTAATCAGACTCGTTCCGCTGACTGCGCTTGCTGTGCAGACTAGGCGTTACGTTGGTATGAACATCAAGGGGTGGTAGTTTCTAGGAAACTGCCACCCCTTGCTTTTGGATATGCCCTTAGGGCGATCGCCAAGGAGGTTTTACGCTATCTAGCACCCAGTCCAACTGACGTTAAACAGGATTGAGCGAATCAGCACAACAGCCTAACTAAAGGCTGAGCAAACCGAACGCAACACATTAGAGATGGGCTGATAGACATGGGACTTCACAGGGCACGCGTGCTCAGAAATGTATCATTCCTTAGTACTTCGTCATGCGACTCTCAACTACTATGTGATTGCAGTGCCTCCCAAAATCAGCGTTGGGAATGCCGCCATTCGATGGCATGATATTGATATGAGAGGAGTTTGGCTTCGTAACTCCATTGCTGTGTTGCACTGCTGTTAGCTGCATATAAATGAGCGACCTGTTTTGATGTCTTTAAGGAAGGAGAACCTTGTCTGTGCTTAAGAGAACCGTTTGGCTGCTTGCGATCACCCTGTTGTTTGCATTCCAAATTTTTGGCGA
>JBGTOF010000235.1:0-2996 GCA_041742695.1 Elainellales cyanobacterium | reverse complement strand
GCAAGACCCCGAGCGTGGGCCAGCACTCCAGCCAAAAACTGATACCCGACGGGCGACAGTCCACCCGCGTCGGCTCCCGCTTCAAAGGCATTCACCTCGCCTTGCCACAGGCTGTTGTGAATGTGCGCCCCGTTCCCCGTTAGGTGGCTAAAGGGCTTGGGCATAAAGGTGGCGGTTAGCCCCCGCTGCTCGGCCAGGGTTTTGACCATGTATTTGAAAAACACATGGCGATCGCCCGTCACCCGCGCATCGTTAAACGTCCAGTTGATCTCAAATTGACCATTGGCATCTTCATGGTCACACTGGTACGGCTCCCACCCCAGGTCTTCCATGTAACCCACGATGGTAGAAATAAAGTCATACTGCCGCATCAGGTTGCTTTGGTCGTAGCAGGGGCGCTCTGCGGTATCTTGAGAATCCGCGATCTCATAGCCGCTGTCGGTCTGCTTCAGCAAAAAAAACTCGGCCTCTACCCCAGCTTTGTAGCTGTAGCCCAGGCTGGCGCAGCGCTCTAGCACCCGGTTCAAAATCATTCGAGGGGCGGGCTCAAACGGTGCGCCGTTAAAATACACATCACTAGCCACCCAACCTACCGACGGCTGCCACGGCAGCACGATCAGCGAATTGGGGTCGGGCACCACCGCAATCTCTGCCGCATCTGGGCCCAATCCCAGGTTGGATGCAAACGACGCAAAAAATGCGCCATCTTTCTCAACTGACGCAATTTTGGCCGCAGGCACCAGCTTGGCACGGGTGCCACCCAACAAATCGGTATAAGACACTAAGAAAAACCGCAATCCCAACTGCTTAGCGCGGTCTTCTAGGCTCATCTGCTGAGGCATTGTTCCAACCATGCCCACCTCTGCTCGTAATGATTAACTCTAAGCAGACATCTTGATGGTCAGCCCGACCCCGAGTTTGTGCGACTTGATACCGTTCTCAGCTCAATTCCGAAACACAGCGCAAAACGTTTTAGAGATCCCAGCAGTGGAAAGGGCGATCGCTCCAGCAGTCAGGCGACTGAGAGACGGAGGTTAAAAAAAGCTGGGTCTTGTGAACAGGATGTGTTCACAAGACCCAGCTTTCTAGCGCATATCTAGCTCAGTCCAACTTTTAGGACAACACTTTAGATCAATTAGGGTCTGAGGGTTAAATCGGTTCGGGGACTGGTTTCATTGCCATCGGTGGCGGTGGCCTGCACTCGATACTGCAACTGAGCAGGCAAACCGGCCAGGGCTGACGAGGGCACCTGTGCTTCAAACCGGCCGTTGGCGTTGGCCGTCACCGTCTCATCGATAAGGGTTTGCCCATCCAGCCCAATTCCCAATACAGAAGCGCGCAACACCACCCGCACCTGCACCGTTGCATTAGGGCGCGATCGCCCCACCAAGGTAAACCCTTGAGTGCCCACGCGATCGTTATCTTGGTGGCTGGTAAACCGAGGCTGCAGCTCAAAGACCGGTTCGGGCTCGGGTAGCGGTGTAGGATTCACGGGCGGTTGGGGTGCAGACGCCACGTTAAAGGCCGCCGCCTGACTCGCCGCCCCATACACCGTCTGTCCCTGTCCCCGCAGACGACCGATAACGATGGCTTCATTAAGGCGATCGCCCGCCCCGACGCGCAGGCTTGCTGTATATACTCCCGATGAGGTTTCGCGGGCGGTCAACTCCCGCACGGCTTGCCCATTCTCAACCAGGAGAATGGCCGCCTGCCCCCCCGGTGTGCCATTCAGCGTGACTGAGAAGGTTGCGCCTGTGGTTAGCCCGGTGACTGCATTGTGGGTGACTGCGTTGAGCTGAAGGGCAGCCTGCGGCTGAACGGTAAACATCCAAGTGGACGAGCGAGATTGACCAATCACATTGCGATACTCGACCCGTACCCGCACCGCACCCGGCGCAAAGGGCTGTGTCGGTCGATAGCTAAAGAAGCGAGATGTGATCGTGCTGCTAGCTGTCACATCCACATTGTTGACAAAGATCCGCACCGACGCCGGATCTACCTCGGGCGTCCCCATGGCGTCGAACTGCCCCGAAATAGATGAATCGGGCCGAGCAGTAGCGCTATCGGATGCAGGGGCAATATTTACCACGCGTTGCGCTGCTACTTCTTGGGGCAGCACCATCGGCAGCAGCACACAGCCAGACGCCATCAAGACCCGAATAATAGATGTTTTCATAGCACATGAACCTTGTTTAAAGGATTGAGAGTGGGATACTCAAGTTTCTATACAACCCTTTGAGAAAAAGACGTGAAACTCAATTAAAAGTTGCCTGAATGGATTAATGAAGACAAATGATTTTGTTGGTATCGCAAATATGCAAAATCAAAAAGCGATCGCCTACCCGCAGAATCTACGTCCACAGATTCTTCCCGTAACTTCAATCCATCCAACATAGATAAAGACGGAAGCGTCTTGACCCCAACATCGAGTAATTCTACGGTTTCTAAATAAGCCGTTTTCTGAATAATTGCCTGCTCTAGAAAGAAGATAAGCTCGGGAATAACTAAAAAATCCAGGCAGTAGTTCTTAGCCGTAAACCTTCCTCCGAGCATAGATCTATAGGTTTGTTCATCTCTGCCACAGTAGGACTGAAAATTGCTCCACGCTTGTCGGATGGCGATCGCCCGCTGGTTTCTCGATTAGACAAAAGAATACAATCATGAAGATTAACCACCAGTAAAAAATGAGGATAATAGGCCTCAGTGTATCGCCCGATCACCACAGAGCGCACCACCGAAAAGGCTGATGTAGGCCGATTAAGTACCCTCAGCAACCGTTTCATTTCCTGTTCAACTTGAGGCGTTCAAGGCAAATAGGACTTAACTTTACCGCCATTTAACGCGGGCTTAAATGCATTAATATAGTCTGCTTCTTTAGCCTGGAGCCACTCCAGCGGAACGAGCGTCCAATAGGGAGCACGTCACCTTGGCGATGAGTAATTATGCTTAAAGCCTGACTAACTCCTTCTGGCCAATAAGATCGTTGAGATAGGCAC
>JBGTOF010000193.1:0-6264 GCA_041742695.1 Elainellales cyanobacterium | reverse complement strand
CGGCATCGTCGCCACCACCTACTACTTGGTGCTGGAGGGGTTTATGCACCTGGTATGGCACACCCTGCCTGAAACCCTCGAACCGTTCTTTACCGAGAGCTTCCCCGCCACCAACTATGTGTGGATTGCGGCCAGCGTGGGCGGGCTGCTAGTGGGGCTGACGCTCTATCTAATGGGTCTGCCCGGCGAGGTGTCTCTGGTGGTCGAGAAAGTGCACGACCCTGGCCGCATCGACATTAAGCAGACTCCGGCTATGGTGGTGGCGTCGCTGTTTTCGATTGTGGCGGGGGGCAGTGCGGGGCCAGAGGCCCCCTTGGTGCAGGTCAACGGCAGCGTCGGCGGCTGGATGGCCCAAAAGCTGGGCCTCACCCTGCGCACCACGCGAATTTTCACCTTCTGCGGTATGTCGGCGGCGCTGGGGGCTTTCTTTGGTGCGCCTTTGGGTGGGGCGCTGTTTGCGCTCGAAATTCCCCATCGGCGGGGGTTGGAGTACTACGAGGCGCTGATTCCGGCGACGCTGGCGGCGATTCTGAGCTTTGTGGTGTTTCGCCTGACTACGGGGCTTTCCATCGGCGGCATGTATCACTTCACTTCGATACCACCGCTGACGTTGGTGAATTTGGCGGAGGGGGCGGTGCTGGGAGCGATCGGGGCGGCGGTGGCGGCGCTGTTTGTACTGGTGTTTCGCGCAGTGGGCTGGCTGACTCGGCCTTTGGAACATCGCACGATTTTGTTGGCCACCCTGGGGGGACTCTCCATCGGCCTGATTGCCCTGGTGTTTCCCCAGACTTTGTTTTTTGGCGAGCGCGAAATCGAGACGATTATTGAAACCGGCTCGACCTTTGGCGTCACCATGCTGCTGCTGATTGGCCTGGCGAAAATGCTGGCGATTAGCTGCACGCTGCATTCGGGCTTTCGTGGCGGGTTTATCTTTCCGCTGTTTTACATTGGGGCGGCGATCGGGCTGGCGATCGCCCTCGGATTTCCCCAGGTGCCCCCCACCATTGGCATGGTCTGCATGATGGCGGCGGTGAATGTGGCGATTACCAAAACCCCGATCAGCACCACGGTGATTCTCAGCGTGCTGTCAGATACGGCCATGGTGCCGGTGATTGTGATCGCCAGCCTGACCAGCTTTTTGCTGACGATCAATTTGAATATGATTAAAACCCAGCGGGCTAGGCCTCTGTCTGACGACGGCGATCGCATCCCAGAGAGCGCCGCGCCGCAGCTCCAACCGCAGGGATAAGCCGCTGGGGAGATCGGCCACCTCTACCTCTCTGAACATCCCATAGATAGCGGACTCACCGCGATCCATGGTTTTTTGTCACCGAGACTCATGGGAGTGGCTACAGCGGTCGCGGTGGCTTGGCCTCCAGCAGAACGATCGGCTTCATGATCGCAGCCTAGAATTGAGAGGCAACCGTAATCGATCTATGGCGACGTATTTAGCACCGAACACATTGCCGATCGCCCCTGGGGAAAGCCGGGTGGCTCTGCGCGGCATGGATTGGGTGGCCTACTGCCAAATGCGATCGCTGCTCAACGAACGCACCCGAGCCCGCCTCACCTACGATCGCGGCACCCTCGAAATCACTATGCCCTCTGAAGCTCACGAGTTCTATGCTCGCCTGATCGAGCGGTTCATCATTATTTTGGTGGTTGAACTGGGGATGCGGGTGAAAACGCTGGGGTCTACCACCCTCGATCGCGAAGATCTGGATCGAGGGGCTGAACCGGACAACGGCTACTACATCCAAAACCAACCCCAGGTGGCAGGTCGTGCAATCAATCTGGCGGTGGACCCACCCCCTGACCTGGTGGTTGAAGTTGACATTAACCGTACCGACATCGACAAAAATGCCCTGTATGCGGCGATGGGGGTGCCGGAGTTTTGGCGATTTAACGGCAGGGTTTGGCGCATCTACGAGTTGCGGGATGGGGAATATGAGGAGTGCGACCAATCTCCGACTTTCCCCGCTGTCTCTAAAGACAACCTCTACCAGTTTCTAACCACCTGCCAGACGGATGAGGTCGCTGCCGAAATCAACTTTCGCACCTGGCTCAAAGCTCAAATCAGCCAAGGACAACAATAGTGGCAACTACTATGCTGAGAACGCTTTGGGCTACGGTTTATTAAAGTCTTTCCACGCACCTCGCATTCCGGATTTGCACAATGGATAGGTATGAATGATGACTGATAATGAGCTTTTAAACCGAATCACTACCGATCCAAGAATTATGGTTGGTAAACCTGTGATTCGAGGGACTCGTCTTACCGTGGAATACATTCTGAATCTGCTGGCCCATGGGGCAACGACAGCTGAAATTTTAGAAGAGTATGAAGGGTTAGTTAAAGATGACATTCTGGCCTGTCTTCTGTTTGCCTCACGCTCTTTAGAAAGTGCAAGTTTTATGCCTTTAGAGAAGGAGATTGCCTAATTGCGCTTCTTGGTTGATGAGAATACGGGAGTTGTGGTTTCCCGGTGGTTAAGGAGTTTGGGGCATGAGGTTTTTTCGGTATACGAAGAAGCACGAGGTACCGATGACGACACAATTCTGCAAAAATCATTTAACGAGAATTGGATCTTAATTACCAGCGATAAAGACTTTGGGGAGAAGGTCTACCGAGAAAGACAGCCTCACCGAGGAATTATCTTTCTGAGGCTTGAGGATGAACGATCTGCCAATAAGGTTGCAGTCCTACAAAGCTTATTGGAAAGTTATTCTGATCAGGTTGCTGACAACTTTGTAGTGGCCACTGAGAAACGGGTTCGTTTTGCGAAGTAAATGATCTGCACGGAACTCGATGAAGCTAGTTTTGTTTAACAGAAAAAGTTGGATACTGGGATTTGGGCGCGGCGATCGCGCATGGATGGGTGAAGGAACTGGTGCGCTTAGGGTGGGTTATTTGGTAGGAGAACTATCAAAAAGCAATTTCATGCTGACAGGGGAGCGGTCATAAACCGCCGATCGCGATCGGCAGCATAGGCGATGCAGGCGTTTAGATCTTCTCTCGTCAGATCGGGAAAGTCATCGAGAATTTCGGCTTCGGTCATTTCAGAAGCTAGGTACTCAAGCACGTCGTAAACGGTGATGCGTAAGCCGCGTACGCAGGGTTTACCGCTGCGCTTGTTGGGTTCAATTGTGATGTAGTTGCGGTAGTCCATCAACTGAAATCATTGATGTTTTTTTCTTTGCTGTCTAGCTTTCATGCGAGTGTAGAACGGTGATTTGGGTGCTTGGGCCATATTGGCTTGGGTATCTTGCCATTCTTGAGAAATTTCTTGGTCGATTTCGTCTTGGTGGTCGAAGTAGTAGCCCATGGTGGCATGGGCTTCGGCTGGGGTTAGGTAGGGGTGCTGGTGGCACAGTTCTTCGACTGACCAACCGTAGGCGAGGTAATCCATCACGATTTGGGCAACGCGAATGCGGGGGGTGCGCTGCAATCTTGCGGGTTGGTGCTCGATTTTTTCGATGTGGGGATAGGTCAGGCTTAACATAGGGCTTTTGTAAGAGCTGCTAAACGATTTGGCAGTTTGGGCGATAGATTTTCATCAAAAAGTAATTTCATGCCGATAGAGGAGCGATTATAAACCGCCGCTCGCGATCGGCGGCATAGGCGATGCAGGCTTTTAGATCTTCTCGTGTCAGGTCGGGAAAATCATCAAGAATTTCGGCTTCGGTCATCTCGGAAGCTAGATACTCAAGCACTTCGTAGACGGTGATGCGTAAGCCGCGTACGCAGGGTTTGCCGCCGCGTTTATTGGGTTCGATGGTGATGTAGTTTCGGTAGTCCATTGCAGGTGACGGCGGTGAAGAAGCTAGGTGGCTCTTAGGTTTTGGGCGCGGCGGTTAGCGCATAGATGGGTGAAAGAACTGGTGCGCTTAGGGTAGCTCTTTGGGAAGAAAACTATCAGGGGAGTTAGGTTGTGTTGGCACTTCACTCAACCTACAGTAGCTGGAATGGTTGGGTTTTCTTCGTCAACCCAACCTACAAGAGATCTGCGATCGCACTGAAGTTCCATTTTTGAAGGCGGCAGACGCCTTTGGCAGACTCTGTACCCAGTCTGAGCCGCCACGTGTCGGTGCTCCACCAAACGGAGCCATCAGAGTGAAGTCATCCGCTCGTGTAGCAAGCGCTGCATAGCCAGCAGTGTCGCCCCGCATCCAGGCATCATTAGCTACGTCGGTGCGCTGGATGCGGTCTGCAAGCTCTTGATCGGTGATCATTTGCATAGCGAATTATGCTTCCCAAGAGGCGTTTTGTAGAACGACACGATATCCGTCTGGGTCTTCAAATGTTACTCCACTTTTATCCCAATAAGGATTGTAGGATTTTAGAGGCTCATACCCAGTCACTTTCATCTGATCAACAGCACATCGCCACTCTTGTTGATCGGGAAGGTGAAAAACAATCAAATTATCTTGGGTCGGGGCGCGACCTACAAGGTGTCCCTGATGGTGTGTGAATTCAAAGTGATAAGGCTCTCCTAGGATTCCAACCATCACGTCATCAAATCCGTCATGATTCTCAAACTGATAAAGAATCTGCAATCCCAAACCATTTGTGTAAAATCTGACAACTTGATCTAATTGATCGGTTGGGCGAGCAACACGAAAAATCTTGCTTTGAAGCATGAAAGCTCCTTTAAAGTCCTATCAGCACAGATATAAATTAATAATACAAGCTGGACTTTAAACACGCGCTACGCAACTGCTTAAGCGGGGGGTTAGGGCTCGTAACGCTTGAGCGCTGGAATCTCAAGCGATGCGTCTATTTTGCGGGTTAAATGAGGATTATCCACTTCTCGAAAGGTAAATCTCATTCGAACTTGTTTGCCCGTGTCCCGTTCCGGATAGTCCGAAATTCTGAATAGAAAATTGCGTCCAACCTGTTGGGTTCTACCGCTAGGCGACTGCGGCGGTAGAACTTTTTCCACAACAATCACTCGTCCCAGAGAAACTGGCTTCATCTTTGGAACTGGTCCGTCTGTTGTTGGATCAAGATCAGCAATCCGAAGTGTTCGTGGACTGACCGATTCTATCGTTAACAGTTCCAGTTGAAACGACGCGTGATTATCCACTCCCCATACACCATGAATCAGTTTTTCCTCAGTGCAATAAGGACTGGCTCCGAGGTAGATGCTCGGTTGCGAGCGAGCGTCTTCGGTTGCCCAACGCGAGCGCTGAACTCGTAATTGCTTCCAAGAAAAGTACGCGGCGAGGACAGCTGCGACTGTTGAAGCAAGAGTGAGGATGGCTATAGCGTCTGGGTTCTTGAGAAGTTCGAAGATGAGATCAATTTTCAAATTTGCCTCACAAGCATATTGGAGTTCCTGAAAGCGTTCGGCGGCATCCACGCGCGGAAGGACTTCGTGGGGGGAGTGTCAGTGAGCAAGTCTGATTGTTCCTATAGTAGCGGCGCAAATGTCGGTTCCGATAATGCTTAATTCGATTAGAGGGAAAATTTTCGCCTAATACGTATGTACAGCAGATTAGGTGGAAATATGTCAGCTTAATTGCCCTACATAGGTGGTTTAAGTAAAAAAAATCAGTATAGTCACTCCTATATATGGAGGCTGCAATCTCTCAACTTCCCTTTACAGATCAGCTCTCCTCCACGGTTGACGGGGAGCTTTTGTACCAGTATCCTCTTTCCTTAAGCCGTTCAGCAGAACGGTGGCCACGCAGAACTCGAAAATCTTAGCGCTGCCTGAAGGTGTGTCACCACCAACAGACAGCTAACCCCGCAAATCTCCGAAGCAGATTGCGAGGCTAGGCTCATCGTACCCTAGCCCCCTCAGTTTGCACTTCAACTGCGGGTGGCTAGGGTTTTCGCGTTCTGTTTTCTTCCCCCAACCACAAAAGGAAAACAGAACCGATGTTTGAATATCTAGAACCAGACCCCAACGACAACCCAGGGGCCGACCCACTGCCGCTGCCCCCTAGATCTGGGGCAAACAACCCCGGTACCCGGCCCCTCACCCCCGAAAAAGTGCGCCACATGCTCTACGGCAGCCTGGCGGGAATAGATCGCACCATCAAAATCCTCCATGCCTTCGGCTACGCCGACCCCAACGACTGGAGCGACCCCATCCCCGTGCCGCCCGGCGCTGAAGGTGCAACCACCGCCCAATGGATGGTGATCATGACCAAAACCGTGCTGCTCGAGTAGCGACAGACCCAAGATCCCAGGGTTCTGGTGCAGGTCTTTGTCTCTAAGCCATAGCCCCCGCTAGAACCCTGAGATCTCTGCGGGCA
>JBGTOF010000192.1:0-10176 GCA_041742695.1 Elainellales cyanobacterium | reverse complement strand
ACATCCTCCAATTTTGATGGGCATAGGGCTCTGGAAGGGAAACTAGCTGTGGAGGCGATCGCCCCATCATCCATCCTCAATGCTCGGGTGGGCACTACACTGCCCTGCAATGAGGGGCTGCTAGGCCATCTGTGGCAGCAGTCATACCCCCAGTGGATCACAACTATTGGAAATGACGTCGAATCAGGACTAGCCTTCGCTGCTGACCTGATGTCTGCGGACTGCCAGGCGCCACGCTGGGCGGGGTTGATGGCGCTCCCGCTCTGTGCTCCAGGGCAGCAGTCGTCGCCTATAGTAGCCCTGCTGCTGTTTGGTCTGGCTTCACCGCCTCTAGCGATGCAGCAGTGGACAGAGACCTTCAGTGCGATCGCCCCTCAGTTGGCTCTGCTGGTGCAGCTTAAGCAGTCGCAGGCCACACTGCGGCAACACCAAACCCGATTGGCCGAGCTGATGGACTCGCTACCGGGAATTGTCTTCATTACTGACAACTCGCCGAATTGGTCGATGCGCTACCTGAGCCAGGGGTGCTACGGCCTAACCGGGTATCACAGCGATGAACTAGTGGGTGCGGGCTGTGTTCAAACCTTTAATGACATCACCCAGGCCGATGATCTGCCGCACGTGCTGGGGGCGATCGGATCGGCGATCGCCCAGCACAAGGTCTACGTTACCGAATACCGCATCTGCACCAAGCAGGGAGAAGAAAAATGGCTGTGGGAAAAGGGCTACGGCGTTTATAACGAGGCTGGCGAGGTGCTGGCGCTCGAAGGGTTTATTACCGATATCACCGAGCGCAAGCGGGTTGAACAAGCCCTGCAAACCAGTGAAGCCCGCTTTCGCACCTTGTTTCAAACCACGCCGATTGGTATTGCCTTCACCACCGAACACGGAACCTATACCGAATCTAACCCCGCCTTTTGCGCCATGCTGGGATATTCCAGTGAGGAGCTTGAACAGCGCAACTTCCAATCCGTTACCTATCCTGACGATCTCTATCTAGATTTGGCTGAGTATGAGTCCCTGTTGGCAGGTTGCCTCAACTCTTATCAAATTGAAAAGCGCTACATCCACAAGCAGGGGCATACGATCTGGGCGCAGCTGACGGTCTCTGCCATCCGCGGGTTGGTTGACCAGCCAGCTAACCATCCAGTTGTTGCCTTTGGCATGGTGCAAGATATTACCGAGCGCAAGCGAGCAGAAGAAGCGCTGTGTCAGAGCGAAACCCGCAACCGCGACATTCTCAAGTCCATTCCTGAACTGTTATTCCTCCTTCATCAAGACGGCACCTATCTCCATGTGCAGGCTGAGCAGATTGAGGACTTGCCGAGACCAGCGCATGAACTCATAGGGCGACGCTATAGCGAGGTATTGCCAGACGACCTAACGCAACTCGTGCAACAGGCAATGCACCGCGTCGCCCAGACCGGGGCCGTACAAACGATTAACTACCAGATGCAGTTAGACGGTCAGCTGAAGTGCTTTGAAGCGCGGGTCGGGGCTTGTGGCAGCGAGGCGTTTGTGATGACCGTGCGCAATACCACCGAACGCCAACAGGCCGAGCGTGTGCTGCGGGAGAAGGAAGCATTTCTGCAGTTAATTCTGGACAATCTACCGCAATACATTTTTTGGAAAGATAAAGATTTGGTGTATCAGGGGGGCAATCAAATGTTTGCCGACAGTGCTGGCCTGTCGGACCCCAGTCAGATCAAAGGAAAAACGGATTTTGAGCTATGGCCCGCAAATCTGGCTGAGATGTACCAAACGAGCGATCGCTCAGTGCTAACCACCACGCAGCCCATTCTGCATGTCATGCGAGAAAACCGGCTAGCGAATGGCGACACCATCTGGCAAGACATCTGCAAAGTTCCGATTCACGATGCAGAGGGGCATGTGATTGGGGTGCTGGGCACCTCAGAAGACATTACCGAGCGTAAGCGAGCAGAAGAAGCCCTAGAACTTCGTGAGGCCTATCTGGGATCGCTAGTGGAGTTGCAGCAGGTGTTGCTCTCAGCCGATCCGATTGATCGCCTTTATCCTCGTACTTTAAAAATGCTGGGGGAGGTATCTAACGCCAGTCGGGTCTATGTGTTTGAAAACAGTCAGGATGAGACTGGCCAGATGGTGGCAAACCAGCGCTATGAATGGTGTGCAGAGGGGATTCAATCCTACTCGAACTCGCCTCTGCTGCAGGGTCTCTCCTATGACAATGTGGATGCGGCGGTGATCACCACGCTAACGGCAGGAGGAACCTATAGCCGCATTGCGCCGGAGTATAGCCAGGCCGAGCAGGGGCTCTTTGGCTCTCAGGGGATACAGTCGGTGCTGATATTGCCACTGCTGGTGAATGATGCCTTTTATGGGTTTATTGGGTTTGACAACTGTGTGGCGGCAACCCCATGGCAGCCGCTGGAGGTGGGGCTGCTGCGAGCTGCAAGCACGGCTATCTCTATCGCAATAGAGCGACGACTAGCGACAGCAGCGCTGCAACAGAGTGAGTTTCGTCATCGCTTGTTGGCTGACTATTCCACGGATTTGATTTCGCGGTTTACCCCGGCCGGGAAATGTCTGTATGCGTCACCCGCGGCGATCGCCCTACTTGGTTATGAGCCCGATGAACTGGTGGGGCGCTGCCACGATGACTTCATCCACCCAGAAGATCGGGAACAGGTGCGTCGAGCCCTCGGCACCATCGTGCTGCAACCAGGGGTCGAGGTCTCACCCTATAGCTATCGCATTCGTCGTCAGGATGGGCAGTATATCTGGCTAGAAACCCGCGGTAAGGCAGTGTTTTCGCCAGATTGCTCCGCCCAGCTCGAAATTGTAGTGACCTCACGCGATATCACTGAGCGCAAGCAAACAGACTCAATGCTGGCGCGGCAGCGAATGGTGTTAGAAATGGTGGCGCGCGATCGCCCCCTGTCTGAAACTTTAAATCTGCTGGTGCAAATTGCCGAAGAACAGAGCCAGCCCGGTGTGATCGGGTCAATGTTGCTGTTAGACGCCAATGGCACCCACCTCCGTCACGGCGCTTCTCCCAATCTGCCTGCAGACTACTGCCAGGCGATTGATGGGGTGGCAATAGGTTCTCGGGTAGGCTCGTGTGGCACCGCTATGTATCGAGGCGAGACGGTGATTGTGGCCGATATTGCCACTGACGTTCTCTGGCAAGATTACCGTGATCTAGCGTTACGTCACAACCTGCGCGCCTGTTGGTCAATGCCGATTCTGTCGTCGCAGGGTCGAGTGCTGGGCAGCTTTGCGATATACCGTCTGCAACCCGGCACACCCACAAACCAGGATATGCAGGTGATGGATATGGTGACTCAGCTAGGGGCGATCGCCATTGAGCAGAAGCGAGCTGAAGAAGCGCTGCAAAAGGCAGAAGCCCGCTATCGAGGCATTTTTGAGAATGCAGTAGAAGGCATTTTTCAGAGCACGGTGGATGGGCGTTATATGATTGTGAACCCGATGCTGGCGCGCATTTATGGTTATGACTCACCAGAAAACCTGATCCAGCACCTCACCCGCATTCAAGAGCAGCTCTATGTCGATTCCTCCCGGCGAGATGAATTCGTCTACCGTATGGGTCGAGATGGCGCAGTGCTCGGGTTTGAATCTCAGGTATACCGCAAAGATGGCAGCACTATCTGGATTTCGGAATGCGCCCGCACCCTTTATGACGACGAAGGCCAGCTCATTGGCTACGAGGGCACCGTTGAAGACATTACCCGCCGCAAGCTAGACGAAGCCGAGTTGCTGAAACGCGACAACCTGTTGCAGGGCGTCGCCAATGCCACCAACCACCTCCTCACCAATCCCAATCTAGATACTGCTATTCCCCAAGTGCTGTGGACCTTGGGGAAAACCGCCCAAGTAGACCGGGTGTATGTCTGTCGAAACCATATCCATCCGGAAACCCAGGACCTGGCCTCGACCATTCAGTATGAATGGGTGCGGGAGTCAGTAAAACCGACCCAAACACAACCTCACTGGCGTAATCAGTCCTACCGCCAGTTTGGGCTAGAGGGATGGCTGACTGCCTTTCAGGAGGGATCGTCTGTCAGCGGCATTGTGCGCGAGCTTCCAAAAATGGAGCGAGACCTGCTGCAGCGCGATGAAATTCTCTCGATTCTGATGATGCCCATTTTTGTAGAAGGCACTCTATGGGGCTATGTTGGGTTTGATGACTGCCGCACAGAGCGGCTTTGGTCAGCCAGTGAAGGGTCTATTCTGGTGGCGATCGCCGCTAGCATTGGCAGCGCCATTAAACGCCAAAACACTGAAGAAAAAATGCGCCACCAGGCGTTCCATGACTCTCTTACGGGTCTGCCCAACCGCCACCTGTTCAGTCGTTGCCTTAGCCAAACCCTATCCCGATCCGAGCGCACCCACGATATGTTTGCGGTGTTGTTTCTCGATCTCGATCATTTCAAAACCATCAACGACACGCTGGGGCATGCCGTCGGCGACGATCTGCTGCGGCAGGCCACTCAGCGCATGACTCAGTGCCTGCGAGCAGAAGACACGATTGCCCGCTGGGGCGGGGATGAGTTCACGCTGCTGCTGCCGACCCTTCAGCACCCTGAGGATGCTGCTCGAGTGGCCCAGCGCATTGCTGAATCGTTGCTGCCGTCTTTCCGATTAGAAGGCCACGATCTGCATGTGAGCTGTAGCATTGGCATTGCCATTTATCCCAACAATGGCCGCGACGCCCAAGCGCTGCTAAAAAATGCGGATACGGCTCTCTACCGGGCTAAAGATCAGGGAAGAAATAACTATCAGTTTTTTACGGACTTGTTAAACCAGCAAGCCTCAGAACGCCTAACCCTAGACAGCAACCTGCACCAAGCGCTGCGGCGCGATGAACTGGTGCTGCACTATCAGCCCCAGTTCAACCTGACGACGGGAGCCATTACTCAGATGGAAGCGCTGATTCGCTGGCAGCATCCCCTGTTTGGCTTAGTGGCGCCTCATAAGTTCATCTCTCTAGCCGAAGAGAATGGCCTGATTCTGCCCATTGGCGAATGGGTGTTGCGAACCGCCTGCATTCAGCATCGCCGCTGGCAAACCCTCGGCTGTGCTCCCAGCCGGATTGCGGTAAACCTATCGGCTCGACAGTTTCAGCAGCCCAATTTAGCCGAGCGAGTGGCGCAAATTTTGCACGAAACCGGGCTTACTCCTGAATGTTTGGAGCTAGAAATCACTGAAACGGCCGTGATGAATGATGTAGAGTTTACGACTCAGACTCTGCATGCTTTGCGGGCAATGGGGGTGAGCATTGCGATGGATGACTTTGGTACGGGCTATTCGTCGCTCAATTATTTAAAGCGGTTCCCGCTTCATACCCTCAAGATCGATCGGTCGTTCGTTCAAGATTTCACCACGGATTCTGCGGATATTGCCATCATCACGGCCATTATTACGCTAGGGCAAGGGCTGCACCTGAGCGTGGTAGCTGAAGGGGTTGAAACATGTGCTCAAAAAGAGTTTCTAACATCGCTAGGATGCGAAGAAATGCAGGGCTTTTGGTTTAGCAAGCCGCTGCCGGCTGAGGATGCTACGGCTGTACTACAGGCCAACCAATTCAATCGGCCACATCGCACGCACTGAGTTTACGAGCCATAGGCCCTGAGCGTGAGCCAGCTGTTCTACTGCAAGCACTCGCTGGTGTAAAGTGCCCTGTTCTAATAGCCACTGGCGATAGATGCCAGGCAGCAGCCCACAGGACATAGGCGGTGTCCAGAATCTGCCCTCGATTTGTACGACCAGGTTAGCAATACAGGATTCTGTGATCTCGCCACGCTCGTTCCACAGGAGGACGTCGCTGTGGTGGGGTGTGGCGGCGATCGCCCGAGTATAGACGTCTCGCTGGGTGGTCTTGTGATATAGCCAGGGATTTCTGGACTCAATGGGGGCGATCGCCAACGGAATGCGGTAGGGCAGCGGCAGCGGCGTGAGGAGTTGCGCTGTCACCGTCGGCGTTCCGTCTGGGCTGACCACAAGGCGCACCCGCTGGGGATGAGGCGAAAACTGCTGGCTGGCGTTACAGAGTGCAATAGCAAGGCGATCGCCCGAGACCGTATACTCCAACTGAGCGGCTGATTGAAGCAGTCGAGCTAGGTGGCGATCGCCCAAAACATAGCTGTGTTCTGGTGTCCACAGCATCGTTTCTAACAAATCGGGTGGCTCGGTTCCATCCATTGCGCTCTGGGAAGATAGCGCGTGACATCTGCAAGTAGTGACATTAGGGTTAAGTCAATCTCTCAATCACACACGGCTTCAGCGCTAGACATTGCAGCCCCGCTTTGGCAGCGTACTGGATAGAGGCGAACCCCACACGAATGGGTTAAATTACTCCGTCGGTATCCCATGCCAGGGGCTCACTTCAATTACGCCGCTCGGGGTAAACACCACCCGAAACTCGGCAATTGACTCGGGCGGGGGGCTGCCTGCCGGGGCATAGCGCAGGTCGGGCAGCGGTGTCTCGTTGGCATAGGTGAGGGCGGCATCGTTGCTATACCGGAAGCCTAGAATATCGCCATCGCCTGCTACGGCTACCCGATACACCAGACTTTCGTCATAGGAGATATCTCGATCCCAAGCGTCTGCCAATTGGTCTCGCAGGTCAAGCTTGAGCTGATTGAGCTGATCCACATCGGTGATGGGGGGGGCCGAATCAAGTAGCTGATCTAGCGGAATCGCAGCCGCATTAGCAGTGGTGGTATCGATTTCGTCAGGATTAGTTGTTGAATCGCTAGATAAGGTATCGGCAGCATCCGCAGCGTTTGTGGAACCTAGAGGGGCGATCGCTCCAGCTTCTACTGCCGCTGCCCCCTCCCCTGCATCAGACGATTCATCCTCTACGGGAGGAGCAGCGGGCGGAGTCGTGGGTTGCACAGAATCGGGCGTGGCGTTTTCTGCTGCGGGCTCAGGGCGGCGCTCCGGCACGGGCAAGAAGAATAGAGCTGTACTGGCTGCGACTAGCCCAACGAGGCCGACGGCTGCAGGCACCACCCGCTTGCTCATCGGTTCATGGGTGCGGGCATAGCGCCGCGACACCGACGTGGGAGTAAAGCTCAGGCTCGGCAGGGTTTGGCGATCGGTCAAAAACTGATCGACCGCTTCTACTAAATCAAACAGATACACCGTAGGCAAGTCCACTTGAATCGGTTGTGCACTGGCCTCTGAGGGTTGTGCCCCATTGCCATGGGATGCGGCGGGCATCACCGTCAGCCGATGCTTATCAGCCGTCAGCCGCTCTATCTTTACTGACGTAGCATTCGACCCCGAGGCGCTTCCGGGTTGAGGATGGGGAATGCCGCTTAAGATTTCTTGGGCATATTGGCTGACCGTGCTAGCCAGGTTTTCTAGCAGCTCTCTGCCGCCTATGATGGGAGATTCCATCCCGGACAGATGGCACTCGACCTGAGTCACAATCGACAGGGGCGGACGCCCTGCATTTGCGACAGCCGACGTCACGGGCGACTGCTTTTCTTCGGCTATCCCTGCGACCACGAGTTTACAGTTGGGTAGGGAGTATTCACGCTGAAGGGTCATGCCACATCTCCATCGAACAGGCTAAACCACAGGCGCTGCGGCCCCGAGACGCCGGTACAAAACAGCAGTTGATTCAGCAGATTGAGCGCTAAGCTGTTGAGCTTATCGTCGTCAGCGTATTCCATCACGGCAGCGCGTTTGGGGTTCATGCGCGAGCGAAAATGGGCTCGAAATCGCTCTAAATATTCTGCCAAGCGGTAGGAGGATTCGACGGGCAGTTGGCGATCGCTCAATTGCTGATACGTCAGCAGCAGTTGGCGAATGAGCGCCGTTAACCGACGCGCCAAGTTGCAAACCAGCAGCGTCAGCGCCTTGGCCTCATCTTGAGAGAGCTCGCGGCGTTGACTGCCATAGCGGCGCAGAGGATTGGCACAGCGCATGCGCCATAGGCTAACGCGTCCTTTCACGATATCTTGTAAGCCCAACTCTTTTGCAGTTTTGAGCAGGGTCTCGGAGCCATCCAAATCCAGCGCTTCGACGGCGAGCATCAGCATGTCGAGCTGCACCCGCGCCCGTTTAGGACAGGAATCGCCAATGCCAGAAATATGGGGCAATGTGTCTAAGATGAGTGGGCTAGACACTACAGGAGGACTATCGACTTGCATGAATGACGTAGAACCAGTGCAGGACGGAAATGAGGAGACACATCGACAGGGGAGATAGCGATCGAGCGATCGCCCAACCAGCAACACTTATCCTATCTTAGCCAGGTTAATCCGTGGCTCAATTGTCCCAATGTGATGAAGGCCATCTCTGAGTCAGTATGCCCAAATGCGGAGAGAGTTCGTCTCCTGCACGGGGTTCTCACGCGTTGCCTAACTGGGCGATCGCCACAATAGGCCGCTAGGCTTGTACAGTGACCCCGCGCCAAAACGCGACATGGCCTTCAATCTGCTTGGCTGCGTCTTTGGCTTGGGGGTAGTACCAAGCGGCGTCGGTGTTGACCTTGCCATCCACAACTACGTTGTAATAGCTGGCGGTGCCTTTCCAAGGACAAGTCGTGTGAGTCGTACTGGGCTGAAAGTACTCTGTATTCACAGAGTCCATCGGAAAGTACTGGTTGCCTTCAACTACAACGCACTGCTCGCTTTCGGCTAGCACCGCACCATTCCACGTTGCTTTGGGCATAGATTCTGCAGCCTTATTCTGTGTGTATTAAGGGGCCTCAATTGGCACTGTGACAGATGAATATCTGAGCTGTGCCACCTGATATTCTAACGCTCTCAATTCTAAGCTAGCGATGTAGTTTGATATCAAGGATACCTTTTTAAACTGCGTCCTCCTATGGAATGAGCGGATGGTATGAATTGATGTATCGACGGGTTGGGGTTTTGGTTTGCGGCATTATTTAATAGCCTTAGACGGAAATACCCCTAAACGAGCAGGCACTATACGGGTGAGGTGAGGGCTGTGGCTACGACTTCTGCGGCGATCGCACTAAAAGACAATCCCAAATATTACGAGCAGGTGCAGTCTATTCCCGAAATGTGGGCGATCGCCGCGCAGCGGTTTAGCTCGGTGCTGGCGCTGCACGATCCCCACGCTGAGCCCGCGGTCAAGCTTACCTTTGGCGAGCTGCACCAACAGATTCAGCAATTTGCCAGCGGCTTGCAGGCGCTGGGCATTCAGCCAGGGCAACACACTGCGCTGTTCTCTGACAACCAGCCCCGCTGGATGATTGCCGACCAAGGCATTATGGCGGCAGGCGGTGTGGATGCGGTGCGGGGGTCTCAGGCTGCCGCTGATGAATTGCGCTATATCCTTAGCCATAGCGATAGCGTGGCGATGGTGGTGCAGGATGTGGAGACGCTGAACAAGCTGTTGACGGGTGAACCGCTGCCTGTCTCCCTCGTGGTGCTGCTGTCAGACGAAACGCCGCCAGAGGCTCAGGGCATCAAAATCCTCAACTTTACTCAGTTAATGCAACTGGGCAGCGGTCAGCCCTTTCAGCCCGTCCCGATCGCGCGCGACTCGCTGGCGACGCTGATGTATACCTCGGGAACCTCCGGCCAGCCCAAGGGCGTGATGCTCACCCAGGCCAACTTACTGGCGCAGGTGGCGGGGGCCAGTACCGTGGTGGATCTCAAGCCAGGCGATCGCGTCCTCAGCATTCTCCCCATTTGGCACTGCTATGAGCGCAGCTTTGAGTACTTCATTTTTGCCAATGGGTGCTCGCAAACCTATACCAACATTCGCTTTGTCAAAAAAGATATTAAAGATTATCAGCCCAACTATATGGTGGGCGTGCCTCGCCTGTGGGACTCGATCTATGAAGGCATCCAGAAGCAATTTCGGGATCAGCCTGCGAGCAAGCAAAAGCTGGTGAAATTCTTTTTAGAGAAGAGCGATCGCTTTATCAAAGCGCGCCGCACGGTGCAGGGGCTCAACATTGATAACTTGACGCCGTCGCCCTTTGATAGGGTTGAAGCGGCGATTCAGATGGCAGCCCTCGCCCCGCTGCATGCTCTCGGCAACAAACTGGTCTACCAAAAAGTTCGGGATGGCTTGGGTGGGCAGCTCAAATTTGTGGTGAGCGGTGGCGGCTCCATTGCTGAGCATTTGGAAGACTTCTATGAAATCGTCAATATCACCATCCTCAGCGGCTATGGCTTGACGGAA
>JBGTOF010000190.1:0-15526 GCA_041742695.1 Elainellales cyanobacterium | reverse complement strand
TGCGGGTTTATCGACTTCCGCAAGCGATTTCACTCACCTCAGAAATCAACACGAAGAGACAATTCTTTCACTTGCCAAACGCTGCCAGTACTCAATCTTGTGTGCCAGTGCTCGATGAGCGAGTCTTCATTCAGCGGCGGCAGCAGTTACAAAATTTAGAGCCTCCGCTCCATCCAGAATTGGAAGAATTAGAGTTGGCGATCGCCCGACTCTCAAGCACCAGTTCAGACGCAATGCAATTTCAGCACTCTATTCGAGCGTTTTTGAATGGGGACAACTATAAAACCCCTGTAGCTAATGAGAGCGCTTTAGCTTGGGTCGATAGTATTTCGACATTGGGCGATCGCACTATCGAAGAAGAAGGCGAAGAAAAATCTAGATACCAAGCTGGAACTGACTTTGAAAATATAGTCCGTCGTAGTTTGGAATTCTTAGGATTTTCTATTGATGAAAACTATAAAGGAGGGGCAGGCGGATTAGATCTTTTTTGTTCTCATCCCTATCCTTTAGCTGGTGAGTGTAAGGCTGGCAGAAGTATTCCATCTCGGACTGTAGAGGAACTGGATCGAATAGCCAGACGCCATCTCAAAGAAGATTTTGAAAAAGCTTATAAGCTTATCATCGGCCCTGGCAATCCTACACCTCACTTGAGAGAGTCAGCCATATACTCAAAAGTAAGCATTATTAAAGCGATGACTTTACAAAAACTCGTTGAGCTAAATGCAAAATATCCTGGCTCAGTTGATCTGTATAAGCTAAAAGACTTTTTAGAACCAGGACAGATTGATTACAAAATTCAGATTTACATTGATGGCATTTTATCTGGCCTAAAGCTTCGCTCGTTGGTTGTGCAAGCGGTCAGTGAGGTCATGAATATTAATGATGGTAAACCTGTCAGTGTTGTGGAAGTACAGACCTGCTACAACCTTCGACTTAAGGCTGAATCTGGTACGGTCAACAACAAATCTATGCGGGATTTGTTGGTCGAGCTTTCGTCTCCTCTGACGGGTTACTTAGGGCGAATACCTGGCTCAACTCCTGAGAATGATCGCTTTTACTTTCTTCGCAGCCTTGAGGTTTCCTGAGCCAATTACTCATCTCTCGCTGATCCAATAGCGTCGTTTTCGCTAGCCCTAAACAATCAAGGCTTTTGATTGGTGTGAGAAAAGTTCATACCAATCAAAAGCCTTACTTGTAGATTATGACCTTTGCTTGATTGGCTATTGGGCGATCGCATAGCGAATGAGCTGCACCCATCGCTGCCGCAGGGTTTCGAGGTCTGGGCGATCGCCTGCTGAGTGAGATAAGCAACGCATGGGCTTAAGTCGTCCCTCAGCCCGCTATCTCCATCCAAGGAACAAAAGTTTTTCCTGCTTTATAGCAGGGGTGTAGATAGCCAAAGCCTCGGGTGCTGCCCAGGGCTAGGTATCAGATTTTAGGAACATCTGGCCGACTTATGCCGTAGAGCATTCGCGTGAGCAATCTAGCTCTATAGAGTACCCGAGTGGGTACTGCGACTGGCTCGCTGCGCGAATACGTTGGATATACGCAGACAAAACACCAGAAAAGAAGCTCTATAGCCACTGTCAAGGGGTTATTTGCGTTTTCGGTGGTTCTCTACGCTTCTCAGAACTTTGGCTTGAGAGTCTTGATTTGCCCCTTTTTCCCCTATGGATTACAGGACGATATTCAAACTTTTACGGTGGCAACTCACCCCTAAGGGGCCACCAGTCTTGGCCTTTCCTGCGGCCATTCCTGAGATCAGGGACTGCCCTCCTGTCCCTAACGATTCACTAGCCCATTTTTTATTGAGGAATATCTGTATGGTTGATTGTCAGCCCACCCCGCAACCGCGAGACTATGAGGCTCGCCGCACCGAGGCTGCACAGCTGCGCGATCAGCAGCGTGACGATGCTGCTAAAGATTTCTGCACGACTCCCCCGGCTACCAACTGCGACGAAGAGCGCTTTAAGCACATTGGCTTTCCGGGCTTTGCCTCGTTTACCAAAGCGCTCATCCACAAAGAAAACGGCCTGGTAGACTCCGGTGCCTGGCAGTCGCTGCTCGACGCTCTGCATTTGGGCACCCAGGAAGCCCTAGAGAAGGTGCAGCTAGGGGGCTGCAAGCGCCTGTTGGCCAACCCACTTAACGCCTATTCTTTTCAACAGATTGGCAATGACTCTAACGGGGCTCGCATGGCCGCTGCGCCCGCCTTTAGCAGCCGTAGCACGGCAGTCGATATGGTTGAGCGCTATTGGATGGCCCTCTGCCGCGACGTGCCCTTTGATCAATACCCAAATAGCCCGCTGATTCGAGCTGCCTGCGACGACCTCAATGCCCTGGGCTTTGCCGAGCAGTTTGGCTTTGTCTGCACCCCTCAAACCCTGTTTCGTGGCCCCTACGAGGGCTGCGATGTTGGCCCTCAGGTGTCTCAGTTTTTGCTGCAAGACTTTCAGTTTGGCAATCAGGTGATTCAGCAGCAGCAGCGCTACCCCCACTCCGGTCTCGATTACATGACCGATCTAGATACCTGGAAACTGGTCAATAATGGCGATATCGACCCCTCCGGCACTGACATGATTGACGGCTGCCGCTACATCACCAACCTGCGCGATGCGGGGCAATGGGTCCATATTGACTTCCCTCACCAGGCAGGACTGTGGGCCACCATCATTCTGCTCAGCAAAAAGGCCCGACTGTCGGAGGCAATTCCCTACGGCAAAGACAGAGCCATTACCACCGCCTACGCCTTTGGCAGCCTGGGTGGGCCAGATATCACCGTGCAGAGCGGGCTAGCGGGGGTCTACGCCCTTAAGCATGCCTGGTTTCAAAAGTGGTGTGTGCATCGCCGCCTGCGGCCCGAGGTCTACGCCCAGCGCCTAGAGCTATTCCGCCGAGGCATTTTGGGCGGTGCCCACGAAAACCCCTGCTACGACGAAAAGTTCAGCGACCTGTTTGGCGAGGGGGCTCAGGTCTGGCGGCAAACCCAGGTGCTTGATCGCATCTATGAGCACAACCGTCAGCAAAATATGGCGCAAAATCGGGGCGATCGCAGCGGCACCTGGCTGTTGCCCATGGGCTTCCCGGAGGGGTCGCCCACCCACCCCGCTTATCCCGGCGGCCACTCGGCGTTTGCGGCAGCGGCAGCCACCGTGGCCAAGGCTTACTTTGCCGATGGCCCCTTCCCCAACCCCAAGGTGCCCGTTGACGGCGGCCAGCGACTGGTTGACTACTGCGGCGACCGAGAGCTCACCATCCACGGCGAGCTAAACAAGCTAATCGCCAACGTCACTCTATTCCGCGATGGGGCGGGTGTGCACTGGCGCACCGACGGCACCACCTCCGGCAGCAACGCGGGCGCAGATCGCCCGGGCTCGGGCATTGAAACTGGCGGAAACCTACTGGGCGAGCGGCTGGCCATCAGCATGCTGCGCGACACCCGCCGCACTTACCGCGAAGCCGTTGGCGAGTTTGCCTTTAAGGGCCTCAACGGCACCCTGATTCGCTTCTAGGGACTGGTTTCTACGCGCCTGTTTCTCTCAGCCCGCCTCGGCATCGCTAGCGATGCCGAGGCGGGCTTTTACCGACTTTAGCACCCTGGATATCTTTGCTTGATTGGCTATTGGGCGATCGCATAGCGAATGAGCTGCACCAATCGCTGCCGCAGCGTTTCGAGGCCGAGGCGATCGCCCGCTGAGATAAATAACGCAGTGGGATATTCTGATTGGGCCAGTGCTAGTGTGTCACTATCCACTTGGTCGATTTTGTTGAATACTAGCAGGATAGGGCCGGGGGTGATGGGCATATCGCTCAGAATTTTCATAACCGAGCGAATCTGGCTCTCCCAAGCGGGGTGCGACAAATCTACCAGGTGAATGAGCGCGTCAGCGTCGGTCACTTCTTCCAGCGTGGCGCGGAAGGCATCCATCAGTGACGCGGGCAGCTCGTGGATAAACCCCACCGTGTCGGTCAGCACCATCTGCACGTTATCCACGCTGTCCATATCGGCTACCGAGACGTGGCGACTCGTAGGATCGAGGGTGGCAAACAGTTGGTCGGCGGTATACACCTCCGCATTGGTGAGCGCATTCAGTAACGTAGACTTGCCCGCATTGGTATAGCCCACCAGCGCTACAGTGGGCATGTCATTATGATGACGGCGCAGCCGCAGCCGGGTGCGGTGGGCTTGCAGTTGATCGACCTCGCGCTGCAGCCGAGCAATGCGCTTTTGAATGCTGCGTCGTTCAACCTCTAGCTTGGTCTCCCCTGGCCCTCGGGTGCCAATGCCGCCGCCCAAGCGCGACATGGCCTGCCCCCGTCCGGTGAGGCGCGGCATCATATATGCCAGCTGAGCCAGCTCTACCTGAAGTTTGCCTGCCCCCGTTTGGGCGCGCTGGGCAAAGATGTCAAGAATCACCTCGGTGCGATCGACCACGCGCACGCCAATGCGCTGCTCTAAATTTCGCACCTGCACGGGCGAGAGATCGCGGTCAAACACCACCAGGTTGGCGCCGAGGGTTTGCGCCATGAGCGCAATTTCTTGCACCTTGCCGTCACCCACGACGGTTTGGGGATGGGGGCGCGATCGCTTCTGATGCATCACTTCTAGCACTTCGCCGCCCGCGGTTTCGACCAGCCGCCCCAATTCCACCATGGTGTTTTGAAAGGCGTGAGGGGAGAGCTTTTCGGTGACAACACCCACCAGCACAACCCGGTCTTGGCTGCCGCTAACCTGCCGCGCCACATACTCGCGCTGAAATTCTTCTTCTAACCCTTCAACCAGGTCAAGAAAATCGTGTTGGGCGATCGCCTCTAATGCCAGCGGCGGTGACAGCGTCCACTGCGTCTCGGGATGGGGCACCAAATGGGCCAAGAACCCCTGCTGCACATAGCCCGTTGCGCCTCCGCCCCGGCGCTCAAAGCCCCCGCTGGAAGTGAGGAGCACCACCAGCGCATCCAACCGCTGCAGCGCCATGGCGGTCAGTGTCGCATCGCTTGGGGGTTCATCTTTTAGTTGAGTAGAAATGCAGCGAATGCCGCTTAGCCGCCCTTCGCCGTAGCGGGGCAGATCTAGCGGGGCAATCCGCGTTTGGTTCACAGTGCCTACCCCAACCCGCATCACCTGGCCTCGGCGATTGATATAGGCACAAATGGGCTGGTTGATGTCGCTGCTAATGGCTGCCAGGCGCTGAGCGAATTCGGAACTCGTGAGGCGATCGCCTGGAAGGCGCTGATGGTAGAGCCGTTGAAGCTGCTTAAGCTGATTGGACTTCAGCCCTTGCAAGTTGCCGTAAATCGTTTCGATAGACAAGCGTCAGGTTAATTAAGTAAATGAGTTGGATATCTGTATTGTATCAGGGGCGTGGAAACTCGGAATTGAGGGATTAGGATTCGCCAATTCTCAACCCCTGAATCTCCCAATTGCTACACTAAAAGGCAGCGCTACTCAATTCCATTTCTGCTGAAAGGACCCCCTGAATGAACCTTGCTACCTTGCCCGATTCGCTGCTGATCACCCAACAGTTGCCGCAGTTGCACTACACGGTGACGCGCGATCGCTTTGATGAATCGTGGCGATCGCCCCTGTCTACTCTGCTCGGGCTGGGGCGTGCGGCTGGGGCAGATTTCGTCGAGATCTTTCTAGAACGGGTCAACTACATCAACTGCTTGGCCGAAGACGATGCCATCACCAGCATTTCGCCGAGCCTCAGCACCGGGGCTGGGGTGCGCGTGTTCAAGGGCACGGGTGACTGTTATGTCAGCACCAATGATGTGTCGTTTAACGGGTTGAAAACCGCGCTGGAGAAGGGGCTGTCTATTTTGGGGCTGACGCTGCCCTCCCCCCAGTCCTATATTCCCGAAATCAATCTGGAGCTGCTGCGCGACTATGCGACCGCGCGGGGCAAAGACCAGTGGTTTGATCAGTGCAGCCCCATTCGTGAGATGGGCGAGGTGCTGCTCGACGCTAATGCTCGCGTTCAGCGCAAAGCCAGTCACTTGCAGTCGCGCCGCGCCGTCTATTTCCGCGATTGGCAAGAAGTCTTGGTAGCCGCCAGCGATGGCACCTTTGCCCGCGACATTCGCCTCACCCAATCCGTCGGCTATAGCCTGCTCTGCGCCGATGGGGAACACCGCACCTCGATCGGCAAGCGCAGCGGCAGCACCGGACAGCCCGACTTCTTGCGCACGTGGAACGCTGAGTCTGATGCGGAAGAGGTGGCGGAGTCTGCAGGGAAGATGCTCTATGCCGACTATGTGGAGTCGGGCACCTATCCCATCGTGATGGCCAACCAGTTTGGCGGGGTCATTTTCCACGAAGCCTGCGGACACCTGCTAGAAACCACGCAGATTGAGCGCAAGACCACGCCCTTTATAGATAAAAAAGGCGAGAAGATTGCCCACGAAAATTTGACGGCATGGGATGAGGGGCTGTCGCCTGACGCCTTTGGCACGTTGGATATGGATGATGAAGGCATGCCCACCCAGCGGACGCTGCTGATTGAAAATGGCGTGTTGAAGAATTTTTTGAGCGATCGCGCGGGCTCTATTCGCACGGGGCACCCCCGCACGGGCAGCGGTCGCCGCCAAAACTACACCTATGCCGCTGCCAGCCGCATGCGCAACACCTACATCGCTCCCGGTAACTACGCCGTGGAGGACTTGTTCGCCTCGATCGACAAGGGCATTTATTGCAAGAACATGGGCGGCGGCAGCGTGGGCGCGACGGGGCAGTTTAACTTTGCGGTATCAGAAGCCTATCTGATCGAAAACGGGGCTGTAACCAAGCCGCTGAAGGGCGCAACGCTGATCGGCGAGGCAGTGGAGATTATGAATAAAATTTCCATGTGCTCTCAGGATTTGGGCTTGGCGGCGGGCTTCTGCGGGTCGGTGAGCGGCAGCATCTACGTGACGGTGGGGCAGCCTCACCTTAAGGTCGATTCCATCACGGTGGGTGGGCGATAGAACGGAGCGCTCCCCTATCAACTCACTCCCTCATCTTCACCCTTCAACCTAGATTTAACCCCTTACCCTCTAACCGAGAACCTTATGGCAATGTCGATCGATACCGTGGCAGAGCAGGCGCAAGATATCGCCGCTCGTTTGGGAATCCCCAAATACGATGTGTTTGGGGCGGTGGTGGATGAAACCAGTGCCCAAGTAGACCACGGTGACCCGAAGCAGGTAAAAGCCTCGAGCCGCTCTGGGGTAACGGTGCGCGTGTGGAACGATGACGGCACCGTGGGCGTTACCTCTACGTCTGATGTGGACCCGCTGGGTCTCGAAATGGCGCTGAAAACCGCCTACGATGCGAGCTTGTTTGGCGCTAAGGAAAACATCCCCGGCTTTAGTCCAGAAGCCACTATGGCCATTGACCACACGCCTCACGACAAAGCTCCTCAGGCTCCCGTGTCAGAGCTGATTGAGCGATTAGTCGCCGCAGAAAGCACCTTGATGAAGGCACACCCGGCGATCGCCGCTGTGCCCTACAACGGCATGGCCCAGCGCCACATTGACCGTTTCTACCTCAATAGTGAGGGCGCTCGCCGCCAAGAGGGACACTCTGTCGCCTCGATTTATCTCTACAGCAAGACTGAACAAGAGGGCAAAAAGCCCCGCAGTGCGGGCGCATTTAGAGTAAGCCGAGGATTAGACGAGCTGGATATTGACGGATGTGTGGCCGAAACGGCGGAAAAAACCATCAGCCATCTCGGCTATCAAAAGGTAAAGTCTGGGAAATATCCGGTCGTGTTTTCGCCGGACGCGTTTTTGAGCCTGGTGGGGGCGTTCTCCAACCTGTTTAATGCTCAGAATGTGCTGGATAAGCAAAGCCTCTCGACAGCTGAGTCGATTGGGCAGGCGATCGCCTCTCCCTTGCTGAGCCTCTGCGACGACGCCTTACATCCCGAAAATGTCGGCGGCGAAAGCTTTGACGGCGAAGGCACACCCACGCGTCGGCTGACGCTGATTGACCAGGGGGTGCTGACCAACTTTATGCACAGCGCTGGCACGGCTCAGCGGCTAGGGGCACAGCCGACCGGTCATGCCAATATGGGGGCCAAGGTGAGTGTGGGTCGCCACTTTTTGCATGCGTTTTCTGCTGCGCCTGCCGAGCGTGAGTATTCCCTCGCCGATGCAGATGGCGTGATTTTCATCGATGATTTGCAGGCGCTGCATGCGGGGGTTCAGTCGCTTCAGGGATCGTTTTCGCTGCCGTTTGATGGCTGGCTGATCGAAAATGGCAAGCGCACCAGCATTGAATCTGCCACGGTGGCCGGCGACATCCTCAAGGTGCTGCAATCGATTTTGTATGTGGAAAAAGAGCTGGAACTGGTAGGCGGCGGTATTGCCCCGCGCGTCTGGGTCGATGCCCTGTCGATCACGGGCGAGTAGGCGGGCGGCAAAGAGTGGGACTTTGGCGTACATTAATGTAAAGGAATGTTAAGCATTAATCAGGTTTACTGCTTTCACTCCTTGCCGTTCGCCTTATTCATTCTTTGATGCCGACTATGCTGACTTTTTCGCGTCGTCCTGTTTCTCGCTCTGCTTCTGTGGCCCAGGTTTTGCGAGCCGTGGGGGCGATCGCCCTAATTCTGGCGCTCTGGCTGTCGCAACCGCTGGGGGCGATTGCTCTGGGGGGTGAGCAGCCGCCCATAGGGCAACCTGCACCCACCTTCACGCTGCCGTCTAACGGCGGCGACGGTGATGTAGCGTTGGACGACTATCGAGGGCAATGGGTTGTAGTGTATTTCTATCCCAAGGATTTCACCTCGGGCTGCACGCTGGAAGCACGGCGGTTTCAGCAAGATTTACCCGAGTATCAGCAGCGCCACACCCAAATCCTTGGCATTAGTGTGGATGATGTCGATTCCCATGCAGAGTTCTGCGATTCTGAAGGGCTAAAGTTTCCGCTGTTGGCGGATACGAGCGGGGCTACAAGCAAGGCCTATGGATCTTGGCTGGGCAATCGCTCACTACGCCACACCTACATCGTTGACCCGGAGGGCACGATGCGAGCGCGGTTTCTAGGGGTGAATCCTCTGTTTCACAGCGCTGAGGTGCTGGCTATGCTGGATGAGTTGCAGTAGGACTTAGATGGTTTCTCGAAAGTCTATTCCTGCCTTGGGCGAACACCCAGTTATTCCTATCGCAACCGATGGGTTGATGAGGTCAATTTAGGACAATTTTTGTGGTGAGCCCCTGCTGAACAGCAGGGGCTCACCTTAATAACACCCAAACCAGTGCGTTAAGCGCTGCGGAACAGGATCTGTTGGAATGATTATACCGATGGATAAACGTTGATCGTAGGGGCGAGACTGGTCAAGTCTACGGCTTCGACGCGGGGGGTGAACCCGAGCCATTGGGTTGATAGGGTGGCAAAGGTGTGGGGGTCGCCGCTGACGCAGAAGCGGGTGGGGCAGGCGGGGTGATCGCCCTTCAGTGCCAGCATTTCTAGCTCTTGGGCGGCTGCCATCACAACATGCTGCGCGGGGTTTACGAGCGCCACCGAGGCCGGCAGCAACTGCCGCAAGACTGGCTCTAGATGCGGGTAATGGGTGCAGCCATAGACTAGGGTATCGATGTTGTGTGCTAGCAACGGCGCGAGGTATTGCTGGGCGATCGCCCGTGTGTAGGGATCTGCCAGCCGATTTTGCTCGATCAGCGGTACAAATTGGGGACAGCCCATTTCCCATACGGCAACTGTGACGTCAATCTCTTGAATGGCACGGCGATAGGCCCCACTTTTGGCAGTGGCAGGGGTGGCAATGATACCAATTCGCCGCCCTTGGCGCACGGCTGCCTGGGCCCCTGGCAAAATGACGCCCAAAATCGGCAGATCAAACTCACAGCGCACAATATCTAGCGCTAGGGCAGAACTGGTGTTGCAGGCCATGATCACCATCTTGACGCCTTGCTGCTCAAACCAGGTGAGAATCTCGCGCACGTATTGCAAAATCTCAGCCGGGGTGCGATCGCCATAGGGCAGCCGCGCCGTATCTCCAAAATAAATCAGCGACTCATGTGGTAGTTGGCGATAAAGCTCTTGCAGCACCGTTAGCCCACCCACTCCGCTGTCAAATACGCCAATGCAGGCCGGGGATGCACCGTGGGTCACGGGCGAGAAGGCATCCGACAGTGACTCGGGCAGAAACTTCGCCAAAGACGGAGAGGCGCCGGAGGAATCGGCAGGGGGATATTGGATATTCCTCGGATTAGACGAGGGATCTCCAGCGGCAGCGGAATGGGATGAATTGGACACAGTGGGCATTTACGGTAAGGGTGGTAAACAGTCCTGAGACAGCGACAGCCGCGTGATAGGACATAGATAGACATGAAGATGAAGGGCATGGGTACAGCCCCTCTTTGTTGCTTTTAGCAACCTCCGTTCTAGAATCCCCAAATGGCGAGGGTTCAACCATCCTCTAAGCCTAAGCAGGGTTCCTTCAGCAAGATTATGCTAGGTATCGCAAATCTTACCGAAATTTTCAAGAGGTAGGTGGCCACTATTCAAACCCATCAACCCCAGAACTGATCTTTGGTAACCGGTGGCAGAAGGTGACAAGACTACTGGTCGCTGCTCGGCACGGTGGAGGGAATGGGGGACGATGGGCGATCGCCCCGGGTGCTGCTAATGCAGATCCCCGCCAGCAAAAAAGCGAAGGCACCCAGCAGCGCACTCCAACTGGGTGCCGCGCTGTCTGACCCCATCAGCGACCCAAAAAGGCTAGCAGCAAAGGCTCCGCCACTAAAGTAAATGCCCGTGCCCAACCCAGCTTTATCTGGCGGCACCATTGATAGCGCAAAGGGAATGGTGCCATTTGAGACGAGGCTAAACGCTGCTCCGAATAGAATGGCCAGCCCAAACCCCATCCCGCTCGAGCGAATGGTGACCATCAGTGCAGCCACCAACGCCATTGCCGCTAGACCAAGCACCATGGCTCGACGATTCCCAAGTCGGACTGCTAACGCACCAGCAGGAAACGCAGCTACAGCCAACGCAATAAAAATAGCACCTAGAATCAGGCCGGGAGCGATATTCGGGACTTGCGCTCTTAGCACAACGGGAAAAAACGTCATGATTAGCCGAAAGCCTAGGACAATGCCTGCTCCAGCGCCAAAGACGAGCCCCAGATCTCGCCAAGGCAACTCTCGTAGGGGGGTGGTTAGATGCTCCGTCGGGACAGGCTCTTCGTCACAGGCGTCAGCGTCCGAGGTGAGCACTATAACGTCTGGCCCCACCCAGCGCAAAACCACTGTCGCCAGCAGCAACACGCCCGAGCCCACTGCAAAGGTAATCATTGACCCTAGGCTAAGAATAAATTGGTTGGCGAGCGGCCCCATGGCTCCAGCCAAGCCCCCGACTAACGTCAAAATGCTAGCGGCTTGGGGCAGTTGGGTGCCGATAGCATAGCGCCCCAGCAACGACAGTGCAGGGCTGCGGAAGACTGTCATAGCTAATGCCCAGGCCACCAGCATAATAGGCAGTGCCCAGCGCCAACCCGCACTTTGCCCCCAGATCACCACAGTGGGGATGATGACGAAGCAGCCTGCGGCCAAAATCGCCCCAAGGCTAATCAGTGGGAATCGAGTGCCCACCTGCTGCTGCCTTTGATCTGAAAAGGTGCCCATTAGGGGCTCCATCAGCATGGCGAGCAGGTTTTCGAGCAGCAGCAACCCCACGGCTAGGCTTTGGGGAAACCCAAGACGGGTCAATAACTGCACGAGGTAGAGGTTGTAGATCACCCAGGTAAGGGCGATCGCCCCTTGCATGAGAGCCAGGGCCCACACCTGCTTCCACCGAATCAAAGCCTGAGATTTCGCAACCATCAGCAGTACCGCAAGACTGTGCACCGTTTATTGTCGCGTACTCAGGTCAAAGTCAAGCGATAGGTCTATTGGAGTATGCCGATTTGCGACCGGCACCATCGCTTTCTTATCGTTTATGGCGCTTAACGAACTGGTTTGAATGTCTATTGTTGTGATGTTGTGAACTCTTTGCTGCACAGGGGGTTCACAATAATAAATGTCCTAAAATGTTCTAATCAACCGAAAATGTTCTAATCAACCGATCGGGTGTAATAAGGGTAAGATTCCAATAGTAAATCACTCAATTTGCTATGGGTATTTGCTGTGGGTAATAGTTGATCAGCTTTGCATTAGCGATATGAAATTATTCTCCCCTTTTGGATAAATGTTTTGATCAGTAAAAGGCATGAGCAGGGTTTAGGCTCACCCTGTAACCTTTCACCACGAAACCTACTCAGGACATGCCAGAGATGAACACTGTGCTGATTGTTAATCCCACCTCTGGCCCAGACGACAATTCTCAGTTGTTACCTGATCTGACTCACGCTTTACAGATTCAAGGTATTTACGCTGAGGTCTGCCCAACAACCCCTGATGAAGATGGTTCAGGGTTGGCCGCGACGGCGGCAGCAGCAGGGACTAGCCTGGTGATTGTGGCCGGGGGCGACGGCACGATTGAAGCAGTCGCCCGTGGCTTAGTGCATACTCAGACGGTGTTAGGCATTATTCCGTTAGGAACCCGTAATAATATTGCCGCTAGTCTGAATATCCCAACGGATATGGCTCGAGCGGTTCGCGTGGTGGTGGAGGGCGATCGCACCCAGTTTGATATGGGTAAGGCGAACGATCATTACTTTATGGAAGTGGTTGGAATAGGACTGGAAGCCGCACTATTTCCCCATGGAGATAAAGTTAAAGAAGGCATCAAACGCAATTACCTACGTGCCCTCAGGAGTATTTTTCTTGGTATTAAAACTTTTTTGCAATTTAGACCGCACCGCCTAGCTTTACGGTTTGACGGCAGAAAGCTACGACGGCTGCGTGCGTTGCAGGTCAATATTTGCAATAGCCCTCGTTATGGCGTGGAGTTTTCCTTAGCGCCTGACGCAAAGATGAACGATGGCAAACTCGACCTCATTTACATTGAAAAACCGTCCAAGTGGGATCATCTGCGCCACTTTTTTGCAGCCATGCGGGGCAAACAGTTGCCCCATAATCGGCTCAAAATGTATCAAACTTCTTCGATTGAGGTGAGAAGCTACCCTGCCCTAGAAGTGCATGCTGATGGAGAGTCTATAGGGACTACGCCAGTCGTGGTTAAAGTGATTCCTCAGGCTATTCGGATTTGTGTTCCCACGCCTGAGCTTTTAGCAACGTTTGATGAGGCCGATTGCCCCCTTGAGGCAGCACCGAAATCTAAAGACTCTAATAAAAAGCCCTTTTCCCAAAGCTGACGGCATTGCAGACGTCTATCCAGCGCAGGTTAAAGCCCCCCGATCTGGATCAATCCTTCTAGGCACACGACTAGCCAGATGCCACCCGCTACCCATCCGCTTAACACATCTGTTGGCCAATGCATGCCTAAATACATGCGACTAAATCCTACGGCTAGCGTTAAGACCGCTGCCAATGTGGCGGTAATGCCTAACGGAATACTGAGACAGGTGGTTAGGTTTGCGGCTAAAAGGCCGTAGAAGGAAATTGCACTCATTGAATGGCCGCTGGGATAGCTATAATCCATCGGACGCTTAGACGAAGCCCACAGATCAGGCCGCTCGCGTCGAAAGAAGGATTTAAAGATGCCATTCAACAACCATGAACCGCTTAGCCCAATGGCTAAAATCAAGGCTGCGATCGCCTCGTTGTAATAAATTAAAATTCCCCCAATCACAACCAGCAGGGGGATCGTAACCTCGCCCTGAGCCAGCCAGGTTACCCCCGTCATGCATCGATCGAGGGTTGGGTTTGACCATCCTTTGAGCGTCAATAAGCAGGACTCTTCAACGGGGCGCAGCCAGTCTAAAAAAAGAAAGCGGGCGAGAAAGGCACCCATCGTTAGAACAAGCGCGCCCGCCAGAAGCCCTACCAGTAGATAAGGCACAAAGGTAATGAAAGACTGGAGCAACCAGTAAAAGTTGGGGCTGTTCTCTAGCATTGACAAACTCCTAGAATGGCTAATTAGGGCATGGCTAATCAGGCGTCGATTCTATTGTAGGGTGTCATTTGCTTGGCTCTGAACTGTTTACGCTAGATTGCCTTGGTTCAAGTCCAGAAGATTTTGGGAAATGGCGTGATGCGCATAATACGTTTGAGGTCTGAGCTTACTGGCTTACGCTGTGATTCCCTTTCGGAGAAGCTTTGCCAACGCCTACCCGGTGCAAGACTTAAGCACACTATCTCTCATTATCAACACTTGACGCTTTCTAGAATGGTGATATTTGAGCATCTAAGCAGCGTTGCACGATCGCATCTATGTCCACACCAATAATGCCTTGTTCTTGTACCAATGGGTTGCTAGGGCTAGCAATGATAACTATGGATTTTCCTGATGTAATTAGGCGTTGGGTAAGCGCTAGGGTTTTGCTATTAGGGGCAGCGTAGGCAATAACGATGGCGTGGGCGATCGCCCCAATTAGTTCATTCCGTTTGTCTGCGAGTTTAGCCGTGACACGAGGATAGCTGGCGTTAAAGGGCGAGATTAGAAGTAGGCGATTTTCGCCAATTGCCTGTTGTTGCTCCGGCAAGAGGCGGATGTTGTGAATGCTTCGAGCAGGGCAGTGGATGATAGGTTGGGTGCCTCGCAATAGGAGTTTGAGGCAGTCTTGTTCGACCGGAGTGTGGAAACCGCTGATGATGGGAATTTCTGCATCTCGCAGGGCTTGGACAAGGTTGTAGGTTGTGAGGATGAGGTCGCCAGGACATTGCTTGGAGCAGAAGAGGGCGATCATAGTCTGTGTCAGCAATTCAAGATTGCCGATCGCAGTCAGGTTTGGTGGAGCTTTAAACGCAACACAGGTTTTGAATGCAGCGGGGTACGCTGGGTTTTCTGGTGAAATGTTTTGTAGGGTCATCTTTGACCTTTATGAATTCCTCGCAGTTAATAGTTCAATCATAAGTTCGTCTTGCCTTCTACTTTTTTCTAACGCGTATTCGTCTGGCAGTGGGCTTGCAAGAGATGGAACCATCAATATCGATATCCGCATGACAGTCATCTCGTACCAATAAATAGAGGGCTATGGCTGAAAAGACGTACCATAAACGGCAAAATAATAATTAAGATAGAACCTGATGGGATACGAAAAAGACTAGTGGATCTTCGCCTTAATTTCTGCTTTTCTTCAGCGCTAACCACGATCTTTGCTAACCACGATCTTTGCCAAATTTGGAGTTGAGAACATCAATTCCAATTTAGCAACTGCTATCCGCACGGTGGTCATTTTGGCGATCGCCTGGGGAATTGTATGGGCGAATGGTCAGATTCAGGACATATTTTCCATCTCATCTAAAACATTGATATTTCTGGTTCTATCTGGAGTAGCGACTGGACTATCCTGGCTGTGTTACTTCAAAGCCTTACAACTTGGAAATGCATCTTTAGTTGCACCCGTTGATAAGTCAGGGTTGGTTTTGGTGCTCTTATTGTCGGTTGAGTGCATCCCAGTTTTGCAAGTTTGCCCTCATCCCCCAGCCCGTTCTCCCAAAAAGGGAGAACGGGAGCCGG
>JBGTOF010000094.1:0-12629 GCA_041742695.1 Elainellales cyanobacterium | reverse complement strand
AGAGGGTGTTTGAAAAGCCCTCTGGAGTTACTTGAACTACCTCAACTACTGAGGAACTGCTACGAAGGAATGAGGGTTTCAAGGAACAATGTGATCCGTACAGGTGGCTTTTGATCCTCAATCTGACCCTTTTAAAACATCCTCTAAGGGTTAGACCAATACTTATAAACCGCATAGGCCATTGTAACGACGCCTGTGACAATAGCGGCTTCGTCAACCAAAAACTGAGGATGGTGCAGCGGGTGATTAGGGCCGTTGGGATTGCCCACACCAAGGCGGAACATGGTACCGGGAGCGTGATCAAGATAGAGAGAAAAATCTTCAGCTCCGAGAGATGGTTCTAGCAAAATTTGAACGCGATCGCCCCCCCAGGCTTCAGATGCAGCCGCTTCCATGATCTGCGTTAAGCCGGGGTCGTTTTGCACCGACGGTACCCCCCGACGATAGTTGAGGGTATATTTTGCGCCGTAGGTTGCGCAGATGCTAGCGACAATGTGCTCAATCCATTCAGGCAGATTGGCGCTGGTTTCAGGATGGAGCGATCGCACCGTGCCCAACATCCGCACCTGATCAGCAATCACATTGGGCGCGCGTCCGCCCTGAATTTGACCAATGGTAAGCACCACAGGGCGCAGCGGGTTTTGGGTCCGGCTAATAGCCTGCTGCAAGGCGGTGATGACCTGAGAAGCAATCCAAATCGCGTCTATTGCTTCGTGGGGACGCGCCCCATGACCAGATTCTCCGGTAATCATTAGCTCTAAGTCATCAGCGGCAGCGGTTAGCGCCCCATAGCGAATGCCCACCGAACCACCAGGGATAGTGGGAAACACATGCACCCCAAAGATAGAAGTGACCTGTTCCATCACGCCATCCCGGATCATCCAACTGGCACCCTGGGCCGTTTCTTCGGCAGGTTGAAACAAAAATCGTACGGTGCCCGGCAGCAGCACGCCCAACTGCGCTAGCACCATCGCGGTTCCTAGCCCCACCGTGGTGTGCACATCGTGACCACAGGCGTGCATAATGCCGAGCGATCGCGACTTAAAATCCAGATCGGTGCGCTCGTGGATGGGCAGCGCATCCATATCCGTGCGGACGGCCAGCAGCCGCGCATCGTCACCGCTGCCTGCCAGTTCTGCAACGACCCCGGTTTTTCCTACCAGTTCTTGCACATGCAGCCCACAGGACGACAGCACCCCAGCGACGTAAGCAGCCGTTTGGTACTCTTGCCCGCTCAGTTCAGGATGGCTGTGGATATGGCGGCGAATTTCGATGAGGCGCGGCGCTAGTTTTGCAGCAATGTCTTTTATAGTGCTGAGCATGGACAAATCAATGGGGTAGGGGTTTCAAAGAACGCGCAGGGATGCAGCGATGCGCCGTGAGATTGAAGGATGAGCACTTAGCCCATTGCAGTAGACGAGTGCAGCGGCAACAGGGATAGAGGATGAGGGGGTGCGATCGCCCATTTCAACCCGGCATTAGACCACCTGTACTCTAGCGTGGCGCTAGATATAGTGCCATCATAGGAGCCGGACGGCACCCATAGAGTGCGTCCTGAAGTTGTGTCTCCGGCACCTGCGTCCAGGCGTTCTGTATGACCTATATTCTATCTGCCGCAAAGCTGCAAACCTACTATCGGTGCCCGCTATCCTACTACTTTCGTTACGAACGAAGGGTGCCAGGCGCTGCTTTTTTTAGCTCTGCTGCATTGGGAACATCGCTGCATCAGGCACTCGCCCACATTTATCAAGACTGGCACTACAACGACGCGATTCCCCAGTTGGGCTGGGTGGAACAGTGCTGGGAGCAGCAGCTCAATGGCCTAACGCCCGCCCAAGTCACCCAGGGACGAGCGATTTTACAGCGCTACTACACCTCCTTCATTCAGTCAGAATCTGCAATGCGGCGTCCGGTAGCAGTGGAGGGGCGCATTCAGGGAACGCTGCAAGTGGAAAACCTAGAATTTGTGCTGTCGGGGCGCTACGACCGCTTGGACTATTTGGATGAAGGGCTAGAGCTGATTGACTACAAATCTAGCAAAGACTCTGACTTGACGTTGCCGGATGAAATAGACCTGCAGATTGGACTCTATTATCTGGCGCTAGAGCAACGCTATCAACGTGACCTAAAACGGCTGAGCGTGATCTATCTGCGCTCGTCTGAAAAAATTAGCTACGAGGTGACCAGCGAGCATCGGCAACGAGTGGAAGCAATGATTGCCGACTTGGCAGTGCAGCTGCGCTATGACCGCAAGTGGGTGCCGTTCCCGGGTGGGCAGTGCGATCGCTGCGCCTATGCCCGCTACTGCCCTGCAATGCAGGCTGATCCGGAACCGATTCCTGATGAAGCAAAGCCAGAAGCCGGACTGCAACTGGTGTTGAGCCTATAGCCCGGGTATAGAGGTAGTGTTTGCAGTAGAGCATAGGCTGAACAAACATTCCACTCTGTTTTTGCAAGTTTATTTTGCAATTTTTAGCAGGCCTAAAACCACTTCAGTTTGAATCAAGAGAGCTTTGGGACATTGCGAGTCGCGCAGCGCCCCAAAGCCATTAACGTGCTGTACGCAACGCATCAGGAATTAGGCTGCAAAGGTTTGCAGCCTAGTTTCAAAACCCAGACTCTTGAGGTGAGAGAACTCAACTAGCCACGATGGCCTCTGAGCAACTTCTTCTCGAGTTTATTCTGGCTTCTATCGGTACAACCTTTAGTGAGAGTGTCCGTGATGATGATCATGGTCATGACCAGCACTATGGCCGTGGTCGTGGCTATGACCATGCCCATGATGCTCTGCATAATGCTGAGCTTGGGCGATCGCCAACTGCGGGTTCACCACTAGAGCCTCTTCTTCTAAGAGTGCAGCAATATGCTGATCAGCCCATGTTGCTGCACTCTTCAAAAATTCAGGATTGTCGTTGACGCACGGCATCTGCACATACGTAACGTGGGGATGCTTGCGACGTAGCCCTTGAATGATGTGATCGACATCCAATAGCGTTTCGTGATTTTCTGTGGCAAAGCCAATGGGCATAAATACTAGCGCCGTGGCCCCTAAATCAATGAGGTTTTTGGCAGCTAGGTCAGCATTCGGCTGCGTCCAATCAATCAATGGGGTTTGATGGTTGAGCCAGCCTACAGAAATCAGTGGATAGCGGTTGATGAGCCGCTCTCGCACCCGCTCGTAGAGCGCTTGGCTTTCATCAATGCCAGAAGTAAACCCTTTCGCTTTGTGGGGGCAGCCGTGGTTCATCAGCACGATGCCCGTTTGAGACGGCAGGTGCGCCACTGCTAAATCCTGGCGGATTTTGGTTTCTACCATCTTTGCCATTAGCGCAATGTAGTCTGGCTCATTGAAGAAGGAGGGAATATAGCGCATGCCCTTCACCCAATGCTCAACCCCATCAAATTGCTGCGCTAGCGCTTGGTTCACTTGCTCGACCGCAATGCCACTGGTGAAAATAGAATCCACCACGAGCAGAGGATAGATTAGAAGTTTGTCAAACCCTTCTGCCTTAATTTGCGCTAGGACTTGGTCTGGCAAATGGGGCGCGCAAAAGTTAAATGCTTTAAATACTTTGATCCGCTCTCCCCAACGCGCTTGGAGTTGGGTTTCAATGCCCTCTCGCTGCTGCTCGAAAATAGCGTTGTGGGGTGAAATAAAATGATCATGCTGATGCTGCCATTCATGCAGGTCAAACACAGCGAGCAGCTTTGCCAAAGGGGGATAGAGCCACAGAGGCACCGGCGCAAACTTAGCTGTGAGAAGGTTTAGCGCTTGTTCGTTATAGTTGGCAAAATCATCGTAGCTTTCAACTTCGCCATAGCCCATCAGTAATACAGCAACGCGATCGCCCACGGAAGCTGCCGTTACTGAGTCTTGCCGTTGGTCAGGGGTTGCAACCATATCAATAATGCTCTCGAAAACTTGTCTTGTTGGCTTGTCAGGGTCTTGCGCGGAGAGGGCTAGATGTTCACCTAACCCCCCCGCTTGCTTGGAGCGTTCGCAAATTCTTGTAATTATCAATCATTTGACGCATTTGCGCGCCTCTCTAGAGTAGCATCCCCTCCAGGGGCAGGGCATCCAAAGGGATAGACAATCCGGTTGATCCGCTAATCCTCCCACAGACGACGACGGGTGTTGCCGCTCAGCCGCTGATGGCTGTCGCGCAGCAGCGCAGGGATATTAAGTTGCTCGGGACATCGGGGTAAGCAATCCCCGCAGTCCGTGCAACGATCGCCCCGAGTTCCAGGAAACCAATGCCCCGCCTTCTCAAACATGGCATAGCGGTAGCGGCCATAGGCAGTCATGTCATGGGCGATCGCCAAATTTCGCAATCGCAGCACTTCGGGAATATTGATCTCTACGGGACAGGGCAAACACTGAAAACATTGGCTACAGCGGTCAGTCCCCAGCGCCGCCAGCGACTGCTGTTCCAATTGACTAAACGCCCGACATTCAGCATCGGTTAGGGGTTCTGCCGCATCCATGACTGGGCAAATGGCATCGAGTTCAGCCGCCACTGCAGGCCCCACGCTCAAAGTGGCGATACGTGGATCGCTTAGCAAAAATCGATAGGTCAGATGCAACGGCTCAAAAGGCTGGCATGCGTGGCGCAGCGCCTCGGGCGGCGTATAGAGCAAGCCACCTTTATCTGCCGGAGAGATGATGAACACGCCCATATCGCGCGCGGCAGCCGCCTCAATCGCTGCTAAATTTCGCTGGTTGAAATAGTAGTAATGCAGATTGATGAAGGAAAATTGCTCGGTGGCGATCGCTCCCAAAATCACCTCTAACGGCCCGTGGGTTGAAAACCCCACATGGTGGATCCGTCCATCTGCAACCGCTTGATGCACCCCGTCTAGGCCACCCGCCCGCACCCACTCTAAATGCTCAACGGTATTGAGTCCGTGGATAGCTAGGCAGTCTACGTAGTCCACCCCCAATCGCATCAGCGAATCGTCGAGGATCTGCGCTATCGACGTTGGGTTAGGTGTAGGGGTTATTTTGGTCGTCAGGTAAACCGCCTCGCGGGGAATCGCGAGCGAACGGAGGGCTGAGCCCAAAAACCGCTCACTCTGTCCATAGCCCTGAGCCGTTTCTAGATGATTGATCCCAAGGGCGATCGCCTGCTGCACCACGGCGGAAAACACCGGCTCAGTTGCCAAACAGCGCATTGTCCCTAAAGAAAAGACTGAAAGAGGCAGGTTGGTTTTACCAAAGCGGCGATAGTGCATTAACCCAGAATCTCAAAACACAGGGAGGTGGCCCCGCCATCTCCCCAGATCCTGACATATTCAGACTCAACTAAGTCAGACTTGGTTAAACGCAAATTCGACAGCGTTGGTTCTGCCCCGCACTGCGGAACTGAACCAACGCTAAATCGTTCTGCCCACGTCACGGCAAAACGGTTTTATGAATTTGCCGAACTGAGACTAATTCAGGGTTTTAGCTGGATCTGCCCTAACTCTCGCTGCTTTTAGATTTGCCTCGCTGGGTGAAGTCTGATGGACGAAGATCAGATAAGAAATCGCGAAATGCCTGCTGCTCTGCCTCATCTGCATCCCGATCAACGGGAATTGACGCATCGGCAATGACTTCTTCGACAACCCAGATAGAGCTGCGGGTTCTTAAGGCTAGGGCGATCGCATCACTAGGGCGCGCATCAATCTCTTTGAGTGTTTCTCCTTGACGCACGCTCAATACCGCATAAAACGTACTGTCTTGCAGCGAATGAATCACAATTCGCTCCAACGTAGCCCCGATCTCATCCAAAATATTGACCATTAGATCATGGGTAAGTGGACGAGGCGGGGTCTGGTTTTCTAAGGCACTAATGATGGCTCTAGCCTGCTCTTGACCAATATAAATAGGCAGCTGTCGGCGCTCTGTAGAATCGCGCAAGAGTATTATAGGGCTGCGGCTTGCAGCCTCTAGGGCTATCCCGGCGACCTTCATCTCAATCATTGCTTAGCCTCAGAATCCGATGAGCAAACAGATGGTGAACCCGTCAATGTAGTTGTAGTGTACTGGAATCAAATTAGAAATTACGAATAGGATGCGACCCTTTGAGCGGGGTCATTTGCGCAAAACTGAGCAATGAGTCAGCGCATCTGCTTAAACTTCAGCAACGAAATCGATAGTCAATAACCAAGACGTAGCCCGTGTTGAGGCGTTAACTGAGCAAAACAGGAGTCTGTTATACCCTATAGACCCTTACAAACGCCTGCAGAAAGCATGTCGATACTAGTTGAGCGCTACAGGCCGCCTCCATCCTCCCACTAGTACATGATTTAGTACAGACCTTGAAGCATCTACCGTAGTCCGGGTCTTCCAGCCTTACCTAAATTACTTGCTTACTTTTCCTCTAGCCCCCAGATTCCATAGCCCTCAGATCATGCTTCTATTACAAACTCAACTCTTACAAGTATGGGGAAAGCTAGATGAGATATGAACTCCAGTATGCCCTGAACTCAGGGTAATGCATCGAGAAAAATCTGAAGGTTTGCCTAAACGCAGTATCAAATTGATGAATTTCTGGAGAGGCCACCTCTTCTATAGGGCAACTTTGTATGCAACAATTCAGTCCTCCAAGATTCCGTTGAGGTGGCAAGCGCTCAGTGAAACGTCAATGGACTGCAATCAAGGGTTTAAGCGGTTCCCCTATCTCAATTTTAGACGGTACTCAGGCAATCTCTCTCGTTCTCTCTCGTTGAGTGTTGTTTTATAGGTCAGCGTTCTAGCAGTAGCGCTTGACAGTCTCTATCAAACAATGGTCTCACCGTAGAAACTCACCCTGACGGCCGGGAAGCTTTGCAATCAACCCTTTAAAAGCGTCATACTTCATAACAAAGCTGACGCCGATGCCCATCACATATGCATTGTAAGACGTAGATCATGCGGCGCTTGGACTACCCTTACACGGATTGCAGCTACTGACTACGTTAGAACAAGTATTGTGCTGAAGCTTTTGCCAAGCGAGGATTCAGCGCTATCTAAGGGCCAATCAGCGCTATACCTTATCTATCAAATCATTCAAGGCCATAGATTTATTGTGTTTACTGGACTCATTCAAACCACGGGCTATGTTCGCCAAATTGATGCCACCCGCATTTTAGTGATCTGTAATCCCTCCCACCACCTACAGGCTTCATCCCTACTGGCTGACCTAGATTTGGGTGACAGTGTGGCGGTGGATGGCGTCTGCCTAACGGTTACGGAGTTGCGCCCTGATGGGTTTGTCGCTGATGTGTCACCAGAGACCCTACGTCGCACGACGCTGGAGCAACGACTCGATACCATTCCCGTCAATCTGGAACCTTCACTCCGGGTAGGGAGCAAGCTGGGAGGGCACTTCGTGACTGGGCATGTGGATGGCCTAGGATATCTGGCCGCCACGACGCAAACCAAAACCTCCTGGGAAATGGACTTTGAGGTGGCGGACGCCCGTGTGGCCCGATATCTGGTGCCGAAGGGTAGCATTGCGATCAACGGCATTAGCCTCACGGTAGCTGACTGCGCGGCCGATGGCAGTCGTTTTACGGTGGCGGTGATTCCCTTAACCTATGCAGAGACAAACCTCAGCGCCCTGCAACTCGGTGGGTGCGTCAATTTAGAGGGGGACGTTTTGGGGAAGTATGTGGAACGGTTTATGGGGCTGGGGATGAAGGAAGAGACAGGGGCGATCGCCGCGTTGGGTGGGTTTATGGCGCAACCCTCTCCCAAGGCGGTTGATGCAGGGTTCTTGTCGGAGCATGGCTATGGGTAAGGCAGCGCTGACTCAGCACTGCGGCATCAATCAAAACAAATCAGAGAGGGATGCACGGCCTGACGGCGCATCCCTCTCTGACTCAAATGATTCAACTCGAACCCAGATTATTCCACAGTGGCTTTGATGCGCACTTCTGGGAGATCGTCATCTATATCGGTTATATCGGTAACTTCGACGACCTTGTTTTCTGCCGGTTGTAATGCTGAAGCCGAATTAGAAACCACCTCTTCGCTCGCTTTAATTGCGGCGATCGCCCGTGCAGGGGTGCTTCCTGGCGGGGCAATGCTCACCTCGGGCAGCACATCACTCGCAAGCTTGCCAAAATCTTGCAGACCTGTCACCGCAAACGAAAACGGCATTTTGTCATTCAGCTCAAATTCGGGCAAGGGTAACTGAGCCAATCGGAAGCCATTAATCATTTGGGCGAGGGCTGCCTGCAGAGCTAAGCCAGGATCTAACGCAACCCAACCATCGGTCGTGCGCTCTCGGAACTCGAAGTGCAAGTGAGGACCCGTGGAATTTCCGGTGCTGCCCACTCGCCCGATTATCTCGCCTTGGTTAACCTGTTCACCAGGGCGAACAAAGATTTCGGATAGGTGAGCATAAAGGCTTTGCTCGCGCCCATTCTCGTGATGCACCACAACCGTCAGCCCATACCCACCCAAGAAGCTAGCAATGTCAACGCGTCCAGATTTTGCGGCGACTACTGGCGTACCGGTCGGTGCTGCCAGGTCAGTCCCATAGTGAAAGCGGCGATCGCCCGTAATAGGGTGAATACGCCAGCCGAAAACCGACGAAATAGCAGATGGAATAGACAACGGATACATGATATTGGCGTTGCCATTCCCTGCCACGGCTAGCGGCCGTACAGTCCGGTTATAGAACGACTGAATCGAGAGGGGGTTAGCAGCAGATCGACTTTGACCATTGGCTGCGGTTGCGCTCGCTGCTGTAGGGGCCTGAGCACCCGCAGCCCCGCTCGCTGCTCCGGCCTGCTGCTGTTCATTCGCAACCCGAGCCTGAATAGCGCGGCAAATGCTGTCTGGCACGGCTTGCCCCGACTGCACCGACTGTTCACATCCCGTAGAACGTTCAGAGAACACGACAGTAGGCTGATCGCTGCGAGTTGCGCCTACGTCATATTGGGTGGGGTCAATATAGGTTTCGCTAAAGTCCGTGAGAGCCCGCTGGCCGGGGTCTTCTGTCGAAGCCGGAGTTTCTGCGGTCTGCGTTGGAGCGGCCGAATCCTGATTTGGCACCGCGACGGGTGACGGCGAAGATTGGGGCTGGGCGATCGCCGGAGCGGGTGCCTCAGGCTGGGTTGAAACTGGCGCAGAGGGCGGTGCAGCCGACTCAGCCACTGGGCTAGGCGCAGGCGCTTGGGGTGGACTCACCTCGGCGCTGGGTCGATCAAAGCGAGGAACCTCAGCCCGGGCAGGAGTGGGGGTCACTGGCGCCAACAAATCTTCAGCACTTGGAACGGCAACGGCATCAGCTTCAGAGGCCCGTGCAGTAGCCAGTCCGCTTGCCAAAATGCCAGTGCTGCCCATTAGGCCGAGCATCAGCAATGTAGTGAATCGATTAAATGCACTCTGACTGAATGCACCATGAGAATTATGAGCCTTGCTGCGTTTTTGCATCATCACCACTTGCTCGAACATCTAACTGCATTGATTTTTCTGGGCCACGATCTCAATCTGATTTGGCATGGAGGATGGATTTAGCCCCTTCTCCGATGACAAGCTCAGTTTGAGATATCCCCACTTTTATTTAGAAGAACAACTACTGCGATCGCCAATCGCCTCTCAAAGCTAATTCAAGCAATGTAGCCGTTCAAGCACCCCTTTATCAGGGGATTTTACGGGCTATTTTGAGCTGTATTCCTCAGGCATTGTACTGGATTCTACAGACGGTTGGAGTATATTTACGCCACCTTTACTCCGATTTCACCCAGGTGGGGGATAACTTTGTAAAGCACATACAAACCGCCAGAAAATACTGAATATACCGAGATTTAGCTGATATCTAGGATGAGTCTACGTTAGAGGCGCTGTATAAACGCGCTTTCTTGCTCTTAAGTCCAATCAGTATTCCACACATGCCTCCCAATTTTGTAGCCCACTCACAGGTAAGCGTGAAGCATAGGACTATAAAAGGAAGAGGCGCAGTTCAGGATATCAGTGCGGTTGCGTTCAACCACTTCGATGCTCCGTCGTGTTTTACATTCTGTTTGTTCCCTAATCCGGGGAAATCATCTCATCCTTCTATCGGGTTGCTAGCCTAATGCCAATAGACTCAGAGCATCTGCACTTACAGCATCGCTTGTCAAAATTGTTGACAGCTAATTGGCGCGTTAGGGTTGCGTCATGCTCGCCTGACGGGATTTAGATCTTAGGATTCATATCACATATCAACTAATGAATACATCACCTTCAACTGCAATGCACACGTGGCAATGGCAATCGTGGAATGGATTGCCCTACCTCACCTGCCCGTTGCTGGCAGACTTTCCTCACGGTTTTTTTACGCAGCAGGCAGCGCTGCATTCGCCGGAAGATCTGACCGCAGCGCTGTCAACTCAGGCGACGCCCTATCGGGTCAAGCAGGTTCATGGCAATCGGGTGCTCAGTTCATCAGAAATTGCAGCGCGGATAACGGCAGCCCCTTCCAATACAGCAATTACGCAGGCGGGGCTGCTACCCGAAGCGGATGGGGTGGTGACGGATGGAGCAAACCACGCGGCATGGGTTTGCACCGCTGACTGTGTGCCTGTGCTCATTGCGGATGGTCGCACAGGGCGAGTGGCGTCGGCCCACGCGGGATGGCGTGGCACTGCTTCTGCTATTGTGCCCAGGGCGATCGCCCGACTTCAGGCTCAGGGGAGTGCTCTGGCGGATCTGCGGGTTGTGCTGGGGCCGGCGATCGCCGGAGAAGTCTACCAAGTGTCTACCGCAGTGGCCGCTACCGTTGGCGCATCCATCGTGCCAGAGGCTGCACCCCAAGCCGCACGTGTGCAAGTTGAAGCGAGTGCTGAAACCACGCCGCTAGAACCGGTGAGTATAGAGCGCTCAGGCGCAGCTATAGAGCTTATTCTGAATCGACTCCGGCAGTTGCCCAACTCGCCGCTGCTCCCCGACCCACAATTTCAGCGGGTGCGTCTGGATGTGCGCCGTGTCATTGCCCTACAGCTAGAACACGTGGGTCTCGACATTGAACAGGTGGCGATTGCCCCCTTTTGCACCTATCAGATGCCGGAATACTTTTACTCCTATCGCCGCAACCCGCAGAAAAAAGTGCAGTGGTCAGGCATTGTGAGCCGCTAACTCTGGCAGAGCACCTGGCTCTATCCAATCATTGCGGTCACTGCGATAGAACTAGACGGATGTGATAGATCCCTTGGCGCTATGTCAGTTTAGTCTTTGTTTAAGCCCTACAGACTGCTTCAAATCTCTTATAGGAAAATATTTAGGTAGCCTGTAGCTATGCCTCCCAAGCATCCTTCCTGAGTTTCGTCCCTGTGTAGTTGCGATACGTCATGCCCTCACCCGCTGTGCTGACCCCCCAACATATTCTGCGCTGGAGCGCGACCTTACGGCAACTCGGCGCTGATGCGGGGTCTTCTGCAGCGGTGGTGGTGGCGGCGGCGCAGACGCTAGCCACTGCATTAAATCATGACCTGAATGACACTTCCCCATCAGACGACGGTGCCTTGCCTGGCGATCAACGCCGATGTTGTGCAGCTCAGGGTCTGCTCTTGCCTGCATCAAACCCAACGGCTGCCAACGCCGAGTCCTCAGAAACACGCGTCACACCCTTGGACGGCATCGGCGATCCAGATCTTCTCCTCAGTCAGGCAATGCCGTTGCATCAGGTGACCGCCTTAGTGCATGCGGCAGTCGCGTGGCTGGTGCTTGCCGTCGAATCTTCTGCAGAGAGCCGTGCGCCGCATGAGCGACGAGTCGTGGCGTTGTCTTGCAGGCCAGACTCGGGGGCAACCCAGCTTTGGGGCATTCGCACGGCATTACCCGACGGCGGGTGGGGGCTAGTGCTGATGTGGGTGCAGATGCCGCCTCACCCCAGGCTAGAGCAGTTGTTGCTGCCCCTGAGCCTGAGTTTAGAGATGGCGATCGCCCACACCGCGTCCCACACCCACGCTCGGGTGACCGCCCCAGACAGGTTTAATGATCTACAGACAGCGTTGCTCAACGCCTATGAAACGTTGGGCTCTATGGAGGGGTTAGTGGGGATACAAGACCCGCCACCGAGCCTCCTAAGTGACCCTCCATCTGGTTTGCCGTCGGCCGCGATCGCCGCTGGTGACTCTATCTTTGAAGCGATTTTCGATCAGGCGGCTGTGGGGATTATGCAAGCCGACCTCAGCGGCTGCTACCTTCGAGTCAATCGTGCCTTTGCCGATATGGTGGGCTACTCCTGTGCTGAATTGCTGAACATGCGCTATCAGGACTTGACCTACCCTGACGACATGACTACGGATGTGAGCCTGAATCAGACCCTGCTAAACGGACATCGCCACAGTCAGTTTTCAGAAAAGCGCTATGTTTGCAAAGATGGCAGCCTGATTTGGGCGAGCTTGTGCCTATCCCTAATCTGCGACGAAGAGGGCAACCCCCACTCCTATGCCGGGATTATTCAAGACATTCACGAACGCAAGCTGGCGCAGCAGCTCGTGCAAGACAATGAAGCTCGCCTGCGGCTAATTATTCAACGCATGCCTATCTTGCTCAACGCAGCGGATGAGCAGGGCAATCTTGTCGCCTGGAACGCGGAATGTGAGCGGGTGACTGGCTATAGCGCCGATGAAATCATCCTCAATCCCCACGCGTGGGAGTTGCTGTATCCCAA
>JBGTOF010000087.1:0-18564 GCA_041742695.1 Elainellales cyanobacterium | reverse complement strand
ATTTGACCGTCCAGTTGGGCGTCATGTCAGCCATGGCTCAGCCGGTGATGCTGTCGTTCAAACCCCTAACGGATCGCTCTGATCTGCGGTTAGTGGTGGTGTCTGGCGAAGGGCTGCTTGGCACTCAGGCCGGGTCTGTCGCCCAGCCACGAGTCCCGTCATTACTCCCGAGTCAGGCGGATGACCGGGCATTGTCCGTGGGGTTGGCTCAGACGCAAGCGCTGAATCAAATTTTGCAGGCGATTCACCAATCCCTTGAGCTGAGGGACGTGTTTGCTCAGGTGACGGGGGCGATCGCCCAACTACTGCAAGCTAACCGAGTCACGGTGTTGCACTATTCCTCTCAGCAGGGTGGCTGGTTTGGCGTATCGGATGAAGACTCTCAGCAGTTGGCTGCACCGCGCTGGCCTGCGGTTACCCAGTTGGTGCTACCGGATGCAGACGGGCAGGTTGTGCGAGCCCTAGCGCAGCATGATGTGCTGACCCTGCAGGGCGTTGAGAATGGCATCCGGGCGATCGCCCTACCCAGTCAAGAGGTTCTTCAGAGCACCTTTTCGAGCAACTGGGCGCTGGCGACCCTGCGGGATGAGCCTGCCACCGTTAACGGGCTCATGAGTGGCATTTGGGGCGGGCTGTTGCTAGAGCGCGATGCCCACACTCAACCCTGGCACCCATCTGAACTGAGCCTGCTGCAAACCATTGCCTACCAGTTGAGCATCGCCCTTTACCAGGCAAAGCGTTATCGCCACGTCAACCGGCTCAATGCCGAGCTAGAGCGGCAAGTGCAGGCGCGCAATGTGCAACTTCAGCGTGCCAGTGAATTTGAGCAATTGCTCAAGCGCATTACTGAAAAGGTTCGAGATTCGTTGGATGAAGATCAGATTCTGCAAACCGCAGTGCAGGAATTGGCGATCGCCATCGAGGCTCACAGCTGCAACGTTGCGATCTACGACTTGCACCGAGGCACTTCTACCATTTGCTATGAATACGCCACCTCTGGCTGTTCCTTTCACGGGCATATCACCTGCATGGACGACCTGCCCGAGCTTTATGAACCGCTGCTCAAGGGGCAGGTGTTGGATTTTTGCCCCCTGATTACGGATGAGTCGCGCGGGCCGGTGGCGATTCTCGCCTGCCCCATGCGCGATGATCAAGGCATTTTGGGCGATTTATGGCTGGTTAAAGACAAGTTTTCTGTTTTTTCTGAGCCAGATCTGCGCCTTGTGCAGATGGTTGCTAATCAATGTGCGATCGCCCTGCGCCAGTCGCGGTTGTTTCAGGCAGCCCATGCCCAGGTTGCTGAGTTAGAACGATTGCATCAGCTCAAAGATGACTTTTTGAGCACCATCAGCCATGAGTTGCGCACCCCGATGGCAAACATCAAAATGGCGATTCACCTGCTCGAAATTAGTCTGGCGCAAGCGGGGCTACTGCCCGCTAGATCGCTAGATACAGATCCCGCAGACAGCGTCGATCCTCCTGTTCTCACTCAGTCCGCTCGTCAGTCTCCTGACCAGATTAGCGCCCAATCTGAGGCCCATCCTCCTCTTCCAGCCAGTCAGCGCATCCACAGCCCTATTCATCGCTACTTCTCTATCCTCAACCAAGAGTGCAACCGCGAAACTAAGCTCATAACCGATCTGCTTGACTACTCTCGGCTAGATGCCGAAGCCCATCCCCTAACCTTTACAATGCTTAACCTGCAGGTGTGGCTGCCCCGGGTGGCGGCCCCCTTCATTACCCGCGCCCACCAAGACCATCAACAGTTTGACCTCTGTCTGCCGCACCACGTGCCGCCCCTCACTACCGACCTCAACTTGCTAGAGCGAGTGTTGCTAGAACTATTAGACAATGCCTGTAGCTACACGCCTCGCTGCGGTTCTATTCTGTTTTCAGTGCAGTATCATGCGGCTCCAGAAGAAAGTCCAGAAGGCGGTTCGGAGCTTCACGCAGATCAGATCTCAGTCCCCTACTCAATGAGCGCTACGCACCCGTTCACCCCTCCTGGATGTGACAGGGGTTCTGAAGCTGAAGCGGGCTCTGTCTTCGATAGCGCTGAACCAGACAGCGCTGCACCCTCGGCGATGGCATCAGGCACGATTGAACTGTGCGTGGCCAATACCGGCGCAAACATGTCTCAGGATGAGCTGTCTCAAATATTTGAGATGTTTTACCACGGGCATAGCGATACGCGGCGTTACGGCAGCATGGGTCTAGGGCTGGCGCTGGTGAAAAAGCTGGTGCATCCCCTGGGGGGCACCATTTCGGTGGAGCAGGCAGATGATTGGATTGCATTTTGCGTGGCGCTGCCGCAAAGCCGACGCGTTAGCTCTGTGCCAGGCCCCCTACAAGCCCTGTCCCGAATAGAGCATCCGGGCACTGGTCAAATAACCGGTCGTCCCTAAGGGGATAAAGCCTGGTTGATGTAGGGTTTCTTGGGCAGAAATCACCGTGGTCTAAGCGCAACCTTCTCCGTATTTTCTCCGGAGGCCGATGTCTTCCCTCCGAAGAAATAAATGGACGGCCATCCACATGTCCATGCAGGCAGGAGCCACTTACCATGCAGGCAAGCATTTCAGGATTGAGTGAATCAGCCCCTCGCAATCATTTGCACGAGCATCCTCTTGATCGGGTGGATGTGCGCTCGATTATAGACATGTTACAAACCGCGCTAAGAGACCAACACCTAGACGTGGGGGTGCGGTGCGCGGTGCAGGATGGGCAGCTTATTGTGGTAGGGCATCACCGCACTGATGTAGTGCTGGAGCCGGTTCAGGTGTTGCGATCGCTCCAACAACTCATCCAGCGCCATCATCCTGACGTGATTAGCCGGGTGCGGCTATACCTGCGCAAGGTTGGCAATTCTACGCCCTATGCCCGCTGTCATTTTGCACTGCATCCGGCAGAACTGGCCTTGGTGCCAGGGTCACGTCAGCCCGGATCTATGGAGCCAGACCCCTCGCGGTCGCTGGCTCCATCGGGTGAAACAGTATCGGGTGGGGCGATCGCCCCAGTATCCGCTCTAACGGGACACTCCTCCCTGGGAATAGCTATCGAGCATGTCCCCCATTCATTTTCCCAACTGACTCGAGGTGTGGCCCATGACACGGTTACGGTTTCTAGCCAAAATGTGATCTCTCGCCCGACCGTTCGCGTATGGGTGGGCGATTCCAGATCTGCTCGTCCTGCTTGGTCACACAATCTGGGTGAAAAGCTGGCAATCACTAGCGGGCTCACGGTAGTGGGGTTGGCGCTGGGGGGCTACTCGGTGGTGCAGCCCTGCGTGCTAGATAACTGTCCAGAGCTGGGTCAGGCTGAGGTGTTGGAGCGCGAGTCGCAGCACCTGCTGAAAACCGCCACCAGTCAGCAAGATCTGGCGATCGCCAACAGTTATTTGCAAAGTGCGGTGGGGCTGTTAGAGGCGATTCCGCGCTGGTCGGGGCGATCGCCCGAGGCCCAAGCGGCTTTACAGCGCCTTAATCAGCAATCTAATCTGCTGAATGCGGCCATGTCAGCCGCTGATATGGCCCGCACGGCGCAACAGCAATCTCGGGTGCCGCTCTACGATGCCAACAGTTGGCACACCGTCCGAAGTCTGTGGCGCTCGGCCATTCAGCATCTTGAGGGCATTCCTGAAACCAGCAGCATTCACGGGTTTGCCCAAGAGCGACTAATTGACTATCGCGCAGCGCTGACGCAGGTTGAGCAGCAGATGCAGGTTGAAGCCCAGAGTCGCCAACTGCTGCAGATTGCCAAGCAAGAGCTGCAAATTGCACAGCAGCAAAATGCTCAGGCTACGTCACCCGAAGAATGGCAGTTTACGCTATCGACCTGGCAGGTGGCGGTAGACCGTCTTCAGCAAATTCCTCAAGACACCGTGGCAGGTATGGAGGCAAGGCGCTTGCTGGTGGCCTATGGCGATCGCCCGCAACAGGTGAGCGATCGTCTGCAAGCTCTAATCGCCCGACAGCAGCTTGACGAAGCCGCAGCGAAGCCACAGGCTGCCACCGAATCTCAAGCCTTTGACCCCCTAGATTCTGCTGTTTCAGAAGTGCTGGCCGCCCATCTCCAAATTCCCCCAGCCCCCCTGCTGCTCACTAATTTTTAGTCTTCACTTTTTAGTCTCTACCTACGTTTGGGATAAGCTAGACTCCGTTAAGCCGAACTGACCTTACTATTGCAACCGATAGGTGGATTGAGGCAATTAATATTGTGAACCCTCAAACCAGCGCGTTGAGCGCTATCCCTGCACTGGCTCAATTGACGTTGATACAGAGTGAGCCCTAGCGCGACTCGTTCCCCGAAATTGGGGTGAACTGCTGCAAAGTCGTAAGTTTTTGACTTAGACGTTCCCTAGGAATGCCTCTCATTTAACGCGTTCAGCTCAGAGCTTGTCAATCTGCCGCATGGCGTCGGTCAACCTTGCGCTACGCTGCCCCTGCTGCCGGGCCAGGGCGCAGTACCAGTCCAACGGTTCATCCAGCAGCGACCCCCACGGGGCCTGACCCTGCGCGGCGGAGATCAGGGTTGCGGGCAATTGCTTCAGGCTCCAGCGACCTAGCCGCCGTTCCCAGTCCCAACCCGTCCAATCGGGCATCAGCGGAGCGCCGTAAAGCTGATGCAGATATTGGTTGCCCTGTCCATACCGGTGCCACTGCTGCCACAGGTCGCGTAGGGTGGCTCGGTGTCGATGATACACCACGGCTTGGGGTGCGGCGACTAAGCGTCTAGGTTGGGATTGCTGACTGCGCCAGCACAGGTCGGCATCGCCGCCAGTCGTCAGATAGGGGCGAAACAGCCCTATTTGAGAGAAGAGCGATCGCCGCACTGCTAAGTTAGCCGTTTGCCCATAGGGGCGAGTTGGATGCGCCAGTGTGGTCTCTTGGGTCAAAATGCCACGCCGCGCCGCATAGCGCTCCAACCATGCCGGACTCGGCAACGCCTGCAGATGTCCGGCAACCAGGTCTACCGCAGTATCCTCAAACGGCTGCACCAGTTGCATGAGCCAGGTCGGCTGGGGTCGGCAGTCTGCATCGGTAAAGGCAAGAATCTCGCCCGTTGTGGCGCGAATCCCTCGATTGCGTGCCGCATAGGAACTCTGGATCTGCGTTTCTTGCAGCAGTTGGCAGGGTATGGGCAAGGACTGTATCTGCTGGCGCAGCAGCGCGGCAGTAGCATCTTGGCTATTGTTGTCGATGCAGCATACATCCCAGCGATCGCCCGGATACTGCTGTGCGGCTAGGCAATCAAACAGATCAGGCACATCTGCTGCACCATTGTAAATCGGGATAATGACCGACACCTGTGGTAAATCGACCGCTCTGATCTGATCTAAGCCCCTCATCAACATAAGCCTGTGGCTAGAGAATATGGCGCTTAATTAGGTCGGCAGTAGCAGGTGCTAGCAGTACCCCGTTGCGGTAATGCCCAGCGGCCACCATCACATTGCGATACCCCGGGAGCGGCTCAATGACCGGAGCGGGGCGCTCAAACGGTCGGGGACGCAACCCTGACCAGTGCTGGGTTACGGTAGCATGAGCCAAGTCAGGCCAAAGGGCGATCGCCCCCTGCATCACCTGCGCCCACGCTTGCGTGTCAGCGGCTACCGCGCCCGCCGCATCGGGAAACTCCACGGTAGCGCCAAGCCAGTAGTCGCCGTGCCCCAGCGGAACGAGGTGAATATCGTCTCCAGTAATGACGGGTTGAAAGTCGGGATGTCCTAGAGGCTGCTCTAGATGAACGCGGGCCGCCTGTCCTAGCACGGGGCGAATCTCGACGGGTTGGGAGCTAGGCCGAGTCAACGCTGTGGTTCCAAGTCCAGAGGCTAGGATGACCCAGTCTGCGGCGATTAGTTCTTGCTTACTGGGTTCGGCAGCGGCTAAGTCCGATGCCACTGGCTGGCAGAGGAGGGCGTCTATGTCTCCGGCAGAATTCGCTGCCGCTAAGGCTGTCGCCTGCATGCCCCAACAGAACGTGACGCCGTTGTTAGTTGCGGCTTCGACCAAGGCCAGCGTTAACGCAGTGGGGTCAAGCTGGCGATCGCCCGGTGAATACACAGCCGCGAAATCGGATGGGGTTTCCGGCAGCGCTACCTGAGGACAGCGCTGGTGCAGCGTCACCCGATTCCACAGTTCTAGCGATAACCCCTGCCCTGCCCGGTGCGTGGCTAGGGCTTGCCACTGCTGAGCAGATTGGGGGTTAGCCCGATCGACATGACCCTGCACCCGCACAATGCCCTGACGGTTAACGAAGAGCGATCGCCCGATGATAGCCTCCAGTTCTGGAACCAGCGTTTCGTAGCGCTGCAAGCTCAATTGGCGCAGCCGCCACGCTCTTCCCTTTACCTTGCGACTGATGATTCCCATCAGCACGCCCAACGCTGCCCCAGTTGAAGCCTGAGCAGGTGGCTGCCGATCTACCACCGTGATTGTTAATTTGGGAACCAGGGACAACTCGTAGGCCAGCATTGCCCCAACAATGCCGCAACCTACAATAGCAACTCTCACGATCGTGGATTCCTCTATATTCGAGTCGTTTTCAGACCCAGATGTAAACGACACAGCCGAATCAAAACACCCCCAGCTTGAATCGCGAGACAACCTCGTAACCCAAATCGGGGGGTGTTTGGCGAATTCCCCCATCTGACGGGGCTTGATTGGTGTCGCGACCCCTAGGCAGCCTGGTCGGCAGCCGAGGTATCAGGAACAAGCCGCAAAAAGTCATCGAAGTCTTTGAGCGCTTCGTTGTAATTCAGCAGTGCCTTGCGCGTATCGCGAGTGAGAACAGCTTCATCAATTAAATTTAGATGGCCGAACACTTTCTTTGCCAAGTCAGCCGCTTCAGCCTTGGTCTTCTTAGGCTCTAGGCTACGGCCCAGAATACTCACTTTGAAGCGCAATTCTCCCAACGGTCCGTGAATATACGTGCTAACGTTGCCCCAATCATCCTGTTGCACAAGCGGAGGAATGCCCAGCATCCGCTCCCGAATATCAAGTACATCTGTAGACAAATTTTGGATTTGAGCCAGTTGTTCTGGGGTGTAGAGTGGCCCTTTGGCCACATTGGGGCTACTGCAACTGACGCTGAAGGCGGCGATCGCCACTAACAGTAAAGCGAATAAAGAGCGAAGACGACTCATAAGATCTAGTGATTATCCCTAGGCACGCAGCACCCATATTTTAACAGCGCTTGGCACGTCTGCAGCTGTGCCTCCAGTTAACTCATGCAAACTAGCGCTTGAGAAGGCGAGAGCTCGATCTACGGGTCACGGGATCGGCTCTGATCAGCACATTTCCGGCTCCGGTAAATTTGCGCAAATTTACGTAAACTTCACGCTTGCTTAAAAGGACAATCAAGCAATTGCTGAAGTCCTACAACTGCAACGCCCACTAACTAGTATTGAAGACATACTCCGCGAATTTACTGGGTCTTCATAGTAGATATGCCTGAGTGCAGAGTTAACGCTTACCTACGCCCAACTACAGAGGCAATGTAAGCCATCTGCACCCAAAACGCCCAGGAAAAAGAATGAGTGCGGTGTGAGCATCTGCCAACTTCAGCTACCGATTTCGTTACTAGTTCTGTCTGTTAATCCGCGAAGACCCATAGCAAGAACTGAATTAGCTGTAACAGGGTTATTACTATCCAGACAGATCACGTCGGAGGTTGTAGTGCTGGCACTATCTGCACTAAATCTAAACTTCCAGTTTCTTAAAAAATATTCAGGGTTTATCCTCAGCAGTTGCCCTAGGAGCAGGCTCAAACCTGCTTGGAGAACCTCTGCTCTGAGCCGGTTCTTAATCAGCGTTGAATGAATCTTTTACTGACTTGCAGACAACTACCTGCGTTGCACCAGATTCATCTGATGACGTTGATTGATGATTCATTGGCTTGACGCTGCTTGCCTAGTTCATTGCGTGAATATGTCGCGGAGATGGGTGATTGGACGCATCGGCGCTGAGTATGGGCGATCGCCTGACTCATGAATAGTGCTGCGAAAAGCTGGAACAGTTCTGTCCCTCATTGCAACAGGGTCAGCAAGTTCGCCGCTAGGTATCACGAACCCAACGCTTGGCGTCTGACAAGCATTGGGTTCGTCGTGCTAGTTCACTCTCTCTATCCCCTTAGCGGAGGTTCCCTATGAGAATCGCTGATATTGCTCCGGGAAAAAGCAACAGGTCGCAGTTCTGCCTTGCAGAGACTACAGGTATTCATCCATCTGCCTATTCGTTGCCCAAGCGGCTATTAGATATGGTCGGCGGTCTAGTGGGATTGGCAATTGTAGCGGTGGTGTTTTTGCCCATTGCGATCGCTATCTGGTTAGATGATCCAGGCCCTATTTTTTATCGACAAAAACGCTGCGGTCTTAATGGCAACTGCTTTATGCTCTATAAGTTTCGCACCATGGTGCAAAATGCAGAACAGCTTAAGCACCAAGTAAAGAACGAAGCGAAAGGAGCCATTTTCAAAAATCAAAATGACCCACGCATCACCCGAGTTGGCAGAATACTGCGGCGCACCAGTCTAGACGAACTGCCCCAGTTTTGGAACGTGCTGCGCGGTGAAATGAGCCTAGTGGGAACTCGTCCTCCAACGGTAGAGGAGGTGGCGCAATACAGTCGGCGGCATTGGATGCGACTGCGGGTCAAACCAGGCCTTACCGGAGAATGGCAAGTCAACGGCCGCTCAACCATCAGCGATTTTGAAGAGATTGTCAGTTTGGATCTGCGCTATCAGGCCCGATGGAGCTTTGGATATGACGTGCAGCTGATCATCAAGACGATTCTGACAGTGTTGGCTCGAGCAGATGCCTACTAATTGCAAAATCCGTTCAAGATACTATGCTCATCAAAACCAATCTTGTCATTGTTTACTAGTTTTTCTGTCAGTAATTTTCCTGATTCTTCATGGTTATGGCTGTACCTGTAACTGTGTACCAACGAGATACTGAGTTTTTACTTAACCCTGACATAAAATATCGCAGGAATAATTATTGCTGGCTCTCTAGTCTTTAGTCAACACCTTGGCTGAACTAATCCTACGACTATACGAAAAACGCTGTGCCAATGACACTTCAATCCGCTATACCTAACTTCCTCAGTCGAAAACCTGTTCTGACCATTTTTTATCAACTTGATCCATGGAATGCATCTATTGGGGGCATTCAAACTATCATTCGGACGTTTTTGAAATACTCACCGGATGAGTTTGTGGTGCGTGTGGTCGGCACTGCTACCGACCCCTCTATGCCGCTAAGACAGTGGCACGAGCAGGAATTTGAGGGACGCAGTGTGCAATTTTTGCCGTTGTTTTTTTTACCCGATGACAACGTCAGGCAACTAGTTCCCACCACGTTGCGCTATACGGCAGCACTATTGCGCACGCACATTGAGTCAGATTTCATGCATTTTCATCGGTTAGAGCCGACCCTAGTTGCGCAATCTTGGCGGGGCGATAAAACCCTGTTTATTCACAATGACATCCATAAACAAATGGTGTCTACAGATAGTAAAAAGGCGATTCTTTGGCGGCATTTTCCGCAAGCCTATTTTGCGTTGGAGCGTAGTTTGGTTCATCAGTTCAGCCAAATTTTTTCTTGTAATTCTGACTCCGCAGCGCTGTATCGCCAGCTGTATCCGGCTGTAGCAGATAAGGTAACGCTCATTCGAAATACGGTTGATAATGATGTGTTTTTTCCGCTGCCTCGGCGCGAACAAGACGCCCAACGGCGCCAGTTTGCGCAACAGAGAGGATTGCCGGAAGAGACCCAGTTCATTTTGTTTGCCGGGCGGCTTCATCCGCAGAAAGATCCCCTCTTGTTGGTGCGAGCTGTAGCGGCTTTGCAGCAGCCCCATGTGCATCTATTGATGGCTGGGGAAGGCGAACTGGCAGATGAGATTCGGGCAGAGGGCAATCGCCTCCAGATATCAGATCGCATCACCATGCTGGGGGGCGTAGACCAGCTAGCGCTAGCGCATCTGCATCAGGTTTCGCAAGCGTTGATTTTGACCAGTGTGTATGAAGGGTTGCCATTGGTGGCGCTAGAGGCGTTGGCCTCTGGCAATCCTGTCATCACCACAGACTGCGGCGAGACTCCAAAACTGCTGTCTAACACCAGCGGCATTGTGTGTCATGAGCGCACTCCAGAGGCGATCGCCGCCGCCATTCAAACTGTCGTGGCTCAGCCCGACGCCTTTCCGGTTGAGAGTTGCACTCACGTGGCAAAACCTTACGCCGCCAAAGATGTGATTGGTCATATCTACAGCGACATGCTGAGTCGCTGGCAGTTGAATCTTGCCCCCGTTGCCACTTCGGTTTAGTCCCTGACGATGCTACGTAATAAGGATAGGTTGCTATGAAGATTGCTGTCATTGGTGCAAAAGGTGTTCCTCCCAAGCAGGGCGGCATTGAGCATATTTGCGCTGAGATTTACCCCCGAATGGTGGCCAAAGGGCATTCGGTTGACTTGTTTGCGCGGTCATCCTACACCTGCTTGCCCGCGTTTCATACCTACGACTTCGAAGGAGTGCAGGTGGTTTCGCTGCCGTGCTTAGGGATGAAGGGATTGGATGCCTTTACCAGTTCCGGATTAGGCGCAGCGCTAACCAGTCGTGGCAACTATGACATCATTCATTTTCATGCGTTGGGGCCATCACTCTTTACCTGGCTGCCGCAGCTTTCTAAAACAACTAAGGTTGTCGTGACCTGTAATGGATTGGACTGGCAGCGGGAGAAGTGGGGTAAGCTTTCGAGCCGCCTCATTCGACTCGGAGAGCAAGCCGGGATTCGCTATGCGGATGAGTTTATTGTCGTGACCCAAGCCCTCCAATCCTATTTCCTCAAAACCTATGGTCGCGATACTGTCGTGATTCCGAATGCGCCGGCCACCTATGCTGCGTCAGATCCAAGCTTTAGTTTTGGGCGATCGCTCAACCTAACTCCCGGGCGCTACGTCACCTATTTGGGACGTTTGGTGCCTGAAAAGTGCCCCGACCTGCTCATTCGCGCTTTTCAATCCCTCAACCTAGACGACGATTGGAAACTGGTGCTCATTGGCGGCAACAGCGATACCTCAGGGTTTGTGTCATCGCTCAATGCGATAGCAGAGGGGCACCCCAATATTGTGTTCACTGGGGAACTCCGCGGCGGGCGATTGGCAGAAATCATGCGCGGTGCCGGGCTCTTTGCCCTGCCGTCGAATTTAGAAGGGCTGCCATTGGCCATGCTTGAGGCCATGCAAGAAGGCATTCCCATTGTGGCAAGCGACATCCCACCCCATCAAGAACTGCTGAGTGAGGGACGCGGCGTCATGTTTCAAGCGGGACAAGACGCATCCTGCGCGGCCAGTCTAGCCTGGGCCATGCAGCATCCTGAAGACATGCGAAGAATGGCCGAACGCGCCAAGGCGCGGATTCATGAATGCTATACCTGGGACAAAATTGTGGCAGACACGCTCAAGGTGTTTGAGCACGTTCTGAGCGATCGCCCGTCATTGCTACACTCCAGTATGTCCGGAGAACCTGCTATCCACATTGAGTAGCAGACAGCCCTCGCAGGACTCCCTTAAGATTCATGGATCTGTTCCTCAATGGGTGCCTCAATCGGGTTTAGACCCCTTGTTCAACGGGCAAAGATGCCGTAGACAAGACTCAAAAGCCCCCTGTTCTACTGCGTGAAGTTGACCTGAGATTTGGGTTCCTGTTTGGCCGTCTATTCATCCCTACTTTATTTATTCAGGGTGCTTTTCAAGGCAGTGATGAAGACTGGGCCACGACAAAGAATGATCCGGACTATTACGGATTTGTTGTGAAAGTTGAAGCAAGCTAGCTCCGTAGTCTTGCTTACTGTTCCTTCAGGCTTGTGTTTCACCGCGAATCAGAGTCTGTTGACATTATCAGAGTGGTTTTGCAGACCCGTATTGTGTTTACAACCGCTTGTCATCGACCATTCGTCTTAGGACTCATCGAGCATCGAACCTCCCTCGACATTACTCGGCTTTTGGGTTTAGCCATCGTTGTTCATCAAGAGCGTGCCAGTGGATAAGCTTTCAACCGTATCATCAACCCTCAGACGACATTTTTGGATTGTGCTCCTCACCTTTGGGTCAGTTGTGGGAGCCGCAGTTGCATATTTATCAACCACAACCCCGCAGTATCAAACCGCAGTGCGGCTGATGATTGATGACCGCAAAACCGGAGTCACTGAGTTTGGCCGGGCGATTTCAGAAGTGTCAACTGCTACACCTGGGGGTGCTAACCCGATTGCCACCCAGGCGGAGCTGTTGCTCTCGTCGCGAGTGCTAAGTAAAGCCCTGGATGAGGCGCTTCCAGAGACCGCAAATACGACCGATGAGGATGCAACAGCATATCCCAGTGTCGATGAATTGAGGAGCACCTTAGAAATTGCAATTCTCCCTGCTACAAATTTGCTAGAGGTGAGCTATGTGCATCCCGATCAGGAGTTTGTGTCCAATATCCTAAATGCGATCGCCCAAGCTGCGGTTGAAGAAAATGCAGAATCGATTCGGCTAGAGGCATCCTCGGTTCGCGAATTTTTGGAAGGCCGAATTCCGCGACAGCAAGCGCAATTGCAAGAGCTGGAAACGCGCGAGAGCCAGTTTCGTCAAGCCAGCGGCTTGGTTGCAGCCGATACTCAGGCCAATGCGCTGGTGCAGAGCCTATCTGGGGTAGAAAACGAACTGCGAGCAACGCTGGTGCAGTTGCAAGAGGCGAATACTCGAGATGGACTGCTCAGGCAGATTACAGGCGTCAGCTCCCCAGTTGGGGGATACGCGGCCGTCCGCGCTGGGCAAGATGAAGGACTGCGTGAACTGCGCACCCGCATCACAGACGTAGAGGCGAGGATTTTCGACAGTCAGTCGCGGCTGGGCGACCAGCATCCAGATTTGCTGGCTCTGCAAGATGAGCGGGCAGACTTGCAGCAATATTACGATGAGCGCTATGCCCGCACAGTGGGCGGCGCTGTGCCAGAGAGTGTGGCCGCCTCTGACGATGTGAGCAGCACCTTGATTGCAGACTACATCGCTGGAGACGTAGAGCGCAACACCCTAGCCAGTCGGCTTACCTCCCTCCAATCGAGCCGGCAACAGTTGCAGGCTCAGCTCGCAACCCTGCCCCAGCAGCAGCAACAGTTGGCAGCCCTTATCCGACAGCGAGAAGAAGAAGAAGAAACCCTAAAGCTGCTGCAAAGCACCCTAGAACAGGCGCGTATTGCAGAGGCTCAACTCATCAGCAATGTGCGGGTTGTTGACCCAGCAACGGTTCCGGATGGCCCAGCATTCCCCAACCCACCCGTGGTTATCGTGATGGCGATCGCCGCTGGGTCAATCTTATCGGCGGGTGCCGTGCTCATGCTTGACCTGCTCGATGACCGCGTGCATGAGGATGGAGAAACCACGGATCTGTTCAAGGTGCCCGTAGTGGGAACGCTCCCGAAACTGGAATCGCTTAGCGGAATCGATCATCTTGAAGCATTCCTCGATGACCCAGCTCAAGTAGAACCCTATCGGCTGCTGCTGAAATCGCTCGAGTTCCGCAATGAGAACCCGCTTAGGGCAATTTTGATCAGCAGTTCACTGCCGTTGGAGGGTAAGTCGAATGTGGTTGCACGGATGGCGGCAGTGGCGGCCATGCTGTCTAAGCGAACCCTAGTGATCGATGCTGACCTGCGACAGCCCTTGCAACACGAGTTGCTCGATGTTTTGCCCCAACCCGGGTTAACAGAAGTGATTGAAGGCAGCATCCCTCTCTACAAAGCAATTCAGGCGACTCGGCTAGAGAACTTGTCTGTCTTGCCTGCCGGTCGGCCTTTGGCACGCCCTTTGATGACGCTGGAATCTCCGTTTATGCGGAAGCTGGTCACCAAAGTCGCGAGCTACTACGACTTGGTGATTATCGATACGGCCCCAGCCGGCAAGAGTGCTGATGCCCTAACCCTGAGTGAATATGCAGACGGGCTATTTCTGGTCGTTCGGCCCGACTATTCTCCAAGAGACACGGTGCAGCGGACGCTGTCAGATTTGCAAAATACAAGCGGGTCAAACCTTGGCGTCATTCTTAGCAGCACAGGTGATCCCGCAGGCAAGCCTATCTCATCTCTCCCAGAGGGATATCGGCTCTCTTCGGCCCCTGCTCTTTCGGGGGCTCCGGCTGGTGCGCCCTACCAAGATGACTAACCAAGCAGCCGATTGACAGCGTTACTAGGTGCTGCCAATCGGCTGCCGAGGGGGCAATTCTGTTCTCTATCGTTTTTGTTTAAGTATCTGTCTCAGCTCCATTCTCCAGATGCTCTTGAATCTTAGTTTTTATCGTGTGAACCATTGGTGAGATTTATCATGCGTTACGTTCCCCCTGCCATCTATCGTTCGGTTGCACTATCTGTCACAGTTGTGCTCACAGGGTTATCTACTGTGGCGATCGCCCAACAGTCCACGCTCACGCCTCAGCCTATCTCCCCTACGCCGATCACCCCATTGCCCTCTGCTCCGCTCGGGCAGCCTGCTCCCCAATCCACTGAAGTGACCCTCAAACCGGGCGATCGCATTCAGGTGGGTGTTGCAGGCTTTCCTGACCTGTCGGGCGAGCATATTATTCTGCCCGATGGCACAATTCAGCTGCCAATGGCCGGGTTGATTGCAGTAAGAGGGTTAACACCAACCCAGGTGAATACCCGTGTATCGGAAGCCCTGCTGCCGTATGTGCGTCGTCCTCAAGTAGCGATCGCCCTGCTTAGCTTAAGCCCGATTCGCATTACCGTCAGTGGCGAAGTGATGCGCCCTGGCCCCTATGCCATCAACCCTGCTGATCCGCAAAACCGGGATGCCAACAGCGAAAGCCGCTTTGCCAACATCAGCCCAGTTACTGTTAGCGATGCCTTAGTGATCGCTGGCGGCATTAAACCGAGTGCAGATCTCCGAAGCATTACCATTCGACGGGCTGGCCGTTTTAATCAAACCATGACTGTAAACTTGTGGCCGACCCTTCAAGAAGGGGATCTCGCCGCAGATCCAGTGCTGCAAGACGGCGATGAGGTCGTTGTGCCACTGGTTGCACTCAACCCAACTGACCGACAAACCTTGTTGTCTTCTACAGTCGCACCAGAAGGTATTGCTGTACAGGTGGCTGGGGAAGTGCGTAATCCTGGGCAGCTTGTGGTGGCACCTACATCAGGGGTGAGTCAGGCGATCGCAGCCGCTGGGGGGCTGACCCAACAAGCAAATCGGCGGGTTGAACTGCTGCGAGTAAACGCTGAAGGGCAGCTTACACAACAAACCGTCAACTTTGGCGATATTACCGATCCCCTCAACGCTGGCGATTTAATTGTAGTGCGGCGTCGAGGCAGTGAAGGGTTGTTAGATGTTCTCGGGCGACTATTGCCCTTTAGGTTTTTATTCGATTAATCCGCTGCACTAAGGCAAATAGCATGCCATGAAGCAGCATCTTACGACTTTCAATATCGCATCAGACGGCAGCTAGGCCAAAACATGAGTCGTTGACGTTTGCCTATCTAGCTAAACACGTGTTGTATCTGGGAGACTCATCTATCGTGCTTAAGGACAATCGCCAACAATCCATACTCTTACCGCTGGTTGCATCTGTGGCTGTTGTGGTCGTAGGGTTGACGGCAGGGCTAATGGTAAGTACAAAGCCAATGTACATCTTCACGGCAATCGCAGCGGGTGCTATTCTTTACAGTTTATTTACCCAATTTGAGTATACCGTTCTTGGCCTGCTGATTCTGCGCAGTGCTCTTGATCCTTTCTCTGCATACCAGATCACATCCGCGTTTGCGCTGGGACTCAATGCACTCACTATTATCTACGTCACTCTGCAGCTGCTAACGCGGCAACCGGTGCATACTGATCGCTTTTTCTGGTTCTTTGCTGGCTGGGTCGCGCTCCAAAGCCTGTGGGTGATTCTGCTGCCACTCGGCGGTCTGGGACTGGGTCCCGATGTCATGCCTGCCGCCATTCGAGAATGGATTCGATTACTGTCTTGGCTCATGGTGTATCTGCTGGTTACGCAACTGCGCGACCGCATACATCCCGCTCGTTTCGTTTCGGCATTATTTATCAGTCTCATCATTCCAATTTCCATTGCATGTCTACAAATTGTTAGCCCATCCATTCTTCCACCCATTTTTGTGGGTGGTGAAGCAACCATTCCTGGTGAAGAGCTTTCCCGAATCAATGGCACGCTTGGTCATCCAAACACTTTTGCAACCTTTCTGCTATTTTTTATTGCACTCACATGCTGGAAGGCGAAATGTAATCCTCAGCGCTGGAAATGGATAGTGCTTCTGGGCATTCTTGCCTTTTTTCTTGTTAGCACTAAGGCATTGTTTAGCTTGATGATGCTGGGAGTGTTTTTACTCATGCTGTTGGCTCCTAGCATGAGTCCTCTGAAGTTAGCTAGCGGAGTTGCGCTCTTTGCGATCGTAATTGCGCTGTTTGCCAGTACTGAATTTGGCAGAGAACGACTCGGTTCAATCAGCGAAACTCCATTGCTTAACCCGGATATCGATCTCGGGCGAGCAATTCTTCTCTCTGCTGGGGATAACAATAGTTTCAACTGGCGTCTGGCTCAATGGACAGATCTAATGACCAAGTGGCAACGCTACCCATTGCTAGGGTTTGGCTTGGGCAATAGCGTTGAGGTCAGTGGCAACGGCCTATTGCCCCACAACGACTATATTCGAGCATTGATCGAGGGTGGATTGACAGGCTTCTCAATATTCATCTTCCTGTTTATTGGACAGTTTGGCTGGTTACTCCAGCGTTTACGAAGCAGCATGATTGCTCAAAATCTCCCTCAACAAGAGCTCTGCTCGATCATGCTTGCTTTACTTTGCGCAGTTTCAGTTGGAATGATTACCGAAAATATTTGGAGTCATACGACATTCTTTTCCTATTGGTGGGCATTGTTCTCTGTTATTAACTGGGATTGGAGTAAACCCGAGATCTCGACCGCATCTTAGTCTTGGATAAGCTATTGAGTTTGAGCCTGATTTGTCTTGATTTTGCTACTGATGTATTGCTCCCCTGAGGACTTCTAATTAGGAAAACTATGAGTTTTACTTCTTACATACTTCAGGATTGGAAAGCCAATCAGGATACTAGTTTTAAATCGCGGCTCGCGTTGCTTCTATTTCGTAGCTCTCGAGCTTTACAAAATCTTCCCCCATTTTTTTGGATTATTGCCCTATTTGTTCGGTTCTTCTACCAAATTTTTGTAGAATGGATTTTGGGTATAGAAATCCCTTGGGATACACAAATTGATCCAGGACTAAAGCTACAGCATGGTCATGGGCTAGTCATCAATCATCATACTATCATTGGCAAAGATTGCATTGTTCGAAATTCAACTACAATTGGCAACAAAAAGTTTGCAGATGGAACCTATAGCAACTGTCCTGAAATTGGCGATCGCGTCGATATCGGAGCTAATGTAGTCATCATTGGAGCTATCTACATTGGAGACAATGCCATCATTGGAGCTGGCTCAGTTGTAGTTAAAGATGTTCCCGCCAATGCAGTTGTGGTTGGCAATCCAGCTCATGTCATCCGTATGCAAGAGCCGATAGACAGCTCAATCATGGCTAGAGCTCTATAACCAGCGTTGCTATTGAGCACAAAATTATGGATAAGCTAGAGCAACTCAAAAAGTACCGACAATGTCATAAGCACAGCTAAGTTCTGCAAAAACAAATTTTCTTGGAAAAATCCAAACACATACCAAATCTCTCTCCCAAGGTTCATCCTAACTAAATTCATAAAGCAGTAGATTTACCTCGAGACCTAGCTGGAAAATTCAAAACGTCATCCCAAAAAAATATCTTGAATCTTCCGGTATTTTCGTTGAATCTTAGAAGAATGTTGTGTTGTCTCTCTCATTTGTTCGCAAATATTCCGTTTGCCGTACCTCAATGTATTGCATATAGCAACTTACTCTGTAAACAGCCCATCTTTGATGGACAAGAGGATGTAAAACGGATGATGAATTCTTTACTCAAGCCCAACCATGCCGCAAATTACTGTTGTCATTCCCGCTTATAATGCGATGCGCTATCTACCAGTCACTGTTGATAGCGTTTTAAGACAAACATTTACGGATTTTGAAGTCCTAATTGTCGATGATGGCAGTCCCGATCAGGTTCAACAGTGGGCTAGTCAGCTTTCCGACCCTCGCATTCGGCTTATTTCACAGAAAAATCAAGGGCTATCAGGAGCGCGAAATACAGGAATTCTGCAAGCAAAAGGAGAGTATGTTGCATTTTTGGATGCAGATGATCTCTGGGCGCCAACTAAGCTAGAAAAACAAATTCGTCAGTTTCAAGAACATCCTGAAGTAGGCCTGGTACATACCTGGATGGAATTCATTGATGAGTTTGGAACATCAACTGGACGCGTCATGACGTCCTATGCCGTCGGCAATGTCTGGGAAACCCTGGCCGAGCGCAATGTCATTGCCTGCCCTTCGGTGATGGTGCGGCGCTCCTGCTTTGACCAAGTGGGCTTGTTTGACCATAGTTTGCGATCGCTCGAAG
>JBGTOF010000081.1:0-6834 GCA_041742695.1 Elainellales cyanobacterium | reverse complement strand
ATCTGAAAGCATTTGTCGTAGCGTCTGGCTATCATCCACAATCAGCACCATGCTCATGGCTCACTCAACTTTCGCGAAGTATCAAAACGGCTCGGTATCAAGACATTAATGCACTGAGCGTAACAAAAGATAGAGGCCTAGCGCGATTGTTTGAGCGATCGCCCAGCATCTGCACCGTTCCCTCAACAATGAAGAGTGAAGCAGCTGTCTTCAATCAAAACTTGCAACTGCCCCTGCTACGCTACTCGCAGGGCAATAGGCATACCAGTCAAGAATAGGCCATTTAATCTTGTGTAGTTATTTAACGCTCGGCCTAAACCCGATAACGACGTTATGGGCAAGGTGCGGTCATCAAGACAGCCATTGCCTTAGCAATGCTACATCAAAGCGTTGCGCTTGGGCGATTCGTTCAAGGGTTGTTCTCAAAAGCAAGAACTCGATCCCGGGTTTGGTCGCGCTACTTCAGCTGCATTGTTGATTAGGATGCATAGATTTGAGGAGTCCTGGTTCAGCGAAGGGTGTCCAACGCTATCGATATCGATGAACCGGCTCGACAGGCTTGCAGCAGTCAGACCGATTCAGATAACTATGTTGGTAAACCCTCTGGGTCGCAAACGGTTTATCCAAAAAACGCACTAGCATTTCAAGCGCTGACGAGAGCCTTTGAGTGTCGTGGGATCACGCCTTACTGTCACGGCTCAATGGAACCCCTCTCCTGAAATACAGAGCCGAAGAAGATTGACATCAACCCTCCTCGGCTTTGCAATTCTGGCGATGAAGCACTTTAGCAGAACAACCAAAGCACTCCTAATGTTGCTACACCCTTGTCGCTAAGTGCCTCTAGCGCTTTCGAATGTCTTTAGCCATGTTGCGGAACATATCCATACTGGTGTCTTTGCGGCGACGTTCACTGGTGTCCTCCGATGACTTGCCAGTTGTAGGCGTTTGGGCTGAACCGCTAGTGGAGCCGTTAGTCTCACGCGTGAACGATTGCAGCGGCGCGGCAGGGTCAGTAGAACCATTCAGCGTACCGAATCCTGCCCCATCGGACTTGATCGTGCCTAGAGCAGAAATCTGGGTCGTTCTCTCAAACTCTCGACTGTTGCCTATAGTTTTAGGAAACGTACGCCTGATTGACTTAACTGTGCGCATGTAATCGATGTTGCCATAGGTTTTGGCTTGGTCTGCATCTAGAAAATAGGTCTTATCCTCTTTTTTGGCTTCCTTCTTTGCTGATGCAGCATCTCCTGCTTGCTCTTTTTTGCCTTTCTTTCCAAAGAACCCAAAAAATCCTGCCATGGCTTGTGGCTTCTATCCTTAACTACGAGTGCTTACTCTATATGTTAAGTCTTTTGAAGCTATTTTAGACGGCGGGTGGGGCCAAGCCAAAGGGGCTATTCTATTGCTCACAGACGGGATCGAGAGACGCGGTAGACAGTGACGCGAGGTTCACCGACTCTAATAGCCGATTCCATTGCGTCTGCGCTTGTGGGCTGGGTGAAGGTTGGCATAAATGTTGGGCTGTATGGTGCAGCGCATCGTGCCATAGCCCCGCCTCAGCATAGAGGTTGGAGTGTTGCTCGGTGGGGGCCGCTGCTAGCGCTTGAGCCAGAGCTGCACCCGGTTCAATGCGTCGGAGCCAGCCTTCTGAGAAAATGTCGCCCGATCGATCTAGCTCGTCACACACGATGGAAAAGTACCAGTGGTAATCTTGCCGGGGCTGTAGTCGAGAGGTCGGGGACTGGTCTGATAGGGGCGGAATTGTTATGCTGACGATGCCTGTGTCTGTTTGGGGCGGTAGTTCTGCTCGGTATACTTCGGTATCTGACTCGTCGAAGATGACAAATTCTAAAAGTTGGGCGTTTACTGCTGGCACAAACCAGTACAGGGTTGGAGCAGGATCTACGGTGACGCCAAAGTTGGTGTCGGGCACAAGCGCTACTAGGGTGGAGGGGCGCTCGCCCTCTAGGGGTCGCACGGCGCATTCCCCTCGGGTGCCGCCGCCTTCGCGCCGCCCTGGGAGTCCTCGATCGGGTGGAATAAACTGGGCTTGAGCTGGGGCGATCATCGCCCCTAGAATGCCAACTGCTAACAGCAGAGACAAGAGCGATCGCCCTGCTCGTGATCCGAGATGCCATCTATGCGGGATGTTCATACGGTTATTGTGCTAATTTGCCGCCCATTGACACCAACAGCCTGGCCTTCTCGATGGCTCATAGTTCTAGAATAAAGCCACCGTCGCAGACTAAAGTCTTCGCTGTAGCAAAACGTCTAATGAACTCTATGGGTGAAGCATGTGTAAGGAGAGAAGGCGGCCAGGATAGCAGTAGCCTTCTCTCATCTGTTCAGAATCTGGGGCGATCGCTCAGGACATTCTTGCTACAAGGAAGCACAAATCTATCAAAGCAACTCTGAGGGTAGGGTCAACATCAAGCTAGCCCGATGCCACAGCTGATAATGCAGGGTCGCACGGACAGAAGCCGAGCGTGTAATCTCTAGGCTTGAGTAAACCTGGCATTGATGACGCTGATTCTAGGGTGTGGGTTCCCCCCCAGACCCAACCTCAAGCGCCTGACGCGGTGGGTTTAGCGTGAGCGGGCTGGCAACCATCTCAGTGGCTAGGGTTTCTAACCCTACTGATTCTAGTAAGGTGCGCCAAGCCGTACCGGATAGAGTGGATTGTGCTGCCAAACTGGCGATCGCGTCGTACCAGATCCCGGCTTCTGCATAGAGGCTAGGCTCTGTTCCTGCAGGTGCCTGCTCTAATGCTGCAGCCAGCTCAGGGCTGGGCTCGATTCGCTGCACCCAACTTTCGACCACCATATTGGCTGAGGGATCAACCCGGTCGCAGAGCAAAGCAAAGGTCCAGCGATAGTCTTGCCCCACTGCGAGCGGAGGTAGGTTGGCAGCTTCGGGCAGATTGAGCTGAATCACGCCGGATGCGTGGGTCACTTGGTAGGTGAATTTGTAGAGCTCATTGTCATCTGCATCCGCCAGCGCAAACTCGGCGGCTACGGCCTGCTCTGCCAAAGATGGCGGGATGTAAATAAAGACGACGGGGCGATCGTGGGTGGTGGTGCCAAAGTTTTGGGCCGGCACCAGCGCTGTGAGGGGATGTTGCCCTGGCGCGACGGCGGTGGTCTGCCAACAGCCGCGAGTGCCGCCGCTTTCGCGCCGTCCGGGCAGGCCACGGTTGGGTGGAATGTATTGTTGGGCGATCGCCGCCAGCGGAATGGTGGGAATGACCATCATCAGGGCGATCGCCAGCCGAGTCGCTAAGGTCGCAGAAGGGCGCACCCGAGCGGGGTTCAGACGTAAAATAGAATGCCGCATAGTCATACCTAGATGAGGATCAGAGGGAATTCACCACAACGACGCTATTCCCGCTTATTACTATTTCACCCATGTCTAAGGCCTTTCCGTGCAGCTGTCTATGTTTTTTAACCTGACGTGGTGGCGCGTAACGCGCTATTTGAGTGCTTATGATTGTGAACCCCTTGCTGTGCAGGGGGTTCACAATCATAACTAGCCCAATCCATCTATTAGTAGCGATTAGACGCCACCAAAAAACAGGCCCCAGGCGCTGCGCTGCTTGCTGTTACCAAGGCAGAGCAGGACTTGAGATCTGGGTTGCAGACCACCATCTATTAAAAATGTGAGGGTTAAAACGTCAGGGGCGTTGCTAGGGGCCACTGACGACCCTTATAAAACAGCAGTTGATATAGCTGCAAACCGCCGTTGCGGAAGGCTGCTTCAGACGATTGCAGATAGAGATACCACATCCGCTGAAATCGTTCGTCATAGGTGGGGGAAAGAGCGGCGATCGCTGCCCGGTTATGCTCAAAGTTTTTGGCCCAGCGCTTGAGTGTTTCGGCGTAGTGAGGTTTAAGGTTTTCGCAGTGCGCTACGGTGAGCTTAGCGGCCCAGAGTTCCTGCGTTAGTTCGTGCAGTTGAGGGATATAGCCGCCTGGAAAAATATACTTGTCTACCCAGGGGCCAATGCGCTCTTTGCCGCGAGTTGCAATGGTGTGCAGCACTCCCACGCCTTGAGGCGTCAGCAACTCGGCGGCCTTGGTCATAAAGGTGGCAAAGCTGTCTTTGCCCACATGCTCAAACATCCCAATGCTGACAAACTTGTCGTATTGACCGGTGAATTCTCGATAGTCTGTGATGGCGATCGTAAGGCGATCGCCCAGCCCACGCTCGGCAATTCGCTGCCGTGCAAGGGCTGCTTGTTCCTCACTGAGCGTAATGCCCGTCCCGCGAATGCCGTAGTGCTCCGCTGCATAGATCAACATGCCGCCCCAGCCACAGCCAATATCCACCAGCGACTCACCCGGTTGAAGCGCCAGTTTGCGGCAGATCAGCTCATACTTTTGCAGCTGCATCTGCTCTAGCGTATCGGCATCGTGTCGCTGATAGCCGCAGGAATAAGTCAGCGTGGGATCGAGAAACAGCTGATAAAAGTCATTTCCCAAGTCGTAGTGATGCTGCACGTTTTTGCGGCTGTTTTGAAGCCGTACGGGCACCGTTTGCAGTTTTTGTTTCAGCACTGCCAGCACTAGCCGAGGCGTCACGTGGTCTCGCACTTGGTCATAGACGTTACTGCGGTGGAACAGCTCAAGCAACTCCACCAGGTTATCGTTGGCTTCATCCCACCAGCCCTCCATGTAGGCTTCGCCAAAACCCAAGGTGCCAAAGGCCAGCAGCCGCAGGTAGGTGTTAGGGTTGTGGATCACCATGCGGAGGGCGGGTGTGGACTGGGAGTCGCCAAACTGAAAGGCGTCTCCCTCAGGATTGACGACCACCAGGTTGCCGTCTTTGATGCGGCCCAAGAGTTGGTAAAGGAAACGTTCGCCAGCTGGGAGCAAAGACAGGCGATCGCCTAAGTCTTGAATGGGCAGGGGGGCGATCGCCTGATTTGGCACATCAAGTTTTGTCATAGACCATCCTCTCCCAGCGGGAGCTTACTGATTTGAGCAACGCCATAGCCTCGTGATCCTTAAGTGGATCGAAGCTTAGCGAGAGTTCACGGCATTGCGAGGGGGTTGAGCGGCCTTCACTTGAGTCGCCAAACCGAGAGCTTCGAGAAGCTGAACTGTATGCCACACCAGATCGACCTCCCACCAGCGCCAGCCATAGCGCGCCGACGATTGAAACGCATGGTGATTATTGTGCCAACCTTCGCCAAACGTGAGCAGCGCCACCCACCAGCAGTTGGTTGAGGTGTCGTCTACGTCATGGCTGCGATAGCCCCACACATGGCAGGCGCTGTTGACAAAGCACGTCGCGTGAAAACCGACAAACAGCCGCACAAAAATGCCCCACACCACAAAGGGCATGCCGCCGATGGCAAAGAGCACCACGCCTAGAGCAATCTGCAGCTCAATATAATAGCGATGGCAAAATTCGTAAAACGGATCGCCAGCGATATCTTTGGTGTAGCGATCAAGCTCGGCCCGGGCAGGCACCGTGTGCATTAGCCAGCCGATGTGACTCCACCAAAAGCCCTCGCTAGAGTTATGAGGGTCTCCTGTTTGGTCAGCGTGGAGGTGGTGCAGGCGGTGGTAGCCAACCCAACCCTTGACGGCCCCTTGGGCTGCTAACGTGCCGCAAAGAATAAAGAAATATTCCAAAAATTTAGGAACCTTGAAGCTGCGGTGGGTAGCTAAGCGGTGGAACCCCAGCGAAATTCCGCAGCCGATGGTGAGCCAGTGCAGTAAAACCGCAACGGCGATCGCCGACCAACTAAAGTTTGCTGGCACCAATGCCAGCAATGCGGCTACATGCAGAACTAAAGTAAATGCAATTACGTTCCAGCGCGGCTGGGGAGTTGCTAAAGAAGTTTCCATCATGTAGAAGTGGTGTCCTTATTGAGAGGCAAGCCTTATTAATTTTGACCTTACTAATCTTGGCCTAATCTATAGAGCATAGAGGCTAGCAGCAGTGGATGTCGTAACCCAACCTGATTCGGGTGGGCATCGAAGTCGTCCTAACTGCTCAATCCGTTCAGTAGTATAGGGTTTACAGCCTGTCTGGAGGGTAAGACTGTGCAGGTTTCTGCAATCTGCCTAAAGCATCACAGTATGGGGCGATCGCCCATCGCTCATACTACGTGGGTTTGATGGCGGTGGTTCAGCCCCATGCGGCAGGCTCTGTTGGGCACCAAACCCCAAATTTTGGATAAAAAAATATTGAAGTGTCAAGTTTTTTGAAATAAATGTTTACATTGTGTTACTCTTATTTACATAAGAGCAATGTTAATAAGGAATACACGCTTATGACTTCCCGCGGCTATACCACTGAAGAAGGCGGACGCTTAAACAACTTCGCTGTTGAGCCCAAGATGTATGTTGATGAGTCTCAAATGTTTGGCTTCAACGAATATGCTGAGAAGCTCAACGGACGTCTGGCTATGATTGGGTTCGTGTCTGCCATTATTCTCGAAGTAGCAACGGGTCATGGCGTGATCGGTTGGCTGACCAACCTGTAAGTTTTTGTCTATGTCGCATTGAGCCGGCAGTTTAAGCCAGAGAAGTGCAAAAGAATGGGTAGCGCGGACTAAATCTGTGCTACCCATTCTTTTATGGAACTTTAGTCTGGAGGGCGATCGCCTTGATTTGTTTAGGAGTGGACTGCGGCACTTGATCAGGCAGGGGCCGTTGTGCGACTAAAGTCTGGAGTTGGTAGGTCCTGAAGGTGGTTCCAGCAGACGGTGCAGGCGGGCAAATCATGGGCAATGGCATAGGGCTCATGGACGGTATCGAGCCAGTGAAAGAAGGCCTCAAAGTTTTGGGCGATCTGGTCTGAGGCATCAATGGTACGGCCTAGCTG
>JBGTOF010000079.1:0-14439 GCA_041742695.1 Elainellales cyanobacterium | reverse complement strand
AATATTGCATCAGTTCAGACCAATAATTTGCAGGCGGGTTATCTGGCAGGCACAGTCGCTGGCCTAGCCACCGAATCGAACAAGATTGCCTTTGTGGTTGCTAAGCAGTTTAAGGCGATGGATCAACTGCTGCGAGGATTTGAGCTGGGGGCTAAAGCGGCGAATCCCTCAGCCGAAGTCACTGCCAGCTATACAGGAGATTGGGATGATGTTGCCAAGGGTAAGGAAGCAACGGCTGCTTTGATTTCATCTGGGGCAGATGTGGTGTATTCCTACCTGGATACGGCTTTTGTGGGGTCGTTGGAGGCGGTGAGAGAGAAGGGTGTGTACATGATTGGGCATACGAGCGATCGCCTGGATACTGCACCTGAAAGTATTCTCACAAGTATTGTTCAAAACGTTGGGATGGCGATCGCCAATGTCGTTGAGTTAGCCCAAAACGGGGAGCTGGAATCTCAAAACTACGTAGTGGGTGCAGAAAATTCAGACGTACTGTATGTCGGTCGATTTGGTGAAGGAACTCCATCTGAGATTCAGCAAACAGTGACAGATGTGGAAGAACAACTCCAAGCAGGTGAACTGATATTTGAGGATTGCCAGGTTAACGGAGCTGAGAGTTGGTGTCTTCAGGATGCTGCCGCATAGACAATGCAATTCAGAGTAATTCAGATTCACACCATGACGGATCTATGGCCTATTTACGCCTTGAGGGCATCACCAAATGTTTCGGTTCGTTTGTTGCGAACGACCACATCAATCTAGATATTGATGCTGGAGAAATCCATGCGGTCTTAGGTGAAAACGGAGCCGGTAAGACAACCCTGATGAACGTTCTGTCAGGGTTTTATCAACCGGACGCGGGCACGATCTACCTGGAGGGCAAGCCGGTTCACTTTACGTCAGTTCGCACAGCCATTCAGCATGGCATTGGGATGATTCATCAGCATTTTATGCTGGTGCCACAACTTTCAGTAACTGAAAATATCATTTTAGGAACTGATTTTAGTCTCAATCTCAGCCTGTCTCAGAAGATCGGTCAAATTGAAGCGATGTCCCATCGCTATAACCTCCAGGTTGATCCAACTGCCAATGTGGGAGATCTACCCGTTGGCATGCAGCAGCGCGTTGAAATTCTCAAGGTGCTATACCGGGGCGCGAAGGTGCTGATTTTAGATGAGCCGACGGCGGTTTTAACTCCGTTAGAGGTTGAATCCTTATTTGTGATTCTGCGGCAACTCGCGTCGGCTGGGCATACCATCTTATTCATCAGTCACAAGCTCGATGAATTACTCAACCTCTGCCATCGAATTACCATTTTGCGCCGGGGTCAGGTCGTAGACACGGTAACAGCTCATTCGATTTCAAAGTCAGCCTTAGCGACATTGATGGTCGGTCGCGATGTGCTGTTTGATCTGCAAAAGCCTCCTCTTGACGTGGGGGCTGAGGTACTTAACGTCAATCGTCTCCAGGTTCAAGATGACCGTCACTTGATGGCGGTTCAGGACATCTCGTTTCAACTGCAGGCGGGTGAAATTTTGGGAATTGCCGGAGTGGATGGCAACGGGCAACGGGAGTTAGCAGATGCGATCGCTGGGTTACGTCCTGCTCATCAAGGAACAATTCAGTTAGAGGGGATAGACATCACGCATTGGTCGGTGCAGCAGCGCGTCAAGCGACTCAAGATGGGCTACATCCCCGAAGATCGGCAGAAGATGGGGCTAGTCATGAGCTTTAGCATTGCTAGGAATCTAATTCTTAAGGCATTTAAGCGCTTACCGTTTTGTCGGTATGGGTTGCTGCGATTTCCGGTGATCAATACCTATGCAGAGCGTACGATCACGCAATTTGATATTCGTGCGAGCAATGAGCAACTTAAGGTCAATCAGTTGTCAGGTGGGAATCAACAAAAGGTGGTGCTAGCCCGAGAGCTGTCGGGTCATCCCAAAATGATTATTGCGATGCAGCCTTGCCGAGGGTTGGATGTGGGTGCAACTGAGTATGTGCAGCAGCAGCTATTAGCAGAACGACAGCGAGGGGCTGCCATTCTATATATTTCAACTGAGCTGGATGAGGTCATGGCGATGAGCGATCGCATTGCCGTGATGTATCGGGGTCGATTTGTGGATATTGTTGATGCCGCAGCGACGACGATCGACGAGGTGGGGTTACTCATGGCAGGGCACCAGGACATCAAGGAAACATCCCCTTCTCTATCGCATCCGTGACTGCAACTGCACGAGGTTTATTGTGAAATTATCCCAACCTTCCTACTCTTGGTTACCTATTCTTTCTCCTCTGGTTGCGATCGCCATTGCATTGTTAATTGGAGGAATGCTCATCGCCTTAACTGGAGCCAATCCTCTCAATGCCTATGGCATTTTATTTCGCGCATCCCTGTTGGATGGTTATGGCATTGGCAATACCCTGACGAAGGTGACTCCTCTGCTACTGACAGCATCGGGTGTGTTAGTTGCCCTGCGGGCCGGTCTACTCAATATCGGAGGAGAGGGGCAAATCCACATGGGGGGGCTAGGTGCGGCTGCCATTGGGCTGTATGTGCATGGTCTGCCCGCATGGATTCATATTCCCCTGGCTCTGCTGGGTGGGTTTTTATTAGGGGCGATCTGGGGTGGCATTCCCGGCTATCTCAAAGCGTTTCGAGGCTTGAATGAGGTAATTACAACGCTGCTCCTCAACTACATTGCGCTGAATATTGTCAGTTATTTAGTGCAGCGACCGATGATTGAACCTGGAGCGTCGAATCCGTTTACACCCATCATTGATGAGTCAGCCAAGTTGCCTATTCTCGTGCCGGGTGGCGCTGCCCATGCCGGAATTTTTGTCGGATTGATCGCCACGGGAATCTTGGGTCTAGTGTTTCGTCGATCGGCATTGGGCTATCAAATTGAAATGGTAGGGCAAAATCCCGTGGCGGCTCGCTATGCCGGAACCTCAGTCAGAAAAATCATCATGCTGGTGATGGCGATCGCCGGAGGGCTAGCGGGGTTAGCCGGAGCATCAGAAGTCATGGGTATCAAACACCGATTGTTTGAAGTTATCTCGCCGGGATATGGCTATGAAGCTGTGGCGATCGCCCTCTTGAGTCGGGGTAGTTTCACCGGAGTCGTGCTGACATCGGTCTTTTTTGGAGCCTTGCGGAGTGGCGCAAATGTGCTCCAGCGCGAGGCTGCAATTCCCTTTACGATTGTCTACGCCATTCAAGGATTGACCGTCTTGTTTATTGCTATCAGCATTGCCATTGAACATCAAGTCTTACAGCAGATGACAAGTCGTCGAGGTCAGCTTGAACCTGCAGGAACCAAATCATGATGATTTTCAATAGCATGACATCTCCTACTTTCCTAGTGAGCACAGGGGCATCCGCTCAAAATTCTGGACAGTTGGTAGATTATATTGTCGCCAGCTTTCGCTTAACTGCGCCTTTGGTGTTAGCAGCACTCGGAGGGCTATGGGCTGAGCGATCAGGGGTGATTAATATTGGGCTAGAAGGGATGCTGCTGTCGGGGGCATTTGCGGGTGCAGTTGGAGCACTTTGGGCAGAGAATGCCCTATTCGGGATTGTGTGCGCTATTGCAGTGGGCGGGATAGTGGGCTTACTGCACGCGTATCTTTGTGTGACCTTACGAGTCAATCAGCTTGTCTCTGGGTTGGCGATCAATTTGTTGGCAGTGGGGTTCACATCTTTCTTTGTGAGAGTGCTGTTTGGAGAAGGCACTACTCCCAGGCTCCCCGATATTCCGGTTGTCAACATTCCAATCCTGCAAGATATTCCTGTGCTTGGCAGGGTCCTGTTCCAGCAAGATGTGGTGATGTATGCGCTAGTTGTCCTGGTTATTCTCAGTACTTATATTTTGTATTCTACGGGGCATGGCTTAGCTCTTCGAGCTGTAGGAGAGTATCCCAAAGCTGCGGATGCATCAGGCATTAATGTTTGGATGGTGCGATATGTCAGCGTCATCATGAGTGGTTGTTTGTCAGGGCTGGGAGGGGCGTATCTGACCTTGGGGCATGTGAGATTTTTCACAGAGAACATTAGTGCAGGCAAGGGATTCATAGCATTGGCTGCTCTCATCTTTGGGCGCTGGCATCCCGTCGCCACTGCATTTTCGTGTCTATTATTTGGGGCCAGTGAAGCACTTCAATTAAGAATTCAAGCGCTCAATATCGATATTCCCTATCAGCTGCTGACGTTGTTGCCCTATGCGATCGCCCTGATGGCGTTGGTGGGGCTAGCTGGTCAATCACTGCCGCCTGCTGCCTTGGGCATTCCCTATGTCAAAGAAGACCCAAGCAAGTGAAATATCTCATTTAAGCAAGTCGTTCAGGCATTGCAGATTTGATGATTGATTGTTGCAGGGCATGGCAATGCATGTGTTACATACCTGTCAGATTTGCTGCCCCTTAATTGCCTATTTCACCAAAGGAGATGGAACAAGTCAATTTTCTATGTTTTTGGCAGTTACGCCAGTTGCAGAACTTTCCAATATTGCCTGGTTAAGACTGTGTAGAAACTATGCTCTTGATACTTTTGATGCCTAACTGGAGCAGCTTCAGAATCATTTGATGTCACAGGATATCCCGATAGGAGAATCGCAGCGCTCTCAGCGCTTGCCGTTAGGTTTACAGGCAGAGTTTCCATTCTGTCTGACAAACTATTTGTGATATACGAAATATTTGGGGCTTAAATTCGGAACCTGTTAGAAGGAGGTGCAATTGATTAACGATGGTGCTATCGCTAATTCGGGGAAAATATATTCTTTGCAGCGCGTTAAGTGCCACCGATGTCGAATTAGTTGAAGATGGGGCGATCGCTCAGCAAGATGGCACGATTCTTGAAATTGGCAACTATGCCGATCTAATTCAGAAGTATCCATCTGCCCACATGCTGGGATCGGCCAATCATGTTATATTGCCAGGCTTTGTCAACGGTCATCATCACATTGGCTTGAGTTCGTTTCAGCTCGGTTCACCCGATGCTCCGCTAGAGTTGTGGTTAGCAAATCGGATTGCCCATCGTCATGTCGATCCGTATTTGGATACCCTTTACGCCGCATTGCAAATGGTCGAATCGGGTATTACCACGGTGCAACATATCCACCGATTGTCGGGGCAAAATCCTGCTATATGGGAGGCGATCGCCCAGCAAATTATCCAAGCCTATCAAGATGTCGGGATGCGGGTCTCTTACTGTTTTATGCTGCGCGATCAAAATCATCTGGTTTATGGAGACGATCAAGCTTTTATAGAAACCCTTCCCGCTCCGTTAAACGCTGATGCCAAGCAACTACTTGATGGCCAACTTGTGCCGTTGCAAGACTCCCTCGATTTTTTTGTTCATCTGTGGTCTACCTGGGGGAATAACAGGGGCGATCGCGTTCAAATTCAGCTGGCTCCTGCTAATTTACACTGGTGCTCCGATGCGGCTTTGCTAGCCCAGAAAGACTATGCCGACAAATATGGCGTCAAACTGCACATGCATTTGCTAGAGACGCCCTATCAAAAAGAATATGCCCATCGACGGTTCGGGAAAACGGCGATTCAGCATTTGCATCAGATGGGGATTCTGAACTCAGCTCTAACCTTGGGCCATGGCACCTGGATGACTGTAGAAGATATTGGTTTAATCGCGGATGCCCAGGTCATGATTTGCCACAATGCTAGCTCCAACTTACGCTTTCAAAGCGGAATTGCGCCGCTCAATCGGTTTGTAGATGCAGGTGTGAAAGTTGCCATCGGACTCGACGAGTCAGGCATGAATGACGATCAGGATATCTTACAAGAGATGCGGCTCGTGTTAAATCTGCATCGAGAACCGGGGCATGATCAACGTGTGCCACAGGCGGCACAGGTGTTTCAGATGGCGACTGCCCATGGGGCTAAAACTACTGGATTTAGTGGAGAAATTGGCAGCCTTGCACCGGGTAAAGCCGCTGATTTGATCATCCTAGATTGGGAGGCGATCGCCTTTCCTTACTTAGATGCAAATATTTCAATTGTTGACGCGATTGTGCATCGGGCTCGTACGTCCAACATCAAAACAGTCATGATTGGAGGAGACGTCGTGTTAGATGGCGGTACGTTTACCAAAATCGACAAGCAAGCCGTATTACAGGAGCTAGCAGTTTCTCTACAGGTGCCATTAACGCCCGAAGAAGACTACAACGCTCAGTTATCAAAACAGCTTTTTCCATATGTTAAGCAGTTTTATCAGAATTGGCATAATCCTGCGAATCTTCAGCCTCATTACTGTCATAACTCATGTCACTAATCAGTGGAATTTTTCCAATAAAAATAAGGGTATGAATTGATTAATATGCCGCTTTTCAGTAGGAGTACTCTTAGAGATTTAACTATTCTTAAAGTTGTTTAAGCTGCATTGTCAAGCTGCGTTCTTAGAGGAGATTCGGAAGGCATGATCAAAAACATAAACGTCTAATAATCCTCGTGAATAAAATATATATTTAGCAATTATTTTGTAACTTTGGCAACGTCCATTTTTCTGGATATTTATTAGTCTAAGGATCATGGCAATTGTTGGGCATGGCTATAGTCTTTCCATTCTCAATTCTTGGTATTGAATAATTAAAAATATCACTCGTTTTTAAAACGTCAAAGGGTTTATTATGCAATTCGCTTGGGCTAAAGGTATTCGTTGCGCTGCTGTGCTCAGCTTTGATGTCGATGGAGAGTCAGGAATGCTCCAAGCCGATCCCAAAAACAAGGATCGGTTGTCTGTTATGTCTTGGGCGCGCTACGGCCCGAAGACAGGTGTGCCCCGCATTTTAGATATGCTGGCAGCCAAGCAGGTAAAAGCGACGTTCTTTGTTCCGGGCTACACTGCCGAACTGTACCCAGATCTGATCAAGCGCATTCATGATGAGGGGCATGAAATTGGGGCACATGGCTATCTCCATGAACCGGTGTCAACGTTAGACCCCGTTGAGGAGGAAACTGCCCTTGTGCGAACCTGCACTATTCTGGAACAAATTACTGGGGTCAAACCCATTGGCTATCGCGCCCCACTCTGGGAAGTGAATCCGTGTTCTGCCGATATTCTGGCGCGTCATGGCTTGCTCTACGACTCGTCGCTGATGGATGACGACAAACCTTATACCCTATCTACGCCATCCGGAGACTTAGTTGAACTGCCCGTCCACTGGACGAATGATGATTGGGAGCAGTTTGCGTTTTTGTATAACCCTCCGATAGGAAGCGGCGTGATTGAAACCTGCCAAAAAGCATTTCAGCTCTGGAAAGAAGAATTTGAGGGTATGTATCACTACGGCAGTGCTTTTATATTAACCATGCATCCAGAGCTGATCGGTCGTCCGGCCCGGGTGCTTATGGTAGAACAGTTGATTGATCATATCCGTGCTCATGACGGGGTTTGGCTGACAACCTGTGGAGAAATTGCTCGCTACTATGCCAGCCAACAGGCAACTTTAGCAACAGCAGGGGTTTAATCGGCTATGGAACCCACCATTCCTGTTATCGATATCCGTCATTTTTACACGGGTAGTCAAACAGACAAAGAGCGGATTGCTCAGCAAATCAATCAGGCCTGTGAACAGATTGGCTTTTTTTGCATTACGGGTCACTCAGTGCCTCAATCTATCATCGATGAAGCATTTGATATTTCCCGGCAGTTTTTTGATCTGCCGCTTGATGAAAAGTTAAGCGCCAGTGTCCCCCCCGGTGCGGCCTATCACGGCTACACGGCGATCGCCAATTCAGCGAGTCTAGCTAGAACCCTCAATGGAGAATCGCCTCCCGATCTGCGAGAGTATTTCTACATGGGGAAAGACGATATTCCGGAAGGCGATGCTTACTATCAAACTGAGCTAGCACGCTATTTCTTTGCTCCCAATCTTTGGACCGAGTCTCCACCCAACTTCAGAACCCTCATCAACCGATATTTCCAACAGATGGAGACTTTGTCCACTGACTTGATGCGATTATTTGCGATCGCCTTAGGCTTACCCGAATCTTTCTTTGATGCGAAAGTCAATAAACACGGCTCCCATCTAATCTTGAACAATTATCCAGAACAGCCCCAGTCCCCGTTATCAGGGCAGCTACGAGCCAGTCCTCATACTGATTTTGGTACACTCACCATCGTCTATCAAGACCGCGTTGAAGGTGGATTACAAATTCTAGACAAAGAGGATGAATGGGTTGATGTAGGCTATCTTCCTGGCGCATTTGTTATCAATATTGGTGATTTGATGGCTCGATGGACCAACGATCGCTGGACTTCAACACTGCATCGGGTGGTCAATCCTCCAGCTGACATTGCGACTACCAGCAGGCGGCAATCATTTGCTTACTTCCACCAGCCCAATTACAACATTCAGATCGAGTGCTTGGAGGGGTGTTTCGATGACGACTATCCCGTTCGATATCCACCCATTATTTCGGGAGAAAACTACCGCAGCAAAATCTTAAAAATGAAGCAGCCAGCAGACGCATCTCAGTTCTTGAAGTCAACCAGCATGGTAAGCTAACCGCTATTTGCACCCAGCGAAGCACTACTAAAAAAAGCAGGCCATTCTGGAGGATTTAGAAGCTAATTACTAGAGTGGCAACATAACTAGCGCCCGCAAGAAGAGGTTTTCGTAGTCCTTATAACCTATCGCGCACGGGTAAATCAAGCCCCGGCGCTCCATAGATTCCAAATAAGCGGTTGGCATGCCGCGGATGACTACTTTAACCTGGAGGTGAGCTGCTTGACTGACAAAACGTGATGAGGTTGGGACAAAAGCTAGGAAGGAAGTAGAGCTTGATTTAGGATGAGAAGTCACCACTTCTATCAGGGCTATCTATCTGACGTCTGCTCTAATAGGGCTCAGTTAACTGACTCCAGATGTCGATGTTTTTTAAGTTTCTCAATCACGGTCGTCGGATTAACCTGTAGCACCCGAGCCATATCGTGAATGCCGTTGCCATTCATGGCCATGTCACTGGTTTGCTGCTTGACCCAGGAAAGTAGCCCTGGTAAGTGTAGTCGCGGATGAACGAGGCTCATGAACACTCGGTGTTGCGGCAGCGATAGCGCTGCTTGTCTTCATTGCTTTTGCCATTTTTGACGACATTAAAGGTGTGGCAAGCGGGGCAGCAAATGGGTTCGAGAACCATGAGCAGCGTGTAGGCGTCAGGTCGTTTCTGTTATGTCGCACAACACAGGTCTAGAACATTACCAATAATTGATGGTATGCCCTAGAGACATCTTGCTAAAACTTGCTTATTTCCGCATTGCTCGGAAGCTCTAAATACTTGATAAACACTGCATTAGAAGCGTTTATCAAGTATTGCTATGGCTGATGCAGAGATCGCACACCTCCGCATAGGAACAGATACCACAACTCGCTTCAGATGGTGTTGGCATAAAGTCACCGTTGAGCAGTCCACTGATGAGGAAGGAAGCTTGGGATTCTAGCTTGCTGAGTGCTGTATCGTCGAAGGTGTGTAGACAATGGTGGCGCAGATAGGCCAGGTGAGCCTGGGGTTTACCGGTGGCGCGGCTGTAGGCCCAGAGCTGGAACTGGTGGTGCTCGGGGTTGATAGTCTGATCAGTTTTGAAGTCCAGTACGTAGTCTTCACCGACTAAATCGATTACCCCATTAAGGGTAAGGCCACCCACGGTGAGGGAGATGGGCTGTTCCGAATGAGTTGCAGCAGCGCGGTGGGGGGCGTAAACTTCGACTTGGTGGAAGTGCTGGGCTAATGTAAGGGCTTCTGCGACAGCGCTTACCGGTAGGTGAGGGGCATAGGCGGCCAGGATTTCTAATTGGTTGATTCCCAATTCGAGGGCTTTGTGGGTGAGCTTGCCGATTTCCATTCCTAGATTGGGAACACCGTTGCCGCTGGTGTAGCCGGGGTGACCATCTACATGGCGCAATTTAAACCGCAGGGGGCAGATCGCGTAATCGCTCAGGGCGGTAACGGGGAGTTCGGCAAAGCCCGCCCTGGCAGGGTAGAGCATAATCTGCTCGGGCAGCGCTGGAAGGTTAGGGGCGACGGGGGCGACGGGTTGGGCCAGGTCTGGCGCAAAGGGGATGGCAGCAGGAGCAATTAGACCGTCTAGACCAGGCTGCAAAATGTCGAGGCTGCCGCCAGCGGATTTGGCAGCGGTGAGGATGAGGCGATCGCGCGCCCGAGTCAGGGCCACATAGAGCACCCGCTTGCTTTCCTCTCGCTCGGCGGTCTTTTTGCGCTGCTCCAGCAGGGTGTAGATGGCCGACTTTTGCCGTTCGCCGTCGTCATCCTCCAGCTTGAGGGCCACCCCTAGCTCGGGGTCAAAGCTCACCAGGGGCGAGTCGGGGGGCGACTGGCGAGCCAGGTCGGGCACAATCACCACCGGCCATTCCAGGCCCTTGGAGCCGTGGATGGTCATCAGGCTAACGGCATTGCCTCCGGCCAGGGCGGGGCGGGGCACCTCGACCTCGGCAGTCTGCAACCGCTGGAGCCGACGGACGACGGACAGCACATCGAAGCTACCCGATTCCAGCGATCGCACCAGTTCCCCAAAGCCCTGCCAGTCGGCTAGGCGGCGATCGGCACCGGGCAGGTTGGCGATCACGGCAGTGTAGCCGGTGAGGCGATCGCCCAGTTGCAGCAGCCGGGTCGGGGCTTCGGTACGGCGGGCAATCAGCAGTTCGCCCAAGATGTCTTTGGCGCGGCTCAAGTCTGGCTCGGTGCTAGTGCGCAGGTGTTTCCACCAGCCCGTTCTGTCTGGCAACGACTGGGCAAAGGTGTAGAGGGTGCGATCGCTGAGCGCAAAGAAGGGACTGCGCAGCACCGCCGCCAGGGCCAAACTATCGGTGGGGTCAGCCAAAAACCGTAGCAGTGCCCCGGCATCCTTGGCTTCGCGGGTGTCGAGCAGGTTGCCGCCCCCGGCCTGCAAGATGGGGATGTTGCGGGCTGCGATCGCATTGCCGTACAGCTCCAGCGGCCCCCAGGTGCGCGACAGAATGGCGATATCTTTGGGTTGAATATCCCGTAATTGCCCGCTGGGCTTGTCGTGGACTTGCAGCTTGGCCGATAGCATTTCTTCCACCAGGTCGGCGATTTTCTGGGCTTCCACCCGGCGGCAGGCGTCAGCATTGGTGTCGATGCCCTTGTCTTTCTGATATTCCTCATCCACCGTCACGGTGAAGAGCTGGATCTCTGGGGCGGGCTCTAGAGCTTCTTGGCGGTGGGCGTCGAGGGACTGATGCAGATCGGCCAGCACCGGGGCAAACACCTGGTTGATTTGGGTGATTAGTGCCTGATGGGTGCGAAAGCTGAGGCTGAGTTTGACGGGGTCATCGCCAGGGTGAATATGCTGCTGCCAGGCTTGAAACACCCGCACATCCGCCCGCCGAAAGCTGTAGATGGACTGTTTGGGATCGCCGACGATGGTAAGGGTAGCGTTGGCGGTAAGCGTTTCGAGCAGCTGCCCCTGGATGGGGTTGGTGTCTTGAAATTCGTCTATAAGGAATACATGCCAGCGCTGGGCGTAGTAGTGCTGCACTGCTGGGTCTGCTAGGGCTTGCAGGGCGTGAATTTCGAGGTCGTTGAAGTCCAAAATCCGCTGCTGGTACTTGGCCTTTTGTAGAAAGTCGCGCACCCAGATAAAGGCCCCACGCAGGTTGGGCAGCAGGGCATCGGTCTGGTCGTCGCAGGCGTTGGGTTCCAGGGTGATCAATCCGGTTTTGATCGCCTCTCGGGCCAGGTCGCGTAGCTTAGCGATCGCCGCTTTCACCCCGTCCAGTACTTCTTTGCCACCCCAGTTCTTTTGGCTACCGACGTTGATTTTCAAGCTGTTGAGTATGTCCAGTGCCTGGACGGCATGGCCTTCTCCAAACAGGGTGATCGCCCCCAGTGCCGCTACCCGATGCTCCTCCAATTTGTCGCCGGGGGCAGCGTAGGCTTGCAGAATGTGCTTGCTGCTCAGCCAGTCCGGGTGCGACAAGAATTCCTCTAGGGCCTGAAGTTGAATGCGCTCTACCCAAGGCAGCCAGTCGTCGCGGCCTTTCTCCAGGGCCTGGGCAGCGGTGAGCGGATCGGCTAGCAGCGCCTGCAATACCTCCCGCATCAGCGAGTAGGGAATGCCCAGGTAGAAGTGGCTGGGCAGTTGGGCCAAGGCATCGGCAAAGATATCGGCCTGCCAGATGGGGCTTTCCAACTCATCCTGCACGGCAAAGTCGGGGGGAACGTTGGCGATGGTGGAGTGCTCGCGGCAGATGCGGGCGGCCAGGGCGTGGAAGGTGCTGATTTGGGCCGCTTCCAGCTCGGCTAGCAGATCGGGGCGAGCGCCCATAGCGATAGCGATGGTGGAGCGGATGCGCGATCGCAGTTCCGCCGCCGCTTTCTCGGTAAAGGTAACTGCCACAATTTGCAGGGGCGAAAATCCCTGCTGCAAAAAGTACCGATAGCGCTCGGAGAGCATGTGGGTTTTGCCGGTGCCTGCCCCTGCTGTGACTGCCACACTCGTAGGACTGTAGGCGGCGCGTTCTTGCTGTTCAGTCAGTCCCATGGGTCATCTCCTTACGGCTGAGGCGGTCGCCCTGGCGACACAGGGCATCAAAGTCGCAGTAGGCACAGGCCTTCCGCTCAATATCGGGCTGCACCGGATAGTGTCCCGCCTCTAAGTGGGTTTTGCAGCGCTCGATGGCGGCAGGCAATTCGTGCTGGGGTGCCTTCGACGAGAGCGCAATTTTTTCCCTGCCGCGAATGGAATAGTAGTAGGCATCGGCAACGGGTTCATCAAACAGGGCTGGGCCAGCGGCCTCCCGGTAGAGCGGGATCTGGAGGTCGATGCAGGCTTTGCCAGTTTGGTCTTTGATCCCGGTAGGACGGCTTTTGCCGGTTTTGTAGTCGATTAGCACCAGCCCTGCGTCGGTGCGATCAATCCGGTCGATGCGGCCCCGTACTTTCAGGCCGTGCCATTCCCCTTCAAAGTCGCCCTCCAGCAAGACCGGGTCTGCTCCAGTGGGCAAAAAGTTGGGGTCTTGTAGGGCCAGGGCCAGGACGCGTAGATGTTCTTCCCGGCGCAGAGTCCAGGCGGGAAGGGTGAGTGGAATGAGTTCGCGCTCTGCGATCGCAAAGGCCTTGTGCAGCATCGCTTGGTCGGCCACCTCTAGCTCTGGATGCTCGGCCCACCGGGTCAGCACTAGCTCCAGCACCCTGTGGTAGAGCTGGCCAATCTGGCTAGGGCTGAGGTCGTCGTCGGTTTCTTCCGGTGGCCCTAGCTTCAGCAGTTTGTTAGCAAACCAATTGAAGGGGCACTGGCCCAGGTTCCGCAACTGCGACACGCTAAAGGGCCAGTCGGCATAGTCGAAGGGAATGCCGATGACGCCGTCGTACTCGTTGGCGGCGGCGCTGCTCTCGCGGTGCTGTTCGACGGCATAGGCATGGATAGCAGCCAGGAGCACCGCATCTTCGGTTGGGGCGTTATGGCGCAGGATAGTGCGGCGATGTTCTTCGGGGCTGGCGATCGCAGGGACTGACAGCTCACCGGGTTTTAGCCCCAACTGCGCCAGGTAGGGGCTGGGCAAGAGTTCTTTGCGCCCCTCTAACTGGGGATAGGAAAACACCATGGAGGTAATCACCGTTTGCAGCAAAAAGTAGATATTCAGCGCCTCCCGCCGAGCCATTTCGGCGGCGCTGGGCAGCATCACCCCCTGGGGGCGGAGCTGCCGCCGCTCAAAAAAGTCCAGCAGGGGGTCGTTGCCGATGGGGGCAGGCAGCACGCCCTCGGCCATGCCAATGACAAATATATGGGCATACCGCGCCCCGATCACCGACCGGGGGCTGTGCAGCTCGACGCCGCCGCGACCGGGCTGGGCGGGTACGGTCAAACTATCCAGCAAGTCCCGCAATTCCTGGCGAAAGTCGCTCCAGATCAAGATCTCCGCTTCCGGCTGGGCCAGTTCTCTTAATGCATCGCGGAACCTGTTGAAAGCCACGCTCTCCCTAGCCCAGCGAGCGCAGCGGCGGCGCAGGTCAAATCGACCCAAAATACTTTGCCACAGATCTACCCAGGTGTCGCGGCGACGGGCCTGGTTGATCTGGGCAAGGAGGTCGAGGTCGAGATCGAGGTGCTCTTGGGCCAAGGCTTTCCAGGCGGCAAAGCCCTGGGGATGTTGGCGGCGGGCGGTGGCCCAAAAGTCGCGATCGGGGTTGCTGGCCAGGGCGTGGCTGAGGAGCCGCGCTGTGCCCTCGAAGGGAAATTTGGCATCGAGTACGTCCACCAGCAGGCTTAACCAGGTTCCTAGGCGGGTGCTCAGCAGCGAGGTTTGGTAGAGCGCTCGCAGGGGCACGCCGTACTCCCAGGCAATGTCGATCAGCTTGGGGCCGTAGGCGACTTCGTCCCTGGCGACAATGGCGATGTCGCGGGCGAGGGTGCCGTCGTTGAGCAGGGCTTTGACCTGGGCC
>JBGTOF010000066.1:0-2884 GCA_041742695.1 Elainellales cyanobacterium | reverse complement strand
CGTTCACGGCGGCAACATCGTAGCGCAGGGCAGTCTCGACCATCTGCTGTATGAGCAAGAATCGCTCACCGGGGCGTATCTGTCGGGACGGCGGATGATTCATACTCCCACCGAGCGGCGCAAGGGCAACGGCTGCTTCCTTAAGCTCAAAAACGCCCAGCGCAACAACCTTTGCGACCTCTCGGTCGATATTCCCCTCGGCAAGTTTGTCTCAGTCACTGGGGTGTCGGGGTCGGGCAAGTCCACGCTAGTGAATGAGCTGCTGTATCCCGCGCTGCACCACCATTTCGGCCATAAAATTCCCTTCCCCAAAGATTTAGGAGAGCTAAAAGGGCTGAACGCGCTGGATAAGGCGATTGTGATTGATCAGTCTCCGATTGGCCGCACGCCGCGATCGAACCCCGCCACCTATACCGGGGTGTTTGACGTGATTCGGGAACTGTTTACCGAAACCATTGAGGCCAAAGCGCGGGGCTATAAGGCAGGGCAGTTTTCCTTCAACGTGAAAGGGGGGCGCTGCGAGGCCTGCGGCGGGCAGGGCGTTAACGTGATCGAGATGAACTTTTTGCCGGATGTGTATGTGCAGTGCGAGGTGTGCAAAGGCGCGCGCTACAATCGCGAAACGCTTCAGGTGAAATACAAGGGCAAATCCATTTCCGACGTGCTCAACATGAACGCCGAGGAAGCGCTAGAGTTTTTCATCAATATTCCCAAGGCGGCGGCGAAGCTGCAAACCATGGTGGATGTGGGTCTGGGCTATGTGCGGCTGGGGCAAACCGCCCCGACGCTCTCAGGCGGAGAAGCGCAGCGGCTCAAGCTGGCGACCGAACTCTCACGCCGCGCGACGGGCAAAACTCTCTACCTCATCGATGAGCCCACGACGGGTCTGTCGTTCTACGACGTGCATAAGCTGCTGGATGTGCTGCAGCGGCTGGCCGACATGGGCAACTCCATTCTGGTGATTGAGCACAACCTGGATGTGATTCGCTGCGCCGATTGGATTATTGATCTGGGGCCAGAGGGGGGCGATCGCGGCGGTCAAATCATTGCACAGGGCACCCCAGAAGAGGTGGCGGCGCATCCCACCTCCTATACCGGACACTACCTCAGAGCGGTGCTGTAGCGCTTGGGGATGAGCCCCCGGTGGTGAAGCGCTGGGCCGGGCGCGAATGGGGGCGATCGCCCCATTCGCTGGCAACGGTCTGACGAATTACTGAAGGCTACTTTTGTTCCCTATAAACATTCATGATATTTTGAAGGTGAACGGGCAACGCGCATCCCGGTCATACCCGACTATCAAACTAAGTCGATCAAACCAAGTACTGAGGCACCCTGACAACCGCACAACCACGAGACCCGACTGCACCCATGGGCGATCGCCCCGTTCTGTGCTTCGTCTCAGCATCTAGCCGTCGCTACATGTTTAGTCTCCGCCGCTTGTGCCCTGAGCCACACTACAAACCCGGAATTCCTTGTGAGAGATTCCCCACTACGGTTATTTAAACTACACGAAACCATTGCTGGGTCACCCTGACCCGCCGCTTAGAACGGCTGATCTGCTGCTAGACAGCCCGCGCCGTCCGCAGCGCAGGACATACAAGATTTTATACCCGCTCTTCAAATTGGGGGTGAGCTATTTTTTAACTGGGTTTGCAGAGCTCAGTTAAAAAATGGATCGATAACCGCTGGCTAGAAGAACGGGATTCAATCTGAGCTTTAGTTCCGAGTTTACGTGTGGTCGTTGTGCTGAGTCCCAAAAACGTACTGACGACCCCTTGCGGATTGAACCGCTGTTGCTCATTTCGTTCATTTTTGTCCAATACTACAGGTTTTTCCTATGCCAATTACCCTCGATTCCGCCCGTGGCATTTTCCCCAAAACACTCTCAGCGGATGCTGTTCCAGCTACAGTTGCCCGATTTAATCAGCTCAGTGCTGAAGATCAACTCGCCTGGATCTGGTTTGCTTATCTAGAAATGGGCACAACCATCACCATTGCCGCCCCGGGTGCAGCCAGAATGCAGTTTGCCGAAGAGACGCTAAAGCAAATTCGCAGCATGACGTTTCAAGAGCAAACTCAGGTTATGTATGACCTGGCCAACCATGCTGATACACCGCTGTGTCGCACCTATGGCACCTGGTCAACCAATATCAAACTGGGGTTCTGGTATCAGTTGGGGCAGTGGATGGAAGAAGGCGCTGTGGCTCCTATTCCGGCTGGCTACGAACTGTCGGCCAACGCTACAGCAGTGTTGGATGCCCTAAAAGGATTGGATCAGGGGCAGCAGATTACGGCTTTGCGGAGCTCTGTGGTAAACATGGGGTTTGAGCCCGACAAATCGGGTGAGTATTCCCGAGTGGCAGAACCCGCCGTTCCCCCGCAAGATATGGCGCAGCGCAGCAAGGTCGCCATCGAGGGCATCACCAACCCCACGGTGTTGAACTATATGGACAACCTCAATGCCAATGACTTTGATGTGCTGATTGATCTGTTTGCCCCCGATGGCGCGTTGCAACCTCCCTTCCAGCGCCCCATCGTCGGACGCGAGGCTATCCTTCGCTTCTTCCGCGAAGAATGCCAGGATCTGAAGCTTCTACCTGAGCGCGGTGTAGCAGAACCCGCTGACGATGGCTATACCCAGGTTAAGGTCACAGGCAAGGTGCAAACCCCTTGGTTTGGAGCTGCGGTAGGGATGAACATGGCGTGGCGCTTTTTGCTGACTCCCGACAACAAGATTTTCTTTGTGGCAATTGACTTGCTCGCGTCTCCTAAAGAACTGCTGAATTTGATGCGATAGAGGCAAGGTTAAGCGCCAGGCTTAACTAAAATTTGCGGTGCACCGGCACCATTCAGCAAATTCGTAAAACCGTGCCGCCAGCGATGC
>JBGTOF010000053.1:0-17470 GCA_041742695.1 Elainellales cyanobacterium | reverse complement strand
CTCAAACGACAAATCATCCACAAAGATAATGAATCGCTGGGGCGCATCTCGCAGCTTATCGACAATGGTGGGCAGGTGCCCCAAGTCAGCCTTTGGCACTTCTACTAATCGCAATCCGCGATCGCCATATTCATTCAACAGTGCCTTGACCAACGACGACTTGCCCGAGCCTCGACTGCCGTAGAGCAATGTATGCAAGGCCGGATACCCCGCCAGCAGCGCTTCAGTGTTTTGAATTAACGCTTGACGCGGTAGGTCATATTCAGTCAATTCCGCGAGCTGGATAGGGTCATGATGGGGAATGCCCACCAGTGCCCCCTGCTGCCAGCGAAACGCGCGGTACTGTGCCAAGTTGCCGGTGCCATAGCAATGGTAGTGATCCGCCAGAGAAAATACCTGGGTTGACCAATCGGGACTATGGAGCATGTGCTGCCAGATGGGGCGCGATCGCAGCCAATCTAGGGCCGGGGCAGACTCATCCGTCGTCCATACCGGAATCGGGTCGGCCTCGACCGCAGCGGCGACCCACTGGGCCACCTGATAGCCGGATAATGCAAAAAAAGATTGGAGCGATCGCAAATCTTGTTGAGCCGCCGCTACTAGCGATGGCGGTAAATCGGCGTGCCCATGCCGCTGCGCCCAAGTGGCTAGAGGATTGACATCCCACAAGAGCTGCGACAGCAGCCAAGTTTGCCAGCTCTGCCCCTGCGCCGCTAGGGCTTGAAACCACCGCCCATAGGCACGCAAGCAGGCTTGATGGTCTGCAGCAGCAACAACTGGAGCGATCGCCATTTGATTTAACTGGTCTAGCAAATCTAGCAGGGCGATCGCTGGTTCAGCACGCAGCACTGCTGGGTAGAGCAGTAGCCCTGCTGCCTGCCGTTGGAGATGTTGAAGCGCGAGGAGAGGAGCAACCTGGGTCATAGCAATCGATTCATCATTTATACCTATGTTTGAATCATACGGTGGCGCTGGGTTGCAACTCTACTGTGTTCCCTCGATTGCGTGCATTTTTGTGGGAACACATGGGTGTACGCTATAAAGCAGGTGACAGGTTGTGAACCACAGTCAGGGGAGCGTCTGGGGTTGGCAGCCTGTTACCCACTCTTGAGCCATCCTTGGCGGCATCAGGGGGCGTGGAGCGAGAATGATTTTGCAACAGGACTGACTTAGCGAGAATGGCAGGAATTATTGCGGCGATCGCCTACGGACTGCTCACCCTCATTGGCGGCACTGTGGGCTATGTGCAAGCGCGGAGCGTGCCGTCGCTGGTGTCTGGGCTGGTAAGTGGCGTGCTGTTGCTGCTCTGTGCCCTGCTGTGGATGCGGGGAATCCCTTGGGCTGCAGGTGGGGCGATCGCCATCACCCTTTTGCTCGTTATTGTGTTTATTGTGCGCTATGCCAAAACCCGCAAACCGATGCCCTCCCTGCTGATGATTGGGGCGGGTGTAACAGCGGCGATCGTCATGCTAGCTGGGTAGACGCCGAAAAACGGAGCATCCACCCTAACAATAGTAAAGAAGCATTACGCTTCATTGCGAGCCAAAATAGAACGTGAAGGCTGCGTGCTAACGTCATAATCGTTGCTTTAATACGTAGCTACAGACACAGGCGAGCAATGAGGAACAACACTTTGGATTTTCAACACCAGCAGAGCACCGCTCCCATCAAAGAAGATTTCAGCGAATATGTGGCCCATCTCCAACTGCATATGGCGCTCCATGCCCGCAAATTAGTGCCTACGCTCGACGCCAGCACCGATCCGCGGTCGCAGCTCTTGCATCAGACTCAAGCCACGTTTGAAAAGTTTGTGTCTCGTCAAACTCTGTAGGTTTTGTAGTCGCCTTGCGCTGCACCTTACACCATTAAATTTTAGAGAGGACAGGTTGCTGCACTACAGCACCTGTCCTCTTTGAGTGTTTAGGGTATGAAAATTAGCTATTCCTAAAGGATTGCAGCTATTGAAGGGGTTAGCCTGAGTTCGGGCTTGCTTCCATACCATAGAAGTTCTATCAATGCTTCTAGCGTCATGGAGTAAAGCAGCCGTTTGATAAAACTTGCATAGCTCAAGAGTTTCACCACCATACAAAGTGCTTAAGGCGCTAGTTTGAGTGCTTACTGGGATGCACCCCCTACACTGCAGAAGGTGAGCCATGATAATTGTTTTAATCAACCTGTCGGGTGCCCGAGTGAATCGGTAGACTGATCGCTTGTAGCCCCCGCAACTCGGCTCGAACGGTTGTACCTACATTCCGGCATCCGCGCTTTCTGGAGGATGCTGAAACTTCCACAACCAACTCGACAGTAGATTGGTGGTCGTATGGGCCACGATGGGAATGAGTAGATTTGACGTAGAGAGCGCGACAAGGCCCAGCGTTGCACCAATCACACTGGCCCACACCACATAAGACCAATGGCGCGTGCCGTTAAAGTGCAGCACCCCAAAGCATAGGCTCGATACCAGCAATCCAAACCAGTTCAGCCCGATAGCAGGCAGCATGACGCCGCGAAATAACAACTCTTCACTTAGCCCAGGCAACACCCCCAACCACAGCACGTCGGGTAGTGCCAAAGGTCGCAACACTAAATTCAGAAAATAGTCGGCACTGTCGCGATAGGCCGCCCATAGCCGATAGGCGATCGCACTTATTCCGCTAATACCCAGCCCCAACAGCACGCCCAATCCCGCTGCTGCTGGGCTCCACACGGGCAGAATCATCGTTACATCATCTAGTGCTAACCACACTCGCGACACCAGCAGCAACAGCGTCGCCGTCATGCCAATGGCAATCAACACTTGCATGCGGCTCAGGGTTTCCGGTTCGGGAGGCAGGGGGGTGGGGTGGGGCACGGTGGCTAGGAGTATAGATCTCTGGCGATCGCCGAATTGGGTTCAGTCTATCAAACGTTATCAGTCCTGGAGTCGATAGCGGGGCGCTCGCCCTAAATTAGCGCATCACGACCAATGCAACCGGGCGTCCATTCCCTGTAATGGGGAAACCGCCTCGTCGAGTGCGGCTGAGGCAGCGTGTTCAGATAACTCAGATGATTCAGATAACAGCGCTAACGGAGCAATCTGAGGGCGCAGCGCGCTAGGGCTAATCCCCGCCTTAAGGCTAACCAGCACCCCCAGCGCCTCTAGATAAGACTGCACTTCAATCGCAGGAAGGCCCAAATCACTGGCGCTGACCTGCATGCGGGTGGTGTTGTCGCGCACGGTGATTAGGGGCGATCGCACGTTCATTACGGCACTGCCGCCACAGGCGGTAGCAGGCACTACTAGCGCATCCATTTGCTCAGCCCACAGGTCAGAGGAGGCACCCTGACCCTCTAGCACGGGACGGCGGCGCACAAACTGCGGGGCTCGGCTCAGCCCCGCTAACACACAGGGCAAACAGCTATAGCCCAATTCTTCCGCAGCCGATTTTGGGGAGAGCGTTGGTTCCAAGGGCAACGGTGAAAGCGCAGGGGCATGGGCGCAGGGTACTTGCAATTCTCGCACCACCAGATGGCTAATTACAGCCTCTGCTCCCGCCAGCGGATCAACGCCCTGTCCCTGTCGATAGCTGTGCAGGGCAGCGCTGTCGTCATCATCCGGAAAGCGTGCCACCACGGCGATCGCCGTCGCCCCGGCTTGATGAATCAGCCGCTCAGCAGCGCGCAGCAGGCTATCGGGGCGTTGCAGCGTGCCCCATGTCGCCCCAGACGCAGCCGTGCGTAACTCTACTCCCAGCGGCTCATCGGTCACCACATAGTCTGTTAGATGCAGCCCCAGCGTCGCACGTGCTGCATCTGCAACCTGCAGGTGGCGCTGGCACAAATCTGGCTCAATGGCTTTGTCTAGCAGCAGGCCGATGCGGTTATAGGCCACCGGGCGCAGCCCCCATAGCCCTGCTGCAAACTGATCAAGTCCATACCCCTCTACATAATAGGCATTGGGTATCGGCCAATAGAGACTGGCTCCGTTGAGCACATTTGGATGAGTGATCAGTCGATCAGCTACATGGGCGATCGCCCTCGCCACCGGCAATGCATCGCCTGCATAGCCCCCAATCGCCGCGCCCACCCCTGTGGGCACCAGCAGCCCTACTGTGAATGGACGCGTCATAAGTCTGTTGTCGTGTGAGCCTGAAAACACGTAGGGCGATCGGCAACGCGAGTCACAACCGCCTCGACCGTTGCCATGCGGCGAGGGGTGTCTACCGCAGTGACTGCCCAGCGCAACGGTTCCCCGTACTGTCGCAGCGCGTGCTGAATTGCCGTCGAAAGCTCAGCAGCAACGGACGACAAAGCCCCATTAGTCTCGGCGCTGTTCACCTGCAGGCCCTCTAAAGGCACCTCAATCGACACAAACTGCGTCAGCATAGCGTCCCGACCCTAGGCGGGGTTTGGTATAGTCGGCCTGCCATCGTCTTATTTCTTTTGAAATTGTCCAAACTGCAGCTCATACACGATATCTTCCTGCTCAGTGTCTATCCGTAAATCTGAACGGGGATAGGCTACGCAGAGTAAGGCAAACCCCTGTTCTTGCAGCTCCTTGTTAATTCCCATTGCCTCGGACTGTTCTACCGTGCCCGCTTGCAGCTTAGCGGCACACGTGGTGCAAACGCCAGCACTACAGGAATAGGGCAACTCTAGACCCTGCGCCTGCGCTGCGCTCAGCACGGTCTCATCTTCAGGAACGGCAATCGTGTGGGTCGTTCCCTGATGCTGAATTTCAACAGAATAGGTATGCGCCATAGTCGAAAAAGCGGTTGCTCACAAAGCGTTTACAAAAACTGGCAAGATGTAATGCTTGACAAAATGGTCGGCAGGAGTTACACCTAGGCGAACATGCTGCCCTATCTTGCGAAGGATAGTTCGCATAACGAAATTGCAGATGGGTATTAGGATACCCAGAGCGATCGCCCTATACTTGGCCCTCAGCAGGGAACGTCCGCTTAAACTCGTCAATCAAATCATCCAATTCTTCGAGCGCCTGATTGACATCAATGCGCAGCGTTCCCAAATCGGGCTGCTCTAGTAAGCGCACTAGGGCATCACGCTTGTTCATGACCGTGTTCATACGCTCTTGCATACTCTGAAAATCTTGCATACTCTGCTGTTAACCAATTCAACCCTGCCTCATCCTATCAAAACCGTTCCCGTCATAGTGAATAATCTAAATAGTTAAGTAGCGTGACCTGATTAGACTTCGGTCTAGGAGTGGCTTCTAGTTTTGGTAATTTTGGACACTGATGCCACAGTGCTCTGGACGGAGGAAGGTTTCAACGCTCACGACTTTTTTGGTAAACGCTCTGTATCTAATGACTCTCTGTCGCACTGGCTGCGTCAGGCAAGACACGTAGGGTGATGAAATCTTTCTGACCTGCAGGGCTCCGCCCGTCTGTGCAGATTTACCACAATGGCTGTTGCTATAGGCAAGTGCTTCTAAACCTAAAGCCAAACTCAGAGCCACAGATTGGAACCAACTTAGAACCAACATAGGACTTGGGAGAATGCCCCAGGTTTTATGGAGACCGCTGAACTATGACTACCTACTTAACTGCTTGCTGCAACATTTGTAATCACCCCTTAGCGGATATCTTCAGTTTATGCTCGGTCGTACATCGCTTGGATCAATAGGGCTAGTTGTAGGTGGAGTCCTGGCTGTAATAGGCTTTGTGGCCTACTTTACAGGCAATTCCACCCTAAACCTGATTGGGTTTTTCTATGGCATTCCCATTTTGTTGGGTGGGCTAGCGCTTAAAGCGGCTGAACTGGAGCCTGTGCCGTTTACTGCGCCCACGCCGCCTGACGTGCTCACGCTGCGAGAGCAACATGCGACTGAGACCCAAAACCAAATCCGCAAAGACGTGACTCGGTTCCGCTATGGGCAGCAAATCCATCTAGATAGCTCGCTCGAGTCCCTGGCGCTGGGGCGAACTGATAACGAGCACCCTATTCTGCAAGGGCTACGAGAAGAGAATACCGATGGCGCTTATACGCTAGTGCTCGAGTTCGCATCAGAAGCCGTGGATTTTGACGTATGGGAAAAGAAGCGCGAGCGTATTGAGCGTTTCTTTGGGCCGGGGATTCGCGTAGCATTGGGCCAGCCAGAGCCAGAGATTGTGACCGTAGCGCTGATTTCAGATTCATCCATGGTGTGACAAGACCGAGAAAGAGGGGTAAAGGTAAGACCGAACTTTGGCAAAACAGAGTTAGGAAAATGCCCCAATTACAGGTCGGATATCCGCACTAATGGAGGTGTGTGATTCAGAAAAGCGGAATGGTAACCCCCAAGACCCGAGTGCTATAATGAGACGTGTTAACAAACTGTAATAATTTATTGCCCTGAATTTCTGTTGTGCCAATTCCTTATTTAGAGCGCATTTCTCTAAGTCAATAGCGGTTGAGAGATGTTTGCCTTCACGCAGCTTGGGGCAGACATTTCATCAACTGTTTGAGGCCTTTGAAGTCATGTTGTAGAGAGGTCTCCGTCTGCATCGCGTGGATTGAACTGTATGAATGATAGGTGACGGTTAATGTTTAGTTGCACTGGGTTGGTAGGTTTAACATCAGTTTTGAATGCTGTGCGCCTTGCGTAGCGTTTGATTGTGGATTCGGTGAGCAGATGTGTTGAGTTTTGCCCGTTAACACTATTCACAGACAATCTATTGTGGATGTCTTATGTAGTAAGGCTGAACCATAATCCTATGCTGTCACAAGCGTTTCTGATGAGCTGCATTTGCACCTTTCTATGGGTTACAACGGGCTGTTTTAGAGTTCATTTTGGTACAGTCGAGTTGGGTTTTGGTGCATTGAATTCCGATCGGTTTTCCAACGTGCATCAATTTTTGACTGGTGTGGCGATCTTCTCAGGGTCTGCTGCTGATCAGTTGGCTCAAGATCAGGCTTTACTAAAGCGTTTTACAGCTGTTTCTACGTGCATTGAGAGTTTGTAATTATGGCTTCCTCAAATCATCGCCGTGCATTGATTACTGGGGCGAGCAGCGGCATTGGCAAGGCGACAGCGCTGGCATTTGCAAATGCGGGTATTGATGTGGCATTGGTAGGGCGATCGCCCGAGCGCTTGCACGATGTCATGAGCAAGGCGGCTGCTACAGGCGTCACGGCCAAGTCCTACGGGGTTGATTTAGCAGATCTTGCTCAAGTGCCAGACCAGATGCAGGCGATCGCCGCTGACTTTGGTACGCCTAACATATTGGTCAATAACGCGGGCATGGGGTACACCGGCAATTTGATAGATACCTCGGCCGCTGATTGGCAGCAGGTGTTGGATCTAAACCTCACTAGCGTGTTTCTGTGTATGCAGGCAATGGTGCCCTTAATGCGCGATGGCGATGGCGGCATCATCATCAACGTTGCATCCATTGCAGGCACTCAATTCTTTCCTGGATGGGGAGCCTACAGTGTAAGCAAAGCTGGGTTGATTGCACTGTCCAAAACTGCGGCTGTTGAAGAGCGCGCCAACGGAATTCGGGTCACCCTTGTGAGCCCGGGTGCGGTCAACACCAGCATTTGGGATACGGACACGGTTCAGGCTGATTTTGATCGCTCAAAAATGCTTACAGCAGAGACTGTGGCTCAAACAATTTTGCATACTGCGCTGCTGCCGTCGGGCGCTGTGATCGAAGAGCTTACCGTGGTGCCCAGTGCAGGAGCGCTTTAGTTAGCTCCACTAAGTTTCATCGTTTGTTTAACGTTCTAGAGATTACGTCGAGAATTATTTTATGTCTATTGCGTCTTCTAATGGTTTCAATGGGTCAATTTCAGCTGAGTCTGACGAGCAAAAGCTTGCGACGTCTCCCGACAGCAAATCCTACCCCATCCGCCCCGATCGCAGCGCCAAAACTCTGCAAGATGATGCAGAGGCGCTCCGAGAAATAGAAATGGATGACATGATGGCGTCTGTGCGAACCATGCTGGAGTCTCTTGGAGAAGATCCAGAGCGAGAAGGATTGTTAAAAACGCCCAAGCGTGTGGCTGAGGCAATGCGATTTCTCACCAGTGGGTATGGACAATCCTTAGAAGAATTGGTGAACGGCGCTATTTTTGACGAAGGGCACAATGAAATGGTGCTCATACGCGATATCAACTTCTTCAGCCTGTGTGAGCATCACATGCTGCCGTTTATGGGACGTGCCCACGTGGCCTATATCCCCAACCAAAAAGTGGTGGGGTTAAGCAAACTGGCTCGTATTGTTGAAATGTATTCTCGCCGATTGCAGGTGCAGGAGCGCCTAACACGCCAAGTGGCAGAAGCAATTCAGGAAATTTTAGAGCCCCAGGGTGTGGCTGTGGTGATGGAAGCCACCCACATGTGTATGGTGATGCGGGGAGTCCAGAAGCCGGGCTCTTGGACAGTAACCAGCGCTATGGTTGGGTCATTCCAAGAAGATCAGCGCACGCGTGAAGAGTTTTTGAGCTTGATTCGTCATCAGCCAGCGTTCTTCTAGCCGTTGCTCTTTGTTGCAGGTGGGGCGATCGCCCTCAAAGCAAAACCAAATCAGCCTGATGCACCTCCGACATCGTGAGAAGTGCATCAGGCTGGTTTTTTGTTCGTGATTGACAGGCCTTGGCAAACTAACGGTATACGATAGACCGACCTCTATAACTTGTAACGCTTAAGCGGCCAAACAGATCGCCATTAGATCCATTAAGAATACGACAGATCATTACGTTACTCGTTTTTAGAACAGTCTCTTCACCCTGGTTCAACTGCTGGGCTTGGTTCATCCTTTATCGGCCTATAAGCGGCGGCTCAGTCTTTTAGGTAATTCTTATAAGTGCTCTTTAGGCTGTGTCTATTAGAAAACAGCCAGCCAAATTCAGCCGATTTTAGCCGATTACCCTCTGAGAACAACTGCTAAACTGCAAGAGCATTCACGAGTTTGAGTGACTAATGCCCCCAGTAGCCTACCATCTCTCCGCAGACTTACTCTGAAATTAGACCTATGCTTGGGATACGCCATGCTAGCGTTTTAAGTGGAACTGAGTTTAGGCCGTTTTACTTTTAATTTTTATTGGGAGTGCTAAACCCCTTGTCATGTCTTTTACGACATCTGATGCCACAACTCAGGATGCCCCCAATCTACCTGCTAGCGTTTCTGCCGAGAGCTTGCCCAGCGGGGTTGTGGTCAAGCCTCTGACATCGTATGAAGATGAGCGAGGAAGCTTCACCGAAATTTTTCGGGCAGAATGGCAACTGGGGGTAGTTCCTGTGCAGTGGAACTTGGTCACCTCTGCTGCAAATGTCTTGCGGGGTGTGCATGTGCACCCTGAGCATGATGATTATTTGCTCATAGTCCAGGGACAGATGCAGTTGGCACTAGTAGATATTCGGCCTGAATCGCCTACGATGGGCATGCGGCGTATTGTGCAGCTAACTGCAAGCCCGTTACAGGCGGTCGTGATTCCAGCAGGGGTTGCGCACGGATTTCACTTTCGTGAGCCGTCAACTACGTTGTATGGTGTGTCGCATTACTGGAACCCCCAGGACGAGTTGGGCTGCCGGTGGGATGATCCTGCATTGGCGCTGCCGTGGCAGGTGCAATCTCCGCTGATTTCTGAACGTGATCAAGTTGCTAGCAGTTTTGCAGCGATGTGTCAGGCCTATGATCTAGCATGTCAGCATCGGTAGGCGGCTATGGCTCCTCGGAATCATCACCACTGAAGGATAAATGAATCAAGTTAACCAAATTCCTGAGGTTAGTTCAGGGAACATGCTGGCTGGGGTGACGGTGACAGATCTTAGCCCCCACAGGGATGCGCTGGGCAGCAGTGCTGTCATGTTTCGCAATGATTGGGTAGTAGGGCGATCGCCCGTGCAGTGGAACTGGGTGATGTCGGAGACCAACGTGCTGCGGGGAGTGCATGTGCATCATCAACATACCGATCATCTGCTGCTCTATGGAGGGCGGATGATGTTAGCGCTGGTTGACCTGCGCGACGATTCGCCTACTGTGGGGATGCCGCAAATCATAGAGCTAACACCAGATCCATTGCAGATAGTGTGCATTCCGCCAGGGGTGGCGCATGGGTTTTATTATCCAGAACCTTCGATAACTATTGTTGGCGTGTCTCACTATTGGGCGATGGATGATGAGTTGGGGTGTCGCTGGGATGATCCAGAGTTGTCCCTCAGTTGGGATGTCAAGAACCCGGTGATTTCCGCTCGCGATCAAGAGGCGGGGAGTCTTGCGGCTATGTGGGACGATTATAGGGCTGCATGCAGGCGCAAGGCTCTTACCGGATTAAAGCAACTAGCGCTAGAGCAAACGGTCTTGCAACCGATAGGTTGATTAGAACAACTGGTGCTGTGAATCCCTGGCTGCGCCAGGGATTCACAGCATATAAACATTCAAATCAGTGCGTTGAGCGCTGTAAATCAGCGGAGCAATCCTATGACGTTGCGAATTGGCTTGGTGGGCTGCGGACGCTGGGGCAGGCATATTTTGCGGGATTTGCGGGCGCTAGGCTGTGAGGTGGCCGTGGCGGATAACAATGAGCAATCGCGATCGCACGCGCTGACCGCTGGCGCAACGCAAGTCGTGAAGCATCTCGATCACCTGCCTGATGCGCAAGACGGCTATGTGGTGGCCACCCCAACAGCAACCCACGTTGAGGTAGTGCTGCAACTGCTGGGGCGCGAGCGCCCGATTTTTTGTGAAAAGCCACTGTCTAACGATGTAGCGCAGGCGCGGGCGATCGCCGAGCGTGCGCCCAACCAAGTGTTTTTGATGGATAAGTGGCGCTACCATCCTGGCGTAGAAGCATTGCGCCAGGTTGCCCAGATGGGGCGGCTAGGGGCCGTTCAGCGGGTGCAGACGCGGCGAGTGCAGTGGGGAAACCCTCATCGCGATGTGGATGGAGTTTGGATTTTGGCGCCGCATGATCTGTCGATCGTGCAGCATATTCTGGGAGAGATCCCCACGCCGAGGGCTGCGGTAGGCGATGGCACTCCAGACCAGATGGATGGTGTGGTGGCGCTATTGGGCGATCGCCCTGCGGCTATCATCGAAGTCTCAACTCGGCACCCGGTGAATAGCCGCCTGATCACGGTGGTTGGGGCGGATGCCGTGGCCATTCTGGATGACCCCCTAGCGAGCGCCATTCAGGTGTTTCAGAACGGGTGTGCTGAGCCAGACTTTATCCCGATTTCCACAGAGTTTCCCCTGTTGAGAGAGTTGCGCGTGTTTTGTGAGTTCTTGCAGGGCGGGGCACCCCCATTGACCAATGCTGTGCAGGCGACGACGATGGTGGAGGCGATCGCCACTATCCGCCAACTCGCGCAGCCGGGGAGTGCGGAGCTGCTAGCCATAAGCCGCTAATTCTTGGATCGATAGTATCGATAGTTAGGAAAGGGGCGATCGCCAGGGCGTATCCCACTTTTGCAGCCCTCATCCTAAATCCCTCTCCCAGAACGGGAGAGGGATTTAGGATGAGGGCTCCCCTTCTTCCTTTTTGGGAGAAGGGGCTGGGGGATGAGGGCAAACTTGCAAAACGGGGATGCACTCGATCGCCAGACTCCGTAAGGGGTTTACGAATCGACTCGTTTTGATGAATTTGTTTTGATGAACCTAATGGTTACGCTATGGCTCGTGTCGCTGTCATCATTCCCACGTTTGACCATCAAGATACCCTGCGGGCGGCGATCGCCAGTGTGCAACAGCAAACCCTTTCAGACTTTGAGGTGTTTGTGCTGGGAGATGGTGCGCCCGCCCGCACGGCCGAGATTCTGGCGGAAATTAGCGCCGCAGATTCGCGCATTCACTATCTCCCCCATGCCAAAGATAAACGCCACGGCGAAGTATATCGCGATCGCCTGATTCGGCAACTGACTAGCCCCTACATCACCTATCTGGCAGATGATGATCTGTGGCTGCCCCAGCATCTCGAAACCATCGTCGCCGCCCTTCAGCATGCGGCATTTGTCCAAACCTTGTTTTTAGATGTTGCCGTTGATGGGATTCCCTTTAACTTTTTGCACAACCTTAACTCGCCCCCGCTTCGCCCTCAAATGCAGGCACGAGTGTTCACGGGCGGCGGCTATGGGCTGTCGGCAACGGGCCACACGCGCCAGGCCTATTTAGACTTGCCAGAAGGCTGGACGACCACGCCCGTGGGGTATTACACCGATATCTACATGTGGTCTAAGTTTGCCTGCGCAGGCGTGGCAGCGGCGAGCGTGCATCGCCCGACCACGTTGCATTTGGGCGCTCCTGAGCGCCAGACTGATTCCCCCGCACAACGCACTGCTGAACTGCAAACGTGGCTGCATCGTCTGCGCCAGCCAGACTTTCAGCAACAGTTGGCTGAGGAGATCTTCTATTCGCCCTATCTGCTTTTAGAACATGTCAATCTATCGTTGCTGACCGGGTTAGATGACCTCCTCGCACAGCATCAGATTCAGTTAGTAGAGGGCGATCCCCTGCCAGATCTGGCTTCTATGCTCGCCAAGGACGTGACCCATGCCAGCCTGTGGTTGACCGCCAGTCAACGAGACGCCTTAGAGCTACAGGTGCTGAGTCGGCTGGGGCAAGTGTCGCCTGAGGCGCGTGTGGAACGCTGGCGGCACTTAGTGAACCAATGCCCCAGTCAGGGACGGTGGCGGCTAGAGCTAGGGCGATCGCTGGCACAGAGTGGCGATTGGCAAGGCGTAGAAGAAGTCATGCGTTCGACCCAACCTGCAGACCAGCGGATGATTGGAGCCGTTTGCCTCCATGCCCAGGCGATCGCCCATCTAGGCCAGTTCCATGCGGCTGAGGCATTGCTGCACCAGCGGGCGCAGCGATCGCCCCTAAATGTTGAAATTATCGCCAGCCAAGCTGAGATCAAAATTCTGGCAGAGCACTGGGATGACGCGATCGCCATACTCGAAGCAGGCATCCAACACGATAAAAAACTCAAATTTCCGCTGCTGCACCGATTAGCTGAGTTCCACCGCCGCCGTCCAGATCTGCCGTCGATGATCCAAGCCTATGAGCGCATTATCGCGCTTAACCCCAATGACCCGAAAGCATTGATAGGGCTGGGGATTGGCTATTATGGGCAGCAGCGGGATGAAGAGGCCTTAGAGATGTTGGAGCGAGCACTCCAATTTGATCCCTACTCAATTGACGCCTATCTGTATCAAGGTTGGGCAGCTTGGCGACTGGGGCAGTGGGCTCGGATGCAAGCTGCCGCTGTCGCGGGCTTGGCGTTAGCCCCCGGGCACCCGATGCTGTCTACTCAGCGGGGCACAGGGCTGCGGGGGCTTGGGAAGGTGACTGAGGCGATCGCCGCCTTTAACGTAGCCCTACAGCATGACACCCCCCCGCTGTTTGCTTATATCGGGCAAGCTCAAGTATTTGAAACATTGCAGCAGTGGCCTCGCCTCACCGCTGTCGCCACAGCGGGGTTGGCCACTTTCTCCCAAAATGTCACCTTGTTGACGCTGCAAGCCACCGGGCAGTTTAACCAGCAGCACTATGACGCTGCGCTGCAGTCGTTGCACCGGGCGATCGCCCTTGACCCAACTCGTCCCCACCTCTATCGCATGATCTGCAACGCCTTCCTCAAGCTAGATTTAGAGGATCAGGCCAAAATCGTCGCGCAACGCGGATTATTTTACAGTCCCCATGATCCACACCTGCGCCAAATCGTTAATGCAGGGATTGAGATCTTGGATGTGTAACATCGAGAACGTGAATAGATCAGGCTACTCCCCTAATGGCACTATTGCAAGTAAAGGAAATAGCGGATCATCACTCCCATACCCTTACTGTATTGGAACCTCCGTTCGACGGAAGACGGGTTTTAGAACACCGCGCGAACGTCGGCGCATCAAGGATTTCAGCTTGTCCCCACCTGAGATGGATTGAGGATGGATTGGAGCCTGGCTTGGAGTCTGCGGTTTAGTTAAATGCCGTTAGTCTGCTCGGCTGTTAATCCCATCGGTTGCGATACTAGAGAGTTAGAAAAGATTTAGAGATAGAGAGCAAATGGTGATGGAATTTGTGAAGTATCACGGGTTGGGCAATGACTTTATTTTGGTGGACAATCGCCATCAAGCTGAGCCGGTGCTAACCCCAGAGCAGGCGGTGGTGTGGTGCGATCGCCATTTTGGAATTGGGGCCGATGGGGTTATTTTTGCGCTGCCGGGGCAATCAGGCACCGACTACACCATGCGCATCTTTAACTCAGACGGGTCAGAGCCGGAGATGTGTGGCAACGGCATTCGCTGCTTGGCCCAGTTTATTGCCGATCTAGAAGCTGCAGAGCAGGGGCAAGCGCGCCATACCTACACCATCCACACGCTGGCGGGGCGGATGGTGCCCCATTTAGAAGCCGATGGCCAGATCACGGTAGATATGGGTGAGCCACGCTTGGTAGCAGCCGAGATCCCCACAACGCTGGCAACGCCCGAAGAGAAGGTGGTGAACCAGCCTCTAGACGTGGCGGGTCACTCTTGGCAGGTCACCTGCGTCAGCATGGGCAATCCCCACTGCGTTATACGGGTCGACGATGTGGCAGCTATTCCACTAGCCGCCCTTGGCCCTCAGTTTGAACACCATCCTAGCTTTTCCAAGCGCACGAATACAGAGTTTGTGCAGGTGGTGCAGCGCGACTATCTCAAGATGCGAGTGTGGGAACGTGGCGCAGGCATTACCCTAGCCTGTGGCACAGGAGCCTGCGCCACTCTGGTGGCGGGCGTCTTGAATGATTGGTGCGATCGCCGCGCCACTGTTGAACTCCCTGGCGGCACTCTGCTGATTGACTGGTCAGAGGCCGACAATCGACTGTATATGACAGGGCCAGCCCAGCGGGTGTTTGCAGGAAGCCGATAGGACGGGCGTAACCCTCCCCAATCCTGGGGTATGGCGCTTAGCCATTCTGGTAGTAGCCCTGGTGAGCGATCGCCTCTAGGGACTGGTTAAAGTCGGGCACACGCACTGCACAAGACCGATACTGAGATGCAGACATCAACAAGCGAATTGATTTAAGGTACGCAAATGCAACCCGCGCTGGGCAAAGATTCCACCCCAACTTCACCGTCGGGGGATGGCAGGCGCTCTATCTAAAATAGTTGGAAACGCAGACTTCCAACTGCCCAAACTACGAGACGTACCCTGTATTCAAGCCAGATCACCGTAGTAGTGCACCACCTCAATCGCCTCGCTAAGGGTCAGGAGTGAGGGGTGCGACCCCGGTTCTCCTTGAGGAACGGGCCGCCCCACTTGGCGATAGTGCTGCTCCCAATAGTCAAATACTTTGCCCGTATGGGGGTTGAGGAAGTTCATCGGCGTCTCACAGAACAGGGGCTCGCCGCCATTGGCGTGACGGAAGCTGTCTACCACCAGCTCGCTGCAATAGTAGGCCGTTTTGGTGCGGTCAAAGTAGCGGTTGTAGGGCAGCCCTACTAAGGTTTTGGCGTGGGCGATCGCCCCATCCACCAGCGGCTGATACTCGAGCTTGAGCCGAAACACACCCACTCGCGGGCGCTGCTGCCCATCGCGCCCCGCCGCATCTAGAAACGGCAACACCCCGGTGTAGCGCACCGCAGGCGTTGTGGCTTCAATCACGTGAGACACCTGAGAATCGTCTGTCGTGTGATCGGTGCTAGAGCCCACACACAGGGCCACATGGGTAAACGCATGGCCGCCATAGCCGCGAAACGCATGATTGATCAAGTGGTGGATGGGTGCAAGATCCTGCTGCTGAAACAACAAATCACCGGGTTGCAGGCAAAACTGGGATGCCCCAATCCAAGTGCTGCTTTGCATCACGGTCATCCCGTTCTACCCCCGCCCTGTCACCGAGAGGCCTTCCACAATGAGCGAGGGAGTATAGCAAGAGCCATTCCACTCGGCGTCGCTGCCCAGCGCCACCACATGCTTCAGCGCGGTATACACATTGCCCGCCACCATTGTGTTTTTGACACGGCCCACAATTTCGCCATTCCGAACTCGGTAGCCAAGGTCAACATTGATGGAAAAATCGCCAGAAATACCGGCGCCGCCTCCCAGCATTTGATCCACAATGAGCCCGTCTTTAAGGGAGCCAATTAACTCTGGCAGATCGGCTGCACCCGGTTGCACCAAGAGGTTAAACAACCCCGGTGTGGGATAACTGCCCAACCCCGGGCGAAAGCCGTTGCCCGTGCTGCCGCTACTGAGCTGACGCCCCACCCGTCGGTCTGTATAAAACAACTGCAATTCCCCTTCTTTGATGAATGTGATGGGCTGGGTTGGGGTGCCCTCGTCGTCGAAGGGGCAGCTATAGGGGCCAATGTCAGGATGTTGGGAGAGCGTAATACTCGGGGATATAACGGGTTCTCCGAGGCGATCGCTCCAGGGAGAGGCGCCTTCGAGCACCTGCTTGCCGCTGATGGCAGATTGCACCGTGCCCCACAGCATATCAGCGGCCTTGGAGGTAAACAGCACCGGGATTTTGCCGATGGGCGGGGGCGTATTGTCAGCGGCCCACTCAACTCGCTGCAAAATCTGTTGAGCCAACGCAATGGGGTCAAGCTGCCCGCGCTCGGTCTGGCCGTCGCCGACGCTAAGAAAGTCGTCGCCGCGAATCCACTCGGCTTCGATGTAGCAGCTCAATGTGGTGTCGGTATAGCCGCAGTCGAGTCCCTGAGAGTTGAGCAGGCGGGTGGTTTCGATGTCGCACTCCCACTCCGCAGTGCAGAGAATATCGGGGTAGACCTGGCGGATGAGGGCGATCGCCTCGCGTCCCCACTCCACGAGTTGCTCGACGGGCACGACCTGACCCAGGTCGGGATAGGTGCTGCTGGTGGCAGTGCTCAGCTCAATGGTTTCTGGTTCATTCAGCTGACTGAGCGCCAAGGCTCGATCGACCAGAGACTGCGGCTCAATCGGCCCATAGGCCACGGCCAGCCCTGGGCAACCCTCACGCCATAGCCGTAGCGCAATGCCTTCCGCTTCCGAAACCTCAAGCTGTTTCAGGCGGTTGGCTTCAAAAAATACCGGACGGGAGAGCGATCGCGTCTGAAACAGCTCTACCGCATCTGCGCCAGAGTGCTGCGCTAGCTCGAAGACTTGCTCGGTTAGCGCTGAGTAGTGTGAAAAATCCGACCCCATAGCTGCATTAATGATGGTGAAGACTGGGTAAGCGGGGGCATCCGCCCATAGGACAAGCGCCTGGGATAACCCGCGATGGTGAGGGCGATCGCCCCTCGTTGCCCCCCAGTTCTGATCTGCTCTCCACCTATCTTCTGGGATTGGGGGACATTACGCCAGATTTAGTTCTTGCATGAGCCAAAATCCGCTGAAGGTTTGCGCCTCGGGGCTAGACTGCACCGCGAGAAAATGAACGCGGTTAGCCCGGGCTTTGGCGGCCTCAAATTCTTTGGCTTCTTGCAGCAGTTCAGGAGTGGAGAGCCCTGCCAAGATCCACGCATCATCGGCCCCGGTTTCCAGCAATAGCTGATTGCGCGCGCCAGTAGTGAGCTTGAGAT
>JBGTOF010000046.1:0-4677 GCA_041742695.1 Elainellales cyanobacterium | reverse complement strand
TCCTGAGCGTTTTGGGTGCGATCGCCCAAATTCACTAGCGGCAGGGCGGCATCTAGCCGCAGGCTGAGCTGCGGATCGGGTTGCCACAGCAGCCCTGCACCTGTACCCGCTAAAAACGGTTGGGATGGTGTGGAGGTGGGGTTGCGGCTGTTATTCCACACTGTTCCTAGGTCTAGAAACGGGGCCAGTTGCAGCACTGGTGCTCCCGCCTCGTTGCGACTAAGGGTGATGCGATTTTCCACAGACACGCGCAGACCGTTATCACCCAGGCGTGCATTTTGCCGAAAGCCCCGCAGCGACTGACCGCCGCCAATGGCAAACTGCTCAGACGCCAGCAGCGGATCGGGGCTAAGCTGCACATCGGCCTGCATAATCAGCAGATTGCTAGGGTTGAGCAGCTGCACCCGCTGCACTTGGCCTAGCCAGCTCAAAAATTGACCGTCAGGATTGCTCTGTGCGGTTGCGCCAAACCAACGGGTGCCAAGACTAAACTGCGATCGCACCGCCCAGGCCCCCGCCACGTCTCGCTGAATCAGCTCTTGCCCAAACTTGACGACGCTGGTGGTGCTGCCGGTGCGAAACACGTCCCCAATCAGCGCTTCGCCGTCGCGATAGGTCAGCCCCAGCGATAGGGCAAATTCTCCCTGGGGCGATCGCCGTAACGGCTGACGCAGGCTCACTTCATAGAGTTCTGTATCGCCCTCAACCGGAAAGCCACCCACCGAGAGGCGATAGTCACTGGGTGCCGCGCGCAACTCTAGCGTCCCCTCGAGGGGGTTCAGCGGCAGGCGATAGCGCAGATCATAGGCATTGGATCCGCCTGTCGTCGTGCGGCGGTAGGTGGCCGACAGCTCGTCACCTAGACCCGTTGGGCTGCGCAGCCCCAGCTCTAGCCCCAGCCGCTCAGACCCCACACTGGGCGTCGAAAAATTATCAACGCTTACACGCCCAAACACCGGATCAGCTTCCGTTACCCGAACAATCAGAATACTTTGCCCCAGCCCCTCACCCGCGCGCAGGCTCGCCTCGACATTATCGAACAACGGATCCAGCCGCAGCAGCCGCAGCTGATCTTCTAACTGCCCCTGATTGAGCGGCACACTTGCCCCGAGTGCGACTCGGCTGCGGATATAGCGGTCGTTAACGCGGCGATTGCCCTCAACGTCAATCCGTTCCAGGCTGCCTTCGATTACGCGAATTTGTACCACGCCATCCGTGATGACCTGATCGACTAAGACCGCCCGCGAGGTGAGAAAACCCTGCTCTAAGTAGAGCAACGTAATGTCGTCGGCAATGCCGCGCAGGTCGTCTAGGCTGAGCGATCGCCCCTCATAGGGCTGTACCACCGCGGCCAACTCGGCCTCAGAGAACACGGTACTCCCGAGCACCTCCACGCGCTGCACCTGCACCCGCAGAGAGTCAGGCGCAGACTCATCAGGCTCAGGGAGAGGCTGCGGTTCTAGAATGGGCTCATCTGGTGCAACGGGAGACGGCAAGGGCATCGGTTGCAAAAACGGATCTGGCTCTCGGATGGGATCGGGCGCGGTAGGCGGTGGCTCTTGGGCGATCGCCCTTAGCGGTTCACCATCCCCCCAAACCAGCCCTAAACCTAGCCCCATCAACGGAGCGATCGCCCGCCATCGTCTCACTGCCGACTTTATCACTCAGTCTCTCCTCAACCCCACATCACACAGTCCCTAGCGTTCATCAGCATTGCGAGATCAAGCCAGAGCCAACGCAAGCTGCGCCATCTCTAGAGATACCGCAATGGTTGGATGCAGACTCAAGAGAACGGCGCAGCTTAGCCTTCCCTCGTCCACACATTGGGTCCGCAAATTTCGATACCGACATCATAAACATCACCCCTGCGCAGCACCCAGGATAAACGAAAAACTTCGTATTGCCGCTTTCCTAGCTGCAATCGTGATCAGACCGGGTATTGAGTCGTGATGTAAGCCGCATAGGTAAGCCAGAAAACCCTGCTCAGCAAGTTTTTGATATAGAATCCTATCAATAGTCCAGTATTTCTGTCTGAAGATATGTGACGGGTCTGGCAGTCACCCTTTAGGGTGAAGCTAACTGCTAACCCAACGCAGTTTGAGAAGATTTACTCATTAAAGAGGAAAGAACACTATGCCATTTGAACAGCAACCCTTACCGTTTGCGATGGATGCCCTTGAGGCCCACGGCATGAAGGCTGAAACCTTTGAGTATCACTACGGCAAGCATCACAAAGCCTACGTGACCAAGCTGAACGACGCAGTCAAGGGCACAGAACTAGACAGCATGTCTCTAGAAGAGGTGATCAAGTCTACCTATGGAGACTCGGCCAAGTCAGGCATTTTCAACAATGCCGCCCAAACCTGGAACCACACCTTCTTCTGGAACTCCCTGACGCCCGGCGGCGGCGGCGCCCCTACGGGTGACCTCGCAGCAAAGATCGATAGTTCATTTGGCAGCTACGACAAGTTTAAAGAAGAGTTTTCGAACGCAGCCGCCACCCAGTTTGGCAGCGGTTGGGCGTGGTTGGTAGATGACAACGGCACCCTTAAAGTCATGAAGACCCCCAACGCTGAGAACCCCGTGGCTCTGGGCAAAAAGGCTCTCCTCACGCTAGATGTGTGGGAGCACGCCTATTACATCGACTACCGCAATGCCCGTCCTACCTTTATCCAGAACTTCTTGGATAATCTGCTGAACTGGGACTTTGTGGCGGCTAACCTAGCGGCTGCTTAGTGCGTAGGGCGATCGCCCCACTGATCTGAGTTATCGCCCAGTTGCGGAATTTCTACAGGGAAATTTCTGCCAGAAACCTTAGCTCTAGAGTCTTTACGTAAAGCCCGCTCTCTATGCGAGTTTCACTCAAAGGCTCTAGAGCTTTTTGTAACGTAAATATAGTGATGCACTACGGTATCAGAGCCTCCTGACTAGGACGCTACGGGCTCACCTGCTTTAAGAATGGCTGCACCACTGCGGCCACTTCCGCCGCATATTCTTCATGCAGCCCCAAGGTGCCGGGTAAGTGCTCCACCTGCACGCCAGGCACCTCCGCGAGAGCCTCCATCTCCGCCTTTGATTTGGGAGGAGACTGGTCGCCGACGATCACCAACATCGGCACAGAAATGCTCTGAGCCCAGGTAAGCACCTCGTCTCGCTGGGTTGCGGGATCTAGAGCACCCGTGACAAACGCTGCCGATGCAAATCGAGCGCCGGGCTGTTGGGTGATGGCGTGTTTCTCATGGATAAAGTCGGGCATCAGCCGTTCGACGTTGGTATACACATGGCGGCCATACATCCATTTGAGAAAGGAGGGCGTGGTGTTGAGGGCATACAGGCCCTGTCCTAAAACGGGCGATCGCACCATCTGCCTTACCACTCCTGCCACCGATCTCGGCGCACCCATCGTCGGCAATGGCCCACGCCACGTGGGAGCCAGCAGAGCAAGGCTCGACCATTGCAGCACTTGGGCCGACTGCAACGCATAGCCTGCCGAATGCCCTGCTGCCACCACGGCAACGGGCTGATCAAACACAGCAGCCACAAAATCCTGCAAGAGCTGGCGATACAGGTCGGGATGATAATCTAAAGCCGGACGACTCGACTGCCCAAAGCCCAACCAATCGAGCGTGACCACTTGAAAGTGGGGGGATAAGCGCTCTGCCAATCCCTGCATCTCTGCACGGCTAGAGACGGTGCTGAAGGCCGGCAGCAGCAGCACCGGAGCGCCCGAGCCCTGAACCTCATAGGCAATAGAATACGTGTCGTCTTGCCAACTCCAGGCAAAGGTCTGTGCGCCAGGATGCATCTGGCTTGCAGCGTTGTAGGCACTGTTCATGGTTTCAACTCCTCTTAAGTCAACGCAGGGCGCATCCGGGGCGCAGACTAGCCTTGCCTCGGATCATAACGCTGGCGACACATGCCTTTTTGATAATGATTATCATTCTTGCACTATAATGCGGCAGAGCACCAGCACTGCAGAACCCGCACTCCATCCATAGCACTTAACGCACGGATTTAAGGGTTTAAGTGAGTGAGCTTTCTGCACAGCAGAGATCTCACTAAAGAGAGTTCACCAAAACCATTATCCTGATCAACCGATCGGTAGCAAGTAGCAATATGTGACATGAGTCATGGCTACAGCAGTTGAATCCATGACCGAGTTAAGTTGAGGCGGTGCACAGCGCAGCTTAGGATTTAGTGCGGCAACGGCAGCTCCCCAACTTGCTCTGCCCCGATTTTTAAGGGCCACCCCTATCCCCCGCGTGAGGTCAGATGACGACACCTAAAATGCAAACCCAAACTCGAAGACAGGGATTAGTGACCATCGCCGCTGCACTGCTCGTGGCGCTAACCCTAGGGCAGGGGCAGCGAGCAGTGGCACAGCTGCCAGAGGCAAAGTCCTCTTGGTCGGTTGCTTCGGCGGTAGCAGCTCGCCCTAGGGCCGGTATTTGCCCTGCTGATCTAGAACGGGCGATCGCCACGACCATTCACGGTTCCAGCTTTGCCACCGCTCAGTGGGGCATCTCCATTGAGCCCTTGGATCAGTCCACTCCCCTCTATCGATACAATCCCGATGCTTTTCTCATCCCCGCATCGAATATTAAGCTGTTGACGACCGCTGCTGCCTTGCAGGTGGTGGGCGATCGCACTCCCCAGCAGCAGGCGGCGTTCGAAGGG
>JBGTOF010000500.1:0-4337 GCA_041742695.1 Elainellales cyanobacterium | reverse complement strand
AAATCCTCGCAGCAGTTGATCCATCGCCTTAAACTGCTTAGCAACCACAAAGGCAATCTTGTTCGATTCGGTGGCTAGGCCAGCGACTGTGCCTGCCAGATAACCCGCCTGCAAATTATTGGTCTGAACTGATGCAATATTGGGACCGGAAATATTGCCATTGGTTACCAAAAACTGGGTATCGGGAAACTGACCCGCCACTTGCTGGGTGGAACCTACAAAATCGCCACTGTGGCCTAGCACCAGATTAAATCCTTGGCGGGCAAACTCTGATAAGGCTTCTGCGTGATCAGGTATGGGAATCTGTTCAACGTAAGAAAATTCAAATCCTAGTCTGTCTTTAGCAGCATTCAAACCTTCAAAGGCAGACTGGTTCCAGCCGTTGTCGGTCACAGCCCCGGCGAAAACCGCAGCGACTCTGAACGGCGCAGTTTCACTCGCAGTTGCATCACCTGACTCAGATGATGACGGTTGGCTAGTGGTTGTGCAGGCTTTTAAGAACACACTGGTTCCCAATGCTGCTGAACTGTAGGCAATAAACTTACGGCGGTTAAATATCATAGCCAGATACCATCCATTTTCAACACTATGTTTACTTGAACTCACGATGCTCAACGGTCAGGATTGCTGAACCAGTGAAGAAGGCAACTTTAACCAACTCAATGGTTCTTGCAAAATCAAAAATGAAACACCAACTCCCCCAACAAATTCGTCAATTGCGAGTCCGTGCTCACGTTCGCCCACCGTTCCCTGGCCAGTAAATAAGCGAGCAATCCGAAATTTATGATAGTTAGACACCAATTGACCTAACGGAATATGCTGCCGATTCCCAACTGGGTATAGTTCTGCATCGAGCTGGGGCAGCAGATACCACGGACATTGAATAACGCGATGATGGGCATTGTGATATCCAAAATTGAGGAACAGAAGATTGAGCCATTTCCATCGATAGGACACGAGATTGGAATAGGTATTTGCCTCTTCATAGTCTGAAGAATATTGAGGCAGCACTTGCCCTAATTGAAACACCGCATAGGTATGTTGAAAACAGTCCATAAATCGCAAGAGGTTGATGAAGCAAATGTACGCGAATCCATAGAGGGCGATCGCCCGTAACGAGTACCAACCTAGCGCTATTAACAAGCTTCCTCGAATTAAGAGCAATGCAATAGTTCGCCATCTCTCACGGCAGCGAGACTCTTCTAAGAATGGAGAAATAATGCAAAACCAGCGCAGAATGAAGTTGACGATTGGAAAATATAGCCACTCCAGCACAATGATTAGCTGACGTAATGGCAGAGGCAATGACGTTAAGAAATCTGAAATTGAGAATGCAGAGAAATCAGCTCGGCCTTTATGATGCGCCAGATGATCGCGGGCTAGATCTTGAAATCGCCAATAGCATGAGCCCGTTAAGAACAACATGCAATTACCCACGAATGCATTCACCTTTGGTTGCCGAAAGAGAGTGCCATGCACCAGATCATGGACAAAATAGGCTGCCCATATCAACGACTGAACCAAAAGAATAACGCCAACAGCATTAATCAAGACAGGAGATGCGCTAATGCAAACGATGGCAGAGGCATACCCAATAAAGACAAAAAGCAACGCGAGGCAGCTTATCCAGGTATTACGCTGGCTAATCTTAGATCTCAAGTTAAAGGAAATACCATCCATCGCGCACTCCAAACGGCATAGCATCCCGAACGCCATGACTACGTAACCAACTTTTACACTATGAAAGATAAGTTAATAAATTCACAAGATATAAACTGTTTGATTGAATACAAACGCGATAAATAGATTAATAGTTGCTAATTTTTGAATATTTATCGTTTCAAATTAAGAATTGATGAAGTGAAGCGCCAGATTCTGCATCGACCCTCAACGTTAGCTTGAGCCTAGACAAACCTGAGCCAGATATGTTCAGCCTTCGTCGCATTGATAAAAAACTACCTTCGCCTATAATTGGCAACCGTTTGCAGCCCTGACGCCATCGATCGCTATTGAGTCTGGCACCTGAGCCGACACGACCTCCAGCAGTTAAAGCAGAGGACAAATCCGCGCTCTAGCTGCAACCATGCAAGGGTTGGGGCATCAATTTGCTCCCAAGCCTCAAAATGGTAAGAGGGGCTGAAAACAGCCTGAGCCAGATCTGCGCGATCGCACCTCCCGTCTAGAAAGCCAAAGTTTTGTGTGGGGAGGCTGACATTCCAGGGGTTGAAGTAAAGGATGGAGTTTTAAGTGGGAATACTGAGGCGTGGCTTCTAAAGCGTTGTCTCACTATTCACTCTGCTATTACTGGTTAGTTGCTTCATGCCTTCTTCACCCGAGAGCCTCCAAAAATTTGTCCGCTATTGCCAGCAGCATCTGAAAGGCGATGAGAAAGGAGAGTCACAGAACTTTCTCGATCGCTTCTTTCAGGCATTTGGGCATGAAGGGGTGAGGGAAGCAGGGGCAACGCTAGAAGAACGGGTAAAAAAGGGCAGCAAAAAGGGGAATACGGGCTTTGCCGATCTGGCCTGGAAGCCGCATTTGCTGATTGAGATGAAAAAGCGGGGCGAAGACCTCAACAAGCACTACGCGCAGGCTGTCACCTATTGGATGCAGTTGCAGTGCCCCAGCTATGTGATGCTGTGCAACTTTGATGAGTTTTGGATCTACGACTTCCGCAAGCAGTCGGAAGAACCGATCGAAAAGATTTCGTTAGAGCGTTTGCCCGAACGAGCGGGAGCGTTCACGTTCATGAATCCAGAGTTGGATCGTCCACCTGTTTTCAACAACAATCTGGTAGCGGTGACGGAGAAAGCCGCCAGACGCATGGGTGAATTGCTCACGATGCTAACCCAGCGAAAGCGAGATGCCGTTGATCCCAAGACAGCCCAGCGGTTTGTGCTGCAATGCGTGCTGACAATGTTTGCAGAAGATCGGCAACTGTTGCCAGAGGATCTGTTTATCGGCATGGTGCGCGAGTGTCTCGATCGCACTCGTCAGGGCAAACCCTCAAACACCTACGATATTTTGGGGAACCTGTTTCAGGAGATGAATCGACCGGGTATGACTCCCGCAGGACGCTACCAGGGGGTGGAGTATTTCAACGGGGGATTGTTTCGCGAGGTGCATCCCCTAGAGCTAACGGAGAAAGAATTGGAACTGTTGGAGGCAGCCGCATCCCAGGACTGGAAAGCGGTGCGCCCATCGATCTTCGGCAACATCTTTGAGTCGGCGATCGGCAAAAGCAACAGCACCGAACGCCATGCCCACGGCATTCATTTCACCTCAGAAGAAGATATTCTCAAGATTGTTCGCCCTACGATCACGCGCTATTGGGAAGAAAAGATCGCCAACGCGACGACACTGGCAGATCTCTCCACGTTGCAGACCGAGTTGCGTAATTACAAAGTGCTTGATCCGGCGTGTGGGTCGGGTAACTTCCTCTATATGGCGTATTTAGAGCTAAAGCGGCTAGAGCGCGTGCTGCAAGACAAGATTGATGCGCGTCGAACGTCGGAACGGGGGCAAGGGCAGATGAGCATTGGCTTTGTCACGCCGCAGCAGTTTTATGGCATGGATACCAACGAGTTTGCGGTGGAGTTGGCGCGGGTGACGCTGATGATTGCCCGCAAAGTGGCGATCGACCTGTGCGATATACATGATCAGCCTGCGCTGCCGTTGGATACGCTGGATGCCAATATTGTCTGTAAAGATGCGCTGTTTACGGAGTGGGTGAAGGCAGACGCAATTATTGGTAATCCCCCGTTTTTGGGTGGAAAGCATATGCGGATCAATCTCAGTGATGAGTACATTGATCGCGTGTTTGCCCGTTTCCCAGATGTCAAAGATTCGGTTGATTTTTGTGCCTATTGGTTTCGGCTGGCACATGACCAAATTGGTGAGAAGGGTCGAGCGGGATTGGTTGGAACCAATTCAATTAGTTAGGGTAAAAGCCGGACGGCTGCATTAGATTACGTGGTGCAAAATGGTGGCGTGATTTATGATGCTGTTTCGACGCAGGTTTGGTCAGGTGAGGCAAATGTGCATGTGAGTATTGTGAATTGGGTTAAAGTGCCTTCGCTCCTAACCCCGGAACCCTTACCCCTAGCCCCGGAACCCTCACCCCTAGCCCCTCTCCCTACTGGAGAGGGGGACAAGACGGATCGGTTCCTTCTCCCTTCTCTCTCAGGGAGAAGGGCAGGAGCTGAGGACGATCAGGATCAGGGCAATTGGGATAAAGATGTTTCAGATTTGGCAGGACGGACACGGCAAATTCCACGAGAACTTTTACAACGTGCCAAAGAACTACGACAAAAGCAAACGCCAGCAGAACAGCTTTT
>JBGTOF010000498.1:0-22607 GCA_041742695.1 Elainellales cyanobacterium | reverse complement strand
GAATTGCCGCCGACAGTCTTTGCAGAGGTAATTTTGTTTACCTCTTTGCTTCCCGTTCCTACTGATGTTAGTCGAGCCACATTCGGGACATTCCATGGATTTTACCCTGATTTCATATCCTCATTATGCAACGCCAGAATTGACTGCTTTTTTAATTCCGATAAGGTTTGTTCTATACCAGTTCCCTGCTGCCCCTATTGAGGGGTTTTGCACACGCGCAATCTAGGTAGACCCAACCTGTCTGAGGTCAACCGCCCGAATGGCCGTTGCCACCTTCACCATCTCGGGGAATCAGGTCACTCAAGGCTTCCGTTAGCGCCTTCGGATCCATAAATACAAGCTTTGAGTTGGGGCTATCGCCGAGGCGATAGTTTGCATCCACATAGCGCTGCGCCACAAGATAGCGCAAGATTTCGCGGCTATTGGGATGAGTTTTTAGGGCTTCGGCAATCATTTTCATCGATTGCACCGCGCCTTCCGCTTCTTCAATTGCGGCCTGTTTTTTGCCTTCGGCTTCAAAGATGGCCGCTTTTTTCTTACTGTCTGCGGCTTTCTCTAGCTCCATGGCTTCTAAAACGGCCTTGGCTGGCGTAATCTTTTGCACTTCAACCCGAGTCACTTTCACCCCCCAGCTTGCCGTGGCGTCATCCAACTGATGCAGCAGGGATTGGTTGATTTCACTGCGGGATGAAAAGATGCGGGAGAGCTGCATTTGCCCAATCTCCGAGCGCAATGTGGTGGTCACGAGGTTTTCCAGCGCTTCTTCCACGTCTTCGACTTGATAGTAGGTACGCTCGAGCTGCAAAATTCGCCAGTACACCACCGCATCCACCACAACGGATACATTGTCGGAGGTAATGGCATCTTGAGGCTCAATGTCAATCATCCGCTCTCGGACTGACTCTTCTAAGACGATGTTGTCGAGCAGCGGCACCACGTAATTGAGCCCTGGCGTGAGCTTTTTGTGGTATTTGCCCAACCGCTCCACTAGGGCTTCGTTCCCTTGGTTGATGATCTTGACGGAGCCAATCAGGTAGCCAATCGCTAATAGCGCCAATACGTAGACAATGCCCATAGGGTAATACTCTGTCGGCAGCGATAGGGTGAGCGTGCGTTCTTCTAATCTATCCGCTCTGGCTCAGAATCAACCGTTTTTTTGCGATCGCCCGCTAAATCTCTTCCTATCTCTCGATGGCGGCCCGCTATCGCAGAGGTTATGAGCTTTGTTAAGCCGAGCCGCGACTTGGGTTGGGGCAATAGTTAGCTACCACGCGCCCTAGACCCCGCAGTTGACGAAAATAGGCGCGGCTGACTGCATCTTCACAGTCTGCCAGGCGATCGATGCCAATGCCGTTGCGCCCCATATCTTTGCCAGAGCTATGAAGGTAGCGATCGCCCTCTAAGGCCAGCGCCACATGAGTGCAGCGGTCAGGCTGACCAAAAAAGATTAAATCTCCGGGCTGTCGGTCTGGAATGGAAACGGGCTGCACAAACGCTTCTTGTTGATACGCATCGCGAGGAAGCCACACCCCCACCGAGGCAAACGCCGCCTGCACCAGCCCTGAGCAGTCGTAATTAGGCGCGGTGGTCCCCCCCCAGCAGTATTCGTTAGGCTGATGCAGAGCCGCTGTAGCAAAGGCCAACACTTGCGGCAGGCCGCGCTGAATCTCGGCAGGAGAGTGGGCGATCGCCCGATAGCGGCTCTCTGCAGGTTCTAACTGGGCCAAATCTGCGAGAGATATCCATCCGGGATAGTCGTCTTCGCAGAGTACCACGGCGAGTGCCTCACCGTCAGACCCGTCACCCTGCGGTGGTAAGATACGCAGTTGCCGCCCTGCCGCGGCCTGGGTCGCCAACCGTTGCAAGATGGGCGCATCATATAAATTCAGCGTCGCCGTGCAGCGATACTCCGCTGATGGATTCACCACACGAGACGATTGAACCGCAGCAAACGAGACCATAGAAAAAACTAAGAACGAACGATGGCGTAATCCGCAAAACAGCCCCAATCTTAGGACTGTTTAACGTTAAACCTTATCCCATTCAGATTCCATTTGGGTCGTCAATTTTTACAGCGTTCTCAACCACGCCTTTCCTGCCCTCGAACTCATCCTCCAACGTCACCATGCCTTTTTTTAACCGCGATGCTGACCTAGCTACCCTAGGCGATCGCATTCTTCAAAACACCTGGCAAACCTTCCCTACGCTGGCGCAAAATCAAATTGCCCTCACGTTGCTGGTCTACACACCGCCTGTGCCAGTGAATACGGGCGGGGCGTTGTCGCCCGAGGAGTTTTGGCGACAGCCGATTCGCGGCTTCTCATATCGCGGTGTTGAGCGCATCTATCCGGCCAGCGTGGTGAAGCTGTTTTATCTGGTGGCGATGCATGAATGGCTGGAAACGGGGATGATTGCGACCTCACTAGAGCTAGAGCGGGCGGCGCGCGACATGATTGTGGAGTCGAGCAATGACGCCACGGGTCTGGTGGTGGATGTGCTGTCGGGCACGACGAGTGGCCCAGAGCTTCCCGCTGGCCCCTTTGAGACCTGGCAGCAGCAGCGCAACATTGTCAACCGCTACCTGCGATCGCTCCAATGGGCTGAATTCGCCACCATCAACGTGAACCAAAAAACCTGGTGCGATGGCCCCTACGGGCGAGAACGGGCCTTTTTAGGGGAAGCCATGGACAACCGCAACATGCTGACAACCGATGCAGTGGCGCGGCTGCTGCACAGCATCATCGGCGGGGTTGCCGTCACACCCGGGCGATCGCACGCCATGATGGCGCTGATGCGCCGCAGCTTAGATGCGGCTGAGTTGGCTGCCGATCCTGAAAACCAGGTAACGGGCTTTTTAGGAGCAGGTCTGCCCCCCTCTGCCGCCCTGTGGTCAAAGGCTGGACTCACCAGCCGCGTTCGCCATGATGCGGCCTATATAGAACTGCCCGATTCCCCGCCGTTTTTGCTAGTGGCTTTTACGGAAGGGACGGAGCACAGTCAGAACGAACAGATCTTGCCGTTTGTGGCTCAGCAGGTCGTAGGGGCGATCGCCCCTACGACCTAACCGTCATGATCTACGGCGATCGGTAGAACCAGCCCAGAATATTGATGTCGTGCTGCATGGCGCACTGCTCTTGCCGATGCTGCTCGGCCACGCGCTCATACCACTGGCAATAGTCACCGAGGCTGGTGCGCGTATCAACTTCGCGATGAAATTCGTACGCCACCTGATACATCGAGAACACATCCTCAGTTTCTGCGGGCGGCAGAGGCACAATGTGGCGATGGAACAGCCAGTTTTGCATGGTAGCGCAGGTGTAACAACAAGAGGGACGTTGCCGCTAATTCTAACGCGAGTTTACGTGCGGCCTGGTTGCTTCACAAGGGGGGGGCAAACGGCTTTTGCATTCACTGGCCTGCCAGATCTAACGCTAGAGCCAACCCTGCAATCGATAGATTCCTATGCCGATGTATTCCTTGAGGGCGCGACTCGTCTGCTGCATCCGATCCGCATCGGGAATCAGATTTAGCAACACGCCTTCGAGGCTACCGGTCAGCTCTTGCTGATCTTGCGCCGTCACTAAAAAATCTGTAGGCGCGGGAATCGCATCAATGCCCTGTTTCTGAAAAATGCGGAGCGATCGCGGCATATGCATGGCCGAGGTCACGAGCAGCACTCGATTGATGCCCCGCTGCTCCAAGATTGCCTTAACATTCACGGCGTTTTCATAGGTATTCAGGGAGGTGGGATCTTGGGCGATCACTCCCGCTGGCACGCCCAGCGCTTCTGCCAGTGCGGCCATGTCGGCTGATTCGGATGGGCCACCCCCCTTCCAATCAATGCGTCCCCCGCTCATAATCAGCAGCGGGGCTTTGTTTTGCTGATATAGCTGAGCCCCATGCAAGACGCGATCGCCCGCCTCTGCCACATCGATCCAAGGGCGGGGCGCAATCTGCGGCTTAATGCCACCCCCCAACACCACAATCGCCTCAGCAGTAGGCAAGGAGGTTGAAGGTAAATGTTGCGCTTCGAGCGATCGCGTCAGCGCCACAGCCACCCAGCCATTGCCGCCCACCACCAACACGAATAGGGCCAGCCCCAAGCAAATCACAGCACGGGTGGGGCGCCGCCATACACTCAGCAGCGCCACCCCCAACAAGATGCAGGCTAAACCCAGTGGATAGACAAACAATGGGAGCAGTTTTGATAAAAACAACGTCATAGAAGGCAATACCCATACACAAAAACAACGCCAGCCTCATCTTGGCCTCTAGTACTGCTACACAGCGTGCAGTATCTTGGGGCTGATCCCCGTTTGCGATGCTCCGTATAACCTCGGAGGTACAATAGTCGGATAGATGGGCACGCTAGGGCCGATGCGACAGGTGGAAACTGCCGCTAACGAAGATTCAATGTAACAATAGACCTAATTTGTTAAGTGCAAGGATCAATTATGATCTTTAATTCCGACGGTAGCGATTTCTTCGGTCAAGGTGATCCTGAGGATGACGCTAACCAACTGCTCCACTATCTGCAACATCAACCCCCTGAGGTGCTCTCTCGAGTGGCTCGGTCGGTTAGCCCAGAAATTAAGGAGATTATTTCGCAGAATGTGCAGGGGTTGGTGGGGGTGCTGCCATCGGGAGCATTTAACGCGCAAATTACCACCGATCGCGATAATTTGGCCGGGCTGTTGGCCTCTGCTATGATGACCGGCTATTTTCTGCGCCGGATGGAACAGCGGATGGAGCTAGAATCGACCATGACTGAAGCCTTTCATGGCGATCGCTCCGATGATGAGCATGATGATTAAATCTATCTAATTGCGCGCGTTGATAGGAAACGTTGTGGGGCGCACTTCAACGGTTTGCAGGTCGCCGTTGCGGTCAATTTCAACCAGCAGGCGATCGCCCACTATACTCGCCTCAACCTGTTCCTGCACCTCTAAGGACGTCAGCACCTGAACGCCGCCCACTGTGAGGATGACATCCCCCGCCTGCAGCCCCGCCTGCGCCGCTGGAGTTTGTTCCAGCACCTCCAAAATTAACACCCCTTCCTCAGCTTGAATTTGAAAGGGCAATAGCTCTTCTTCTTCGTTAATTTGCTGCAGAATGTCTGGGGTCAGGTCAACCATCTGAATCCCCAAATAGGGATGGTCAAACCTACCCGTTGCAAATAGCTCTGTCGCAATGCGCTGGGCTGTGCGGATGGGGATCGCAAAGCCCAATCCTTGAGCATTGGCGCGAATAGCAGTATTGATGCCAATGACTTCGCCCTGGTCATTCAGCAATGGCCCACCCGAATTGCCGGGGTTAATCGCAGCATCGGTTTGAATGAACCGAACCCGCCCATCGCGCACCCCAACTTGGCTGCTGGGGCGCTCAATCGCGCTGATGATACCTGCCGTAACGGTGTTGTCTAGCCCAAGCGGATTCCCAATGGCGATCGCCCACTGACCTGGCTGCAGTTGATCCGAATCCCCCAGCGACACCGTTGGCAGCGCCTCTTCAGCATTAATCTGAATGGCGGCCACATCCGTAACAGGATCCGCCCCAATGACGGTTCCTTCAAACTGACGACCATCTCGCAGCGTTATGCTGACCTGGCTCGCCCCTTCTACCACATGGGCATTGGTAATAATCTGTCCATCCGCACTCACAATAAATCCTGATCCCGCCCCCTGCTGTTGTTGAGAAGGCGGGGGGGCACCGTCATCGCCAAAAAAGTTGCGGAAAAACGGATTATCAAATTCATCGGGCAGGGCACGCGCTACCTGACGGCTGGTGTTGATCCGCACTACCGCAGGCCCCACACGCTCTACTGCTGCGGCGATAAAGTTGCGGCTCTCGTCAGAATTAGTTGACCGCATTTGAAGCGGCACCCGGTCAGGCTCGCGAACGATGGGCAACTCCGTGGGTGCCATGAACCGCTCAGACAACGGGAGGTCAGAGCTAAAATAGGTCTTGCCGACCCATCCCACCCCTAAACCGGCTGCCAGAACCACAGCCGCCAGGGTAATTTGTTTGTTAAGAAGGCCAGTCATGACACGGTACTTGAGTACTTCCTAATTGTGGCATGCTTCACCGGGCGAGAACGTCGCCGCCCTAGGAAGTCAAGCCGCATATTTTTCTAGTGCCAGCCGGGAACTAAATCTATACCGGGTGATGTCGTACACGATAGTGCTCTGCTACGGTGGAAACAACCTCTGAATGGATCTTGGTTTCTTGGCTATGCGTTTCGCCCACACCCGTGTCCAACTGGGAACTGCATCCCTACGTGCCGATGGACAAGATCACTCTCCTGCGTTTCCAGACTCTATGAATGAGAGAACGTCGCCCAACCACACGAGTGGGAGCCTAACTCAATCTATTGACGTTTACTCTAGAAAAAGGCTGTACTCTCCAACGCTGAGTATTCAGCCTCAACGATATCGCTGGATGCACTGGATTTTACAATGCCGAGGCCGGGATTTGAGAACGCCAGTCAGACGGCTAGGATGTCTGCTGTTGATGAGCGGGACTGCACTGGTGCTGTCTGCCCACGGTGCCGCAAGCATGAATCCGTCTTCCCTGCAGGTTGCACAGCTCAACGAGGAGCTGTGCTCGGCTCCGGCGCTGTCTCGGTTGCAGCGCCATCGGATCGCGCCGGGAGAAACCCTAGTTACCCTAGCACAACGCTATGAATTGATCCCTGCAACATTGATGGGGTTCAACCCCAGCTTGCGCGGCGGTGCTGCCCCAGTGGGGACAGAAATTTTGATTCCACCCTATAACGGCATTCGGGCTGAGGTGCCTGCGGGCAGCACGTGGCAAGATGTGGCAGAGCGCTACAGCGTGCGGGCTGACGTGCTGTTTGAGGTCAACGGGTGCCAGACTAGTAGCCCCCGAGTGGTATTTGTGCCAGGGGTGAACTGGACACCTGATGGGGGGGCTCAAACGGTACAGCCTACGGTTGAAGCTGTGCTATCGGGCTACCCGCTCGCAGAATCTGCGTCGGTGCTTCTGGGCTATGGCTGGCAACTTGACCCGGCAGTGGGGCAGGTGGTGTTTCACAGTGGCGTTGATTTAGAGGCTGACGCTGGAGCAGCAGTGCTGACGGTCGGAAACGGCACCGTAGCCTTTGTGGGCTCTCAGGGCAACTACGGCAATTTGATTGTGGTAAACCATGCCCAAGGGGTGCAAACTCGCTATGCGCAGCTTGAGCGCATGGATGTGCAGGTGGGGCAAGCTGTGCAACGGGGCGATCGCCTAGGGACGGTGGGCAGCAGCGGGGATGCCACGACGCCCCATCTCCATTTTGAGGTGCGCGCCAACTCAGACTTGGGATGGGTGGCACAAAACCCGGCAGACTTTTTTCGCCTAATGGAAGTAGGCCGTTAAATTAGGCGCTACGGTTAGGACGTCATGCCAGAAGACATGTAAATTTGGTTGCCGCCGCGTCGCTTGGCTTCGTAGCAGGCCGCGTCGGCGGCATTTAACCACTGGCTTGTGCTGCCGACGGCTGTAGAGATCTCTACCAATCCGACACTGGCCCCCAGTTGAAAGGCTCGATCTTGAATTTGAAAGGGATGAGCTGCAATATTTTGGCAGAGATTTTGAACAATCCATTGAGCCTGGTTGGTGTCACAGCCATAGAGCAAGACGGCGAACTCATCTCCCCCAATGCGAGACACTAGATCGGTTTTACGCACGCTGGTTTGCAGGACTTGGCTGACTTGCTGCAACACGTCATCGCCAGCTGCATGGCCGCATGAGTCGTTGACCTGTTTAAAGTTGTCTAAATCAACAAAGCACAGCGTGTGATGTGTATAGAGATTGGTGGCGATCGCCAGTTCTAACCGATGTTCAAACTCACGGCGGTTTACCAGTTGAGTGAGGGAATCATAGCTAGCTTGCCAGGCCAGTTGTTTCACCAGTTGGCGAACCTGAGTCACATCGCGAAACACCAACACAACGCCAATAATTGAGCCATCCACAGCGCGAATGGGTGAGGCCGTTTCGTGAATCGCAAACGTATCCCCGTCGGCAGCGAGCAGCAAGCGGTTAGTTTCGGCGCTGCTGACGTTGTCGTGTCCTTGCAGCACCCGATCCACCAGATTCGGCAGAGGTTGGCGGGTGTCTTCATCCACCACTCGAAAGATTTCAGACAGCGGACGGGCCAGCGCTTCTGCCGCACGCCATCCGGTGAGATATTCTGCCACTGGGTTGAAGGTTTGAATGCAACCGTGATCATCGGTGGCGATCACGGCATCCCCAATCGCGTTGAGGGTTACCTGGGCCAAATCTCGCTGGCGCAACAGTTCTGCATTGAGCAACCGCAGTTTGGCTTCGGCCTGCTCTCGCTGTTCTACTTCGATTCTGAGCTGTTGATTTTGTTGCTCTAGCGCTTTGGCAAACCGGCACAGTCTAAGGTGGGTGCCAATGCGGGCGATCGCCTCTTGGGGTTCAAACGGTTTAGTAATGTAGTCTACAGCGCCCAGTGCCCAACCTTGTAGCTTGCTTTCCGTGTCATCAATACCCGTAATAAAAATCACCGGCACATCTTGTGTAGCCGGATTAGCCCGTAGAAAACGACAGGTTTCAAAGCCGCTCATGCCCTGCATCAACACATCCAATAGCACCAAATCTACAGGAAGCGCTTGCGCCAGCTCTAACGCTGTAGCTCCGTTGCTTGCCAGCGTCACTTGATACCCAACGTCAGTCAACGCATCAAATAACAACGATCGATTGGTAATGCTGTCATCCACAACCAACAAATGAGGTTGTGGCAACGGCATTGATGAAGCTAATGGAATTGACAGCGACATAGGCGCACCACAGTTCATACTTCTAAAGTAGCCCGACTCACCTGAATTCCAGACTCGATCCCCCCGTGGTTTACCCAAACGTAGGGTTTCTATATATTGCCTGACATTCTCTAGCGCTTAAAACGTAGGTTCTGCCGTCAGTGTTGTGTAACCCGCGCTGGTTGCAAGTTACACAACGCTACTGGATCTAACTAGCTCGGCGGTGACAACAAAAGTTGGGCCGAGTACTTGGAATCCTTTGGAGCAGGCACTCTTGCAAGACCAGTCGGGGCGTCATACTAATTTCACATGAGTCTCCTATGCCACAGAGTCTCGAAGCCCTCAATGTGCCGTGCACGTTGCCCACGGCACATTGAGGGCTTGAGCTTATCTCAAACTCAGGTTGACGGAGTCAGAGCTTTTCAAGCTATACGACCAAGAATAGCGTTGCGGTAGTCGTTTTCACGGCCTAATCGTCAACGTTTTAGAGAAAGCGATGGGCAAGCCAGGCGAGTTCTACTAGGGTGAGCTCATACCAGAAAGCACCCGCGCCCTGCACCGCTGCCAGTCGATCACTACACCGCCCCGTCCCCAACGCACTACAGGCAAAACTCAGTAGTTCTTGCTCTGATACAAATCGACCGCTGGGGGTATACCAAGTTGCCCCAAATTTAGCAGGCCGCCCGTCAGGATAGTTCCAAGACGAGCCCATGTTGGCAGCCCGTCCATTGGGATAGTTATAGCTAGATGAAAAGGTGGCCGACTGCCCACTGGGATAGCTCCAATTTGAGCCAATGCGGGCAGCGTGGCGATTGTTCCATTGGGGAATGCCGGAGTCACTACTGCGCCCTAGGCACTCGGCAAGCTGTCGCCCGCTTACCTCACGGCTGACGCTGCTGTAGGGGTCGCTCATATAGGCGAGTCGTGCCATCACCGTGAGGGTGATGCAGTTGGGGGTGTTTTGCGTAGGCAGGGCATTGGGCGGCTGGGGCAGGCTGCGGGGTGCAGGGCGGCGATCGCGCGGAAACCGTGACCCTGGGAAAATGATGTCGATATCAGGGCGAATAATGATCTGGCTGAGGTGTAGGGCATCGGCAACGCGGCCAACGTCAGCCTGCTTTAAACTGGCGACGACTGAATTGATTTGCGGGTTGGCATGCAGGTTGGTTTGCGGATTATCGACGGTTGTCAACTCAGCCGCAGCGCCCGCTAGCGTCATACCTGCGAAAACTGAAATCGCCCCCACTGCGGCGATCGCAGCACGCCCTTGATGACTTGCTAACCCAATCATGATGCCAGAGGAATGAAGTAGTTTTTCTTGACGAAGGATTGGAACGGGGGGTTCCGCTCATCGCAGCTGACAGCAGTTGAGGGGAGGAGCGATCGCCCCTAGGCGTGTTGGCGATACCATTCAATCGTCTGCTGCAAGCCTTGACGGAAGGGCATCTCTGCCACAAAGCCAAAGGCAGCTTGGGCTCGTTTTGTATCGAGGCAGCGACGCGGTTGGCCATTGGGTTTATCGGTTTCCCACACCAGTTCACCGTCATAGCCCATCAGGTCGCAAATCAGCTCAATCAAGTCTTTAATGGAAATTTCGGAGCCCGTGCCCAAGTTTACCGGGTCAGGCTGGCTATAGTGCTGTGTGCCCATCACGATTCCTCGCGCAGCATCGGTGGAGTAGAGAAACTCCCGCGTGGGCGAGCCATCACCCCAGACCGGAATTGTCTTGTCGCCCCGCAGTTGCGCTTCATGTACCTTGCGAATTAGGGCTGGGATGACATGGGAACTGCGCGGATTGAAGTTGTCTTCGGGGCCGTAGAGGTTAACGGGAAGGAGGTAAATGCCGTTGAATCCATACTGCTGGCGATAGGCTTGCAGCTGCACCAGCAGTGCTTTTTTTGCAATGCCATAAGGGGCGTTGGTTTCTTCGGGGTAACCATCCCACAGGGCATCTTCGTGAAATGGAACAGGGGTGAACTTAGGATAGGCGCAGATGGTGCCTACGCAGACAAACTTAGAAACGCCTGCTTCATAAGCACTGTGAATCAGCTGCGTTCCCATCATTAAGTTGTCATAAAACAGTTCGGCAGGCTTCTCTTGATTCAGCCCAATGCCGCCTACATGAGCCGCTAGATGAATCACGACATCCTGCTGATCGACCGCACGCTGACACGCGTCGAGCTGGCGCAGATCACAGGTTTGCGATCGCACCACTGTAATCTTCTCAACTGAGGCACCCGCGCGGATCAGCTGCGCGATCACCTGTTTTCCTAAAAAGCCAGCACCGCCGGTGACGACGATGCGTTGGTTTCTCAGGTCGAGTTCGGAGGTTGTCATGGTGAGAAAGTTACGTAGAGGGAAAAGCGCCTAAGCGCGTTGGGAGGCAGCACCTGACGGTAGCACCGACATGTCAGGCTAGTTCTGAATTAAGGCGGTGGTCTTGTTGTCCCAACGGTGTGGTGTGGCCGCTGCACTACACCATCAGGACAGAGGAAAGATTACCTGCATTAAATGTAGGTCAACATCAATCAGGTCAAGATGCCGCCCAGTTGACGAATCACTGCCTCATCAAGCACAGTCGTGGTGCTGTGGCCATTGATAGGAACTAGCCCTAGCGCTTTCAAATCTGCCTCCACCATAATTTGCACCAGCTGCTCAAAGGTGACTGACGGCTGCCAGCCTAGCTTTTCTTTGGCTTTGGTTGCATCGCCCATCAGCAACTCGACTTCGGCAGGGCGCAGATAGCGTTCATCAAAGGCGACATACTCCCGCCAGTTGAGGCTGACATAGCCAAACGCTAGGTCTAAAAATTCTTCAACAGAATGGCTCTCACCGGTGGCAATGACATAATCATCGGGCTGCTCTTTTTGCAGCATCAGCCACATGGCCTGCACATAGTCTTTGGCATAGCCCCAGTCGCGTTTGGCGTCAAGGTTGCCCAGGTAGAGTTTGCTCTGCTGCCCTGCTACAATACGGGCGATCGCCCGCGTGATTTTGCGAGTGACAAAGGTTTCGCCCCGACGGGGTGATTCGTGGTTGAATAAAATGCCATTGCAGGCAAACAAGTCATAGGATTCGCGATAGTTGACGGTTTGCCAGTGGGCATACACCTTCGCGCAAGCGTAGGGGCTACGAGGATAGAAGGGCGTGGTCTCTCGTTGGGGCACGTCTTGCACTTTGCCATACATTTCGGATGACCCAGCTTGATAAAACCGCACCTGCTTAGCCGTGCGCCGCTGATAGTCACGAATCGCTTCTAGCAGCCGCAGCGTGCCCATCCCGACGGTATCCACGGTGTACTCTGGCGAATCAAAGCTAACTCGCACATGGGACTGAGCACCCAAGTTATAGATTTCCTGCGGTTCGTTTTCTTCGATGATGCGGCGCAGGGTGGTGCCGTCCGTCAGGTCGCCATAGTGTAAAAACAGCCGCGCCTGGTCATTATGGGGGTCTTCGTAAATATGATCAATCCGGTCAGTGTTAAACGTCGACGTGCGCCGAATAATGCCGTGCACTTCGTAGCCTTGTTCGAGCAATAGCTCACTCAGATAGGAGCCATCTTGCCCAGTAATGCCGGTAATAAGTGCGCGCTTACGTTCTGTCATCTGCATGTCCTTGAAGGAAGAGGGGCGATCGCCCAGCCGCTAGCCTGCCAAGGTCGAGAAGGTACAGGCTTCGGGTTGAGGCGGTGCCAATCCGTCGAGTGTATCACTCTAGACACCCCTCCCGACTCAGGCAATAGCCCTTAACCAGGGCGCTAGCTCAACTCTTTATAGAACGGAGGTAGGTACATGCCTCTGTTCACCACAACCAGTAAATAATGGGTCGAGAGACCCATAACACCATCAATCCCAAGGTTTGGGCTGCTCACAGGGCAGACAGCCCAAACCTTAGGGTGTGAATTTTGCCGACTAGCGCTGCTAACTCCTTAAAGGATTTAGCACAGTTCAGCAGTCGCTAAATAGGCTGGGGCTGCGCTTGCTGGCCGTTGGGTGTGCCGCTAGCTGCCGGTTCTGTGACCTGCGTTGGGGCCAGCTCATCTGCCTCATCCAGCCCTTTCACCACATCCAGATCAATATCAAGCACCGACATTTCTAGCCCTGCTCGGGGTTGGTTGCCGTTGCTGGCAATGTAGGGATTCGCGTCTACGGTTCCCGTACAGATAATGAGAGAGCCTTTTTTCAGGTATTGCAGCTTGCGCCATGCCGCTGAGCTTTCCCAAATGCTGAGCGATACGGTAAAGGATTCATCGCGGTTACGCGGCTTGCGAACATAGAGCGTCGCACTAGCGACCTTTGCGGTGGAACCATTGCGTAACTCGATCGTTTTAACTTGAGCATCGGCGGCAAGGTTGCCGCTAACAATCCACTTATTCAGACCTGCGCTAGACATGGCAACAATACTCCCTGATGGTAGGAAATTTGTGTCTAGCGTTCCCCGACTCGTGTGGAATCTAACATCAACCTATCGGTTGCAATAGTCCACATCCCAAGAATTGGACAACTGCGTCGATTCTACGGGTGTGGCTCTGGTGTAGATGGAGGCAACCCTGAGCGAGCAGCCTGCGCTGCTACAAACTCGACTAGCCAATCTTTAACTCGGTGGGTGGCCCGACAATCGTCTTCGTTGTAGCGCAAGATTGCGTCGAGGTGGGTGCGATCGCCCGTTTCTTGCCAATCGGCATACCAACAGATCGACTGCGCACCATTCGCATCAGGATTTTGCCACTGATAGCCCAGCCACTTGGCAATTGACTTGAGGGCATAGCTCTCGATAGGCAGCACCGCTGTGCGAGTGACTCGCTCATGCAAATCTACAAACCGCTCGAGCAACGGCTCTACCCAATGCAGCGGCGTATCATATTTGCTGCCCAATCGCTGCACCGTCTGCACCTCAAAAGGGCAAAAGTGATAAATCGGTGCGGTAGGGTGCCGCCACACCAAGTCCAAAAACTGCTGCCACACTTTGCCTTCGTCGGCTGGCGATTCTGCCAGCAGAGCATGGAAGGTGTCGGTTTGCGCGTGCCGGTCTACAATCAACACCCCATGCAGATAGACCAGATTATGCTCAGGTGCAGCCTCAATATCAAAATACAGCTCGACGGGAGCGGTGGGCAGCTCGTGAGGTTCTAGCAGCGGCGTCGCCGACTGGATGGCAGCCTGCGCCAGCAGCGGGTGAGGCAGGGCCCGACGGTGCAAGGTGGCCTGCGCCTGCTGCACCATTTTGTGAGCCACTTCTCGCCCAAAGCCAGGGAGCGGCTCAAGCTGCTTGGGTGTAGCCGCCGCCAACACGTCCAGAGACGTGATGTTAGCTCGTTTGAGATAGACGTATCGGCTGGGCGTGACGCCTGGCAGCAGGGAGAGATGCTGCATGTCTGTCGCGCGATCGTAGCAATGGCTAAACCAGTGACAGAGTTCGCAGCGGTTGTGGGCAATAAATACTTCGGGCTCTTGGCGCGATCGCATCATCTCAATACAGCCATTCAAGACTGTATGCATTTGCGGCAGCATCGCCACCACATTCACCCCATACACGCCCCGCTGACGCAGAGCCAGCCAGCTTGTTTCCACCAGCGACGCCTGTACCAGCGACGCCATATAGGCCTGGAATGTAGCAATAATTTGATAATCAAGTTTCGGACGCTTGCCCAAGCGCACATCGGTCGGCACATAGATCCACGGGCCAAAGCGCGAGATTCCAGGTTGCTTGACCAACAGATCAGGACAGCTTACCAGCCGCACCCCATGGGCGCGCTCTAGCAGGAGCACGGGCTTTGCAATGCGGTCTACTCCACGCTTCATCAGGTCTAGCGTGGCGATCGCCCCTCGCATCCAGTCCCCATCATCATAGTCAGGACGCGCCGTCGGCTGGCTCTCGAGCGTAGTGGATCGGTGAGCGATGCTGTCTTGCCGGAGCTTGCGCAAATAAGGACTGGGCGCATCGCGCCGCTGCGACTCGCCAAATTTATCTAAAAATGCTCGACGGTGACAGCGTTGAAAGTCGAACAGCAGGGTATCGGTCACGTAAACAGGGTCGCGGTGAGGTTGGGGCGGCACCGCGCGGATAGAACTAGGCACCACAACAGGGGAGGCTAACCGATGGTCTTCAGCCTCCTCTCGCTTTAGGGGATAGGGGCTAGCGGACAAAATCCTGCATCGAGAAGGCCTGACTTAATCCGCAGGCACATCCCGCCCTAAACGTTCGCGAACCCTCATCAACAGACTGCCGATGAGGCGCCAATTTAATTTGGAATGGGTGTGAGGGGCTTTGACCCCAGCCACATTGCAACATGTTGTATCGCTTATCAGATCGTTTATTCGTCAGCCAATGCATCAACCAAACCGAACCATTGACGCCATTACTGTGTGAGCCAACCTCGTGTTAAAGCTCAAACCGCCCTTCTTTACGCCCGTTTCCAAAAGGCTCATCTTCGCTGATAGCGTACGCTCACGAAAATCTGAAGTCTTATGGGTGTTTCACAGCGGGTCAAAATTGAGTAATCTGTGTAAATCGTGGCCCAGATTGGGCAACAACTCAAACTGTCTACGAATTTACCGCAGTTTCTCACTTATTGTAGCGCTAGTTCCAGATAAGCCTGTCATTAATGAGAATTGAATCTATACAGCGAAAGGCTTCTGCCATACTCATCACCTTAACCAGCGCTTGAAGCGCGTTGTCCTAGCCAAAACGTCACCAACTAGAGCTGATGCTCTAGCCAAATTGATGCAGCCTAGGCTTATGCCCACTGATTCTAAATGCATGGAATACTGCTTCAACAGCCGCTAGTTGAGGAGTATTTCAGTGAACGAGGCTGATTAAAAGCGCGATTTGCGGTGATACCAGCGGAGTAGTGTATCTGGCGAAACGCCCAGATGATAGCCCAAGATGATCAACTGGTTTAGGAGTGTGGTTCGCAGCACGCCTAACCGTGCCCAGCGACGGCTTGAGGTGATGACAGCAGCAGGGGCGATCGCCACCCGCCCCCGTCGCCGCAATTGCTGCACCAAGGCATAATCTTCCATCATGGGAAGTTGCGGAAACTCTCCTGCCGCAATGAACTCAGGCCGTCGCAGAAAGATCGCCTGATCACCATAGGGCATTTGCAAAAGGCGCGATCGCCATTTCACGCCCCACTCCACCCAGCGTAGCCCGGCCTGCTGCCCTGCCACCGCCAGTTCAAACGCGCCTGCCACCACCCCAGATTCTGCAAGCGCCGCGCGCACCCAATCCGCAAACTGCGGCGGTAGTTGAGTATCGGCATGGAGAAACAGCAGAATATCTCCTGATGCAGCCGCTGCGCCGATGTTCATTTGGTGCGCCCGACCTGGGTGCGTGTGCAGCACGGTCGGACTGAAGGATTCTGCCACTGCTACGGTATCGTCTTGACTGCCGCCATCTACGACAATGACTTCTACCTCAGGCGTGGCGCTGAGTTCTCGGAGGCGATCGCCAATCGAGCCGGCTTCGTTTAGCACAGGGATAATGACCGAGATTTGCTGCGATCGCACGGCCTCCCACTCGATCAAATCCTCGGGATAATCCACATCGGTTAGCGGGTCAAGGTAGCCGACGCGCAGGTTAAGAGAGTGGGCGATCGCCTCAGTTTGCGATCGCACCCGATCTGTTCCCCAGTCGATCCCCACAAAGAGAGCAGGCACCGGTTGCCGCAGTCCAATTAAGTAATAGCCACCATCGGTAGCAGGCCCTAGCACCACATCATGCTGCTGCAACAGCGCAAACGCCTGAGATAGGCGGGCTGAATTGACACCCGGGCAATCGATGCCAATCACTGCAATATGCTGCGCACCGCTCTGCACGGCAGCGGTCACCGCTGAGATCAGTCGAGCCCCTAAGTCGCCCGCTACTTGGGGCTGACAGTCCCACTGCGGCCCGAGCCACTGCCTCATCTCTGGCAGAGAGCCGCCAGAAAACTGCACCGTCACTGGGGGAGATGCAAGCCTTATGGTCGAGATGTGCTGCTGCCATTGCCGAACCTGTCGCAGCGTGTGCAACGTCATTTGCCGCTGCACGTCTGCGGCCCCTTCAGCGCCCAGCGCCGGAATCAGCCGAGTTTTGGTTTTGCCAGCCTCGGGGTAGCGCGTAAACACAATTAAATGCTCAGCCAGATGCTCAGCCTCAGCCTCAAACTCAGTCATGGATGCACCATTTGCAAGAGCAGGACAGTAGTGGAGTTGTGTGAGGTGGGGTGGCTGGATCAGAGGTTCATCGATCGAAGAGGCCATGAACTCGCAGGCTCAATGGCCTGCAACGCTCATGCTGTTTTAATTAGAACGCGAGAGGATCACGAATTAAGGGAAACCCGTTATCCTTGCGCCCTTGGTTGACTATCAAAACTGTTTCCCGCAGTTTTAGAGACACTCAAGCACCGTGGCCCTAGGGCACCACCACCACTGGGGTGCCTAGCTGCACGAGCGTAAACAGCTCTTCAATGTCTTGGTTATATAGCCGAATGCAACCATGGGAAGCCGCCGTGCCGACGGTTTCAGGATTGGGAGTGCCATGCATCCCGACCCAGTTGTTGCCATCCGTCCAAAAGCCAATCCAATAACGGCCTAAGGGATTTTCAGGTGTGCCGCCGAGAATCACATCACCGGTAAAGGGATGCTGCCAGGCTGGATCAGGAATCATCTGCGTTACTTCAAACTCACCCGTGGGCGTTTGCCAGCCTTCGCGCCCTACCGCAACGGGATACTGCTTAACGGCAGTGCTGCCTTGGTATAGCGTTAATCGGCGATCGCCCAAGTGAATCTCGATGAGCAGAGGCTCCTCTATCGCAGCCTCGTGCAGCAGAGGCATATCGGCCTCCGTCTCATATCCCCGTGGTTCGAGATAGGGCTCATAGGCGGGAGACAGCGCCCTCTGAGAGCCTTCCTCCGATCCCATTTGGGTATCACTAGAAGCGAGGGCGGAAGACAAATCCAACCGGCGGATGGCGTCTGCCGGAGCACTATCCGCCAGCATCAGCCACAATCCGCTGCCCAACATCGCTATCCAGAGCGATCGCCTTAAACGATGTTGCAGCGGCGCCTGATGGCGATGTTTCCCCTTACTCCCCCAACCCGTTAGCGATTCATTCATAACGACCTTCAGCCCAACCATTCAGCCCAATCTAACTCACTCCATTCAAACCCTATCGGAACAGATGCCTTAAGCACCGACCCCGACCGGTGTAGAACACCCTCTTCCAGGACAAATGCCCTGTTCATAACCCTGACACAATCTCACTACTCGCAACAGCATACCCACGCCGCCCAAACCAAAGATTAATCCTGACTTAAAATCTCCCCAGTTATCCCTGAATGCTACGACTCATCTAAACACTGAAACTAGGTAGATAGTAACGACAGAGCGGGATGCAGCGTACAAAACCAAGGTATCTACTAGAAAACTGTGATAGGCGAACCGTACCTTTGTGGGCTCCTAATTCTATTACACACTGACTTAACCAGATGGCCTGACTAAATGGCCTGACCCCGTGCTCTAGACCCGACTATCCATCTCCACCCACCTATAGCGTCATGGATCTTTTCATCCTGTAGTGTCACCACAGGGATAGATTTTTGAGTGATAAGCTAGCATCCCTTTACTCATGACTCTTCATCCAAGGATAGAATTTTGGTATGCGATCTTTGGCTTTCTTAACTTCTAAAGCTGGCAGCGCTTTCAGATTCTCCAATCCCTGTCTTAAGCACGAATCAACGCTAGAGAGAATGAAGGGTTCATCCATTTTTTGGGATTGCTAGAGGAGAGGCAACTATGCGAAGATGACTCACTAAAAAAAGCGATCGCAACTGATTTTCATAGGTTACGATAAAGGGCAACTATTGAGGGGTAAATGGTATGAGCATAGTCATGGGCATGAAGACACGAGGTGTGGTCGCAGGGATGCTGCTGGTAGCATCATCGCTCGTGTGGGCAGGGGCGGCGATCGCCCAAGAGGCTCAGCCACTCCGCACCCGCGAGCGCCTCAGAGGCCAGCAAACAGTGCAAGATGCCTATGAAGATGCTTACTTTGGGCTTAGCGGCACCTACTGGCGCAATCGCCAAATCCCCAACAACATCACCTGGTTGATTGGCCCCTTCCCCGAGGGCAACATCTCGCTAGATGGCCGCGCTTTGCATGAAGTCTATGTCAACACTCTGCGCGACCAAGGCACTGAAACACCTGCCATTCGCACAGCAGATCTAGCTAACCCATTTGAGTCCTCGCTTTTGTTTTTGCCAGGGTTTCAACAAGCCAGCCCTACCGGTATTCCTGTCCAGTTTGATCGACCAATGTTAACTCCGGCTGCACCTGGCATTCCACCTGCTCCACCTGCTGGGCCAGTGCGCGGTCTATTCTAGGCAGACACACAGCAACCCTGGTGTGCGGCTAACGCAGACAGCACCCAAATGGCGGCTACGCAACGGCTAGTCTATGACTTCATAACTTCTATTACGAGAGCTAGGAGATGGCACCGCCATCTCCTAGCTCTCGTTTATGGCCCCATGCACCTCAGTGCAGATAGATATTGGGCATTAGTGATCCAGCTGAGGGTGGACGCTGCTAAGTCTCTGCCAAGTCTAAGGGGCAGGCAATTCGTTCAGAATCGTAAAGCGAATGTGGTTAATTGATAGATCCCCAAGGGAGAGGTCGATATTACCCTTCGGGGTGGTGATAGTTTCAAAGGCAATGTCCTTACTCATTTCTGCGTGCCACCACGGCAAACCCATAAAAAAGCGGGTAGGGTATGGGCCACCTTCGGCCACATCATCGACGTTTGACTCCATCGGAACCCAGCCAATGCCTGGGATATAGAACTCAATCCATACGTGGTTGTAATCGGGTTCTAAGGGCTGCTGGTGGCGATCGCCAAACGGAGGACACTTATAGCGCCCAACGGTGCGGCAGGCAATGCCATTAAGTCGCGCCAGCGCTAGCAACAGCCCGACATATTCGCCACAGGAGCCCACACCCCGCTGTAGCACCACATCAGGCGTTTCAATATGAACGGTTAGCCCATAGGAGAGGCGATCATAAACATAGTTGCGGATTTTTAGCATTTTCCGCAGCAAGTTCGTTTCTGTGCCGATGGCTTCGCGTGCGGCCTGCTGAATGGCGGGGTTATCCATGGCTAGATCATCATCATCAACCAAATAGCGCGCCTGAAAATCAACCGGCAAGGCCGGGATCTGATCCACATCGTCATAGGTGAGGTGGTACTTGATAGCCCGCACCTCTAGCAGCGCCTTCCAGCCAAACAGATGGCGATCGCCAAAGCCCAAGTGATCAAACCGAAACACCGCCACACGTTGCCCATCTACGATCTCTTCTGTGAACGGCCTGCCAATGGGCTCTACATGCTTGACTCGCTGACGATTCGTTTCTGCAGGTAGGGCAATGCGCCATTCAAAGTCATCGACATTCAGTTCTGCTGCATCTTCTAGAGGTGCCAACTCCTCTACATAGGACATTTCAATCAAAAACCCATTGGACAAGGTATAGTGCTGCGCCGCGTCATGGCGAAACTGGAGTGGATGAATCAGCAAGCGATCGCGCACCCCTAGCTCATAGGGATAGTCAGGCGTATTGGGGTTATCGCGCACGAACCCCTCTTCTATCATGTAAGCCACGTAGAGGGTATCGGTCGTCGGCTGAAAGGCCAACCCCGTCGGCGGGCGAAACGGAGTCAAAACGCTGAATTTCAGCTCGCCCGTCGCCCGATCCATGCAGTAAACGCTTTGCTCGATGTCGTCACAAATCCACAAGTCCTCATCTCGAATGGTGAGGCGTTCACTCCCTACTCCTGGAGACGTAAAGCGCGTAATTTCACGCCGAGTGGCGATGTCGTAGATCAAGATATAGCCTGCTTTTTGGCAGCTTACGTAGACTGCGGATTGCCACACCGCCACCCCGTCAGCCGGATAGGGCAGCGATCCAAACAGTTGGGGTATAAAGTCGGTCAGATTGCAGAAGTAGATGCTGTTGGCACGCGTAAACCAGAGGGTGTCACCTGCTAAGTAAAGCCCCCCCGCATCTAAGAAATGCTCGCTTTGTTGAGTATTGAGAATCGTGGTGTTGTCGGTGGCAGGATCAATCTTTAACACATAGCCCCGAGAGGGGTCGATCGCTAACAGGTCTCCATCGGCGGTAGACGTAATACCCGCCAATGCATAGCTCCCGATTGGCCGAACGGAACGCGGCGGCCCCTGCATCGCGGCAGGCTCGGAGGTTGGAGATGGCGTTTGAGTCGATGCGGGTTCGAGCAGCATGGTATAAGGCCAAAGCATCAGTAACGGGCGGGGCAATGGGCGATCGCAGCCAAGAAGAGTTGAGCAGGGCACTGTGTAACCAGCGCAACCGGGTCAATTCTGAGCTGAGAAGTTTAAAGGAGCGCACTACCTGCCCATCATCATAGTCAAAACTGACTCTCCCTTATGTATCAAGCTTGCGATCAGGCGAAGGGCATTGGTGCAAAGAGGCAATAAGAGGTCGTGTCGCCCCTTCCAAAAAATCTGCCTGGGGAAGCCCCCCAGCCTCTATTAATTTTGGTAGAATTAACTATAAGTTGTGGCCGCGTTTATCCATTCTGTCACCCAGGACCCAGTGCTATCGTGTTTACTACTGTTTCATCTCACCAAAACCTCGCGCGCGCTGCAAACGCCGCCTATGATTTGCCCGCAGACTTGTTTGGGGCGATCGCCGCTCTTAAGCAAGACCTCAACGCCATCATCTTGGCGCACTATTATCAAGATCCCGATATTCAGGACATTGCTGACTATATTGGCGACTCATTAGGGCTATCGCAGCAGGCTGCCAGCACAGATGCCGATGTGATTGTGTTTGCCGGGGTTCACTTCATGGCAGAGACGGCTAAGATCCTCAACCCCCATAAGCTAGTGCTGCTGCCCGATCTAGCGGCAGGATGTTCTCTCGCAGATAGTTGCCCGCCTCAGGCGTTTGCTGAGTTTAAGGCAGCGCACCCTGGTCATCTAGTGGTGTCTTACATTAACTGCACGGCTGATATTAAGGCGATGAGTGACATTATCTGCACAAGCTCCAATGCGGTGAAGATCATTCAACAAATCCCTAAGGATCAGCCCATTATCTTCGCGCCAGATCGCAATTTGGGTCGCTATGTGATGGAGCAGACGGGGCGTGATCTGGTGCTATGGCAGGGAAGCTGCATGGTGCATGAAACATTTTCAGAACGCAAGATTGTGGAATTACAGATTCAGCATCCTGAAACTGAGATTATTGCTCATCCCGAATGTGAGCCTGCTGTGCTGCGCCATGCCCACTATATTGGCTCCACCACAGCGCTGTTGAACTATACCCAACGGAGCGATCGCCCCTCGTTTATTGTGGCAACAGAGCCGGGCATCATCCACCAGATGCAAAAGGCAACGCCGCAGAAACAGTTTATCCCCGCGCCGCCCATGAACCAATGCGCCTGCAACGAATGCCCTCACATGCGGCTCAACACGCTAGAAAAGCTGTATCTCTGTATGCGCGATCGCCAGCCCGAAATTACCCTACCCGCCGACACTCAAGCCGCTGCGCTCAAGCCAATTCAGCGGATGCTGGAGCTAAGCCGATAGGCCCCGAGCCTGTATGGCGATACGCATGATACACAAAGGGGTTTTGGGGAACTTTGCGAGGCGAGGTTCTCCAAAACCCCCTGATTGACTGACAAAAGTGGTAGCGGCTGAAACAGGGACTAGGCGGGAAGAGGAGCTTGGTTTAAGCTGGCAAGTTACCACACAAATCAGCACAACCAATGACTCCAACTTCCCGACTCTATGATGCGTTTAATGACT
>JBGTOF010000485.1:0-5296 GCA_041742695.1 Elainellales cyanobacterium | reverse complement strand
CAGCTGGACAAAACCCGCCACAATTCCTTAGCAACCGAGGAAGAGGGCGACCTAGGCGACTACATTCAGCTTGGTCCTGTGGGTACGGCTTTCTTGCCCTCCCGACTGCCTCGGGTGCTGCTCATCGATGAAATCGACAAGAGTGACCTCAACCTGCCCAACGACCGGCTCAACTTGTTTGAAGAAGGCGAGTTTGAGATTCCTGAGCTGGTGCGCCGCAAGCGCCAGCGGGGTGCAGACAGCACCGCCCTTACCGTGGAGGTGCGTACTGCCGACCCGGATATGACGGCACCCATCACCAATGGCCGGGTCAAGTGCTGCGAATTTCCGATTGTGATTATGACCAGCAACGGCGAACGCGACTTTCCGCCCGCCTTCTATCGCCGCTGCCTGCGGGTGAAGATGCCCAGCCCTACCCCAGAATCGCTGCTGCCTATCGTGCGATCACACTTTGCCACCACCGACCCCACTGGCTGGACGGAGGCCGAAGCAAACCTTACAACGATCATCAGTGACTTTCTAGACAAAAACCACAAGAGCGATCGCGCCACAGATCAACTCCTGAACGCCATCTACTTCATGACCCGCGACGACAGCCCCACCGATGCTGAAATGAAGCGCATGCAAGACCTGCTGTTTAAACGTCTGAGCGAGGCCGACTGATGCAGGCAGGGCAAGGCTCGGAGTCACCCATCAATGCCGTCAGTAGGTTAATCAGCCTGCTGGCAGAAGACTGCGCCTTCACTAGCGTCGAAATTGCCGAAACTCTGTGGCTAGCCACCAAACTGGAGCGGCCCGCGCTCACTGAGCCAGAGCCCCCTCCCCCGCCCGAGCCTGCGCTACCACTCTCACCTCCCACCAATTTAAGTGATGAGACCTTCGGGCCAGAGCCACTGCCGCCCGCGTCGTTATCTCCCCAGGCTAACATCGCTACCCCCACGCCCCAGGCGGGGGTGCTGCCGCCCCAGACCCTGCCCGTGTGGCTGGCCGACCCAGCCATGCTGACCGACGCTCTGGCCGTGATTCGCGCCCTCAGACCCCTACTGCGAACCGTAGACACCCGCACTGGCAAACGCCTGGATGAACCCGCTACGGTGGAGACCATTGCCCGCACGCGCCTCTGCCTGCCGGTGCTAGCGCCCGAGCAGCGGCCCCACTTCGATATCATTTTGGTGGTTGATCGCAGCTCTTCGATGCATATCTGGCAGCGCCTGATAAAAGATGTAATGCGTATTCTCAAGCGCTACGGCCTGTTTTGGAATGTGCGGGTGTTTGACCTAGCGGTAAATCGCGAGGCTGGGCCAACCGACGACCCGGTGCTGTTAATCGCCAACCCTCAGCGTCCCGGCCACCGCCCCAGCGAACTGATCGACCAGCGGGGGCAACGCATTGCCCTGGTGATGAGCGACTGTACGGCTGTCTACTGGTGGGATGGCACCCTGCTACCCATGCTGCAAAGCTGGGGTGCCATCATGCCTACGGCGGTGTGGCAGGTGCTGCCCCCCTGGATGTGGAGGCGCACCGCCCTGGGGCGTGGCACCGCCGTGGCCCTGGCCAATGACGGGTTTGGTGGGGCCAACCAGTGGCTCAAGGTGCAGCGGCAAGACCGGGATGAGGATGGGGCCGAGGCCAGACGCCTGCCCCTGCCGGTGTTGACCAGCGACCTGCGCGACCTGGCCCGCTGGAGCCGAATGGTAGCGGGCGATCGCCGCGAGCTGACCCCTGGCTTTTTGCTACCCCAGGCGGGCGGTACGGTGCCCCGATCAAAGAGCTATGAGACGATCGCCCAAGATCTGGCCGAGCAACTGCTTGACGCCGACCCCAGCCTCGACCCCGATTCTGCCCTCAACCAAGCGCTTACTACCCTCGCCCATGATCGGGTAGAACGCTTTCTAGAACTGGCATCCCCTGAGGCCCAGCGACTAATCATGCTGCTAGCGGCGGCCTCGGTGATCACGCTGCCTGTGGTGCGGCTGATTCGTGATGCCATGCTGGATGAGGTGACGTCGCCCCTACCGGTGGCGGAGGTGTTTTTGAGTGGGCTGTTGCAGCGCCTGCCGGGGCAGGCCGACAGCGAACTAGAGCGGGCAGTAGAGGATGCGGTGGAACATGCCCAGGCTAACCCCGATGAGCTAGACCCAGTGCTGCTAGAGGCCCAAGACCTAGTGCAGTACGACTTTGTCCCTGGAGTCAGGCCCGTGCTGCTAGAGTTTTTGCCACCGGTAGACACTATTGATGTGGTCAACAGTGTGTCTGCGGCGGTGGAACGGCGGTGGAATGCGATCGCTTCAGAAGATTTTCGGGCGTTTTTGACCGACCCGACAATGGCGGTGGCGGAGGAATTGCAGGGAATGCGATCGTTCGCCAGCGTCACCGCCGACATTCTGGAGCCACTAGGCGGCGACTATGCCCAGTTTGCCCAAGCGTTGAGGCGTGGGGCACAGCAACAGCCCACTACTGAATTAGAAGGGTTGAACCTCAACGACTTTCCCCTCCAAGACTTTGAATACGAAGTCGCTGAGTTTGTTAACTTCCCATCCTTAGAACCCTTCGAGTTCATTGAGGCCCACTTTAGGGATGCTTTTCCCCCGACCTTACAGCTCGAAGAGTTTACAGTTATTACCCTTGGATCGGGGCAATATTCAGAACGAAAAACTACAAGTAATCGTCAACGGGGCGTCGTCCTTACCAGACGGGGTATAGAACGATTAGAAGCAGCAATCCGTCAAGCTCAGGACGTTGAAAAACATGGCGCGCGCTTTACTCAAGCCGAGATTCAGGAACTAGCAGGACTTAGCATTAAAACTATTAAAAAAATCCGAGAGGCCACATCACAAACAGATAAAGATTCTATTGATAACTTATTTAGAGCTTTTGGAATTTTACTGGAGCTATCGGACTACTCTTTACCAGAGACTTCAGCAGACTTATCGACCTCAATTAATCTCTGTCGTACCCCTCGTACTTGTTTGGGCTATATTGAACCGCTGTTTCAGCTTGGGAGCAACATCCCTCTCCACATGGTGCTAGTTCCCAGCGGAACTTTTCTCATGGGTTCCCCAGAAGATGAGTCGGGGCGGGGGGATAACGGAAGCCCTCAGCACGAGGTTAGAGTTCCAGCATTTTTTATGGGACGATACCCAGTTACACAGGCTCAGTGGAGAGTTGTAGCTGCTCTTCCTGTGGTTAAGCGCGAATTACAGTTAAATCCTTCTGCATTCAAGGGCAAAAACCGTCCTGTAGAGAAAGTTTCCTGGCATGACGCAGTTGAATTTTGCGACCGTCTCTCGACCCATACCGGGCGTTCCTATCGCTTACCCAGCGAAGCAGAGTGGGAATATGCTTGTCGAGCGGGGACTACCAGTCCATTTTATTTTGGTGAAATATTAACCACAGAATTGGCTAACTATAATGGCAGCAGAAATTATTTGAGTGTCTTTAAAGGAGAATTCCGTAAGGGAACGACCCTTGTAGACTACTTTGGCATAGCCAATGCCTTTGGAATATCTGATATGCACGGCAATGTCTATGAATGGTGTCAAGATCATTGGCGAACATATGAAGACACTCCTTTTAATGGTAGTGCTTGGGTAGACCCTAAAAATTCTCCATATCGCATAGTTCGTGGTGGCTCATGGGAACACGAACAGTGGCTCTGCCGCTCTGCTTATCGCGACCTCAATCCGCCTCATATTAAACTAACTAACCTTGGCTTCCGCCTTTGCTGTTCAGCTCCTAGAGGTTTTTAGTAATGCCTTTGACTATGGGTGCTTGATTTTTTTTGATTCGACAAAGTAATGCAGCCTCAAATCTTACAATCTATTCTTCAAAAACGCCAAGAACGTAATCAGTACTATGACGAGTTTCTGGCTACTGATATTCTGCCACTACGGATGATGCTTATTCCGCCAGGCACCTTTCTCATGGGCTCTCCAGAAAATGAGTTAGAACGCAGCGAAAACGAAAGCCCTCAGCACGAGGTAACACTTGCTCAATTTTTTATGACCAAGCACCCTATCACCCAGGCACAATGGCGCGCTGTCACCGCGATGCCTCCAGTAAACCGAGAGCTAAACCCTAATCCTTCTGGTTTCAAAGGAGATTTACGACCTGTCGAGAACATATCTTGGTACGATGCTGTGGAGTTTTGCGACAGGTTAACTCGCTTCACCAACCGACAATATCGCTTACCTACTGAGGCTGAATGGGAGTACGCCTGCCGAGCTGGTACAAACAGCCCTTTCCACTTTGGCGAAACGATTACTACAGATATTGCTAACTACTGCTGTCAAGATAAAACCATTGGGAAAATGCAATACTCGGGCTCCTATGGCGATGGTCCCAAGGGCATTTTTCGCGAAGAAACAACTCCAGTTAATCAATTTGAAGGGGCTAACGCCTTCGGTCTATGTAACATGCATGGCAACGTGTTTGAGTGGTGCCAAGACCACTGGAACAATAGCTACGAGGGTTGTCCCATCGATGGTGCGGCTTACTTAACCGACAATAACAACACTGCTCGGATAGCGCGTGGAGGCTCCTGGTTTTACGATCCAAGGTTTTGCCGTTCTGCCTCGCGCATTAGTTTTGAACCAAATAATGTTGGTTTCAGCCTTGGGTTTCGAGCATGTTGCTCAGCTCCTGTAGCAGGCTAATCTTGCAAACTGCTCAGACTTTCATTGCCTGTGATATCACTTCGGGCTAGAAATTCTTCTTTTCTTAGCCTTGACGCTCAACAACCCCTGCCGATAGAACTCGATCGCACGCATGTGGGCATTCGGGTTATCCCGATTGTGCAGCCAATCCTGAATCAGTTCCAGGTTATAACGCACACAGCGGCTATTAATCCGCACCCAATGGATGCCCTCAATCCAATCCCCTGCCAACCGATATTTCTTCAGCGTTGAGTAGCTCAGGTTCAGCTGCTCCGACGCCCTGTGCTTATTCGCAAATGCAAGCATGACACCTACACTCCAATAAAAAATCTTGATACCATGCCCTGCCCGGTGAGCGACACCACGCCTAGACCCAGGGCTACTCCATCTCCAACCCAGGCTGCTGTCGCCGTGGCCCCTGGCCTTGCCCAGAGACCCGCTGCACCGCCATTAGCACGGTAGATCGCACGTACTGACTCATCGCCGCCGCCGGAGCACCCTTCTGATGCACCTGATGCTGCACATACGGCCCCTGGTGCAGCACCCCCACCGCCGACTTCTGCGAATAGCCCGCCCGCAGCACCGCCTCCGCCACCGCATCATCGAGCTTGATCGCCGCCCAATCATTCGAGGCAAACTGC
>JBGTOF010000461.1:0-15803 GCA_041742695.1 Elainellales cyanobacterium | reverse complement strand
ACCCTTATTAGACCATAGGGGTCAAACAGCGCAATCTTGTTCAAGATAGATTGTTGGCCGAGTTCCTACACTAAATGGACAGACTGGCCTAAACGTGAGTCACCACCTACTGAGGGACAACAGAGCAATGAAGGATTTTTGTCGAGGCGCCCGGCGCGCAGTAGGCGTCGTCATAGGGTTTTTGCCGATTGCGATGAGTTTGGGGGCGATCGCCGTTCAAGTTCAACTATCGCCCTTGGCGACGGTGTTTATGTCAGCGTGGCTCTATGCGGGGGCGTCGCAGTTTGCGTTGGTTGAAGCAGCGCGGCAGCAGTTGCCGTGGCTCAGCATCTTAATCACGGTGCTGATTATTAACCTGCGGCATATTGCCATGAGCCTCTCTGCTCAAGCGATCTATGGCCGCTTCTCGACCTGGCAGCAGTGGGTACTCGCCGCTGGGCTGGTGGACGAAACCTTTGCCCTAGAGATGACCGAGACCCCTCAGCCCTTTGCCTATTACCTAGGCATGCATGGCGCCTGCTGGAGTGCCTGGCTGGTAGGCACTGCCCTAGGATGCCAGCTAGGCATGCTGTTGCCCGAGCGCTGGCTCACCTTTGCCCTGCCCGCCCTATTTCTGTGCCTGTGTATGGAGCCCGCTCGACTTCAGCGCGGTCGGGATATGGCAATGATTGTGGCGATCGCCCTGACTCTAGTAGTGCTGCTGCTGCCATTGGGCTCAACTGGCATTCTCATGGCGATCATCGGCGTGGCGATCGCCGCCACCGTCTGGCTACCCACCAAATCCAGAGCGTAAGCCTACCTTGATTGATCCGGCTCTTGAAACGTAAGCCTGATTCCCTCACTAGCCAATTAAGACAAGACCCAACTGACGAGACCCAACTGATGAATGTATGGTGGACGGTATTTTTTGCAGGCATTGGCACCTATGCCATGCGCAGCGTTGGCGTCTGGCTACCCGCCCGATGGATACCGACTCGGGCGCTCACCCACCTGCCCTTGGCGGTGATTCTCGTGCTTACCCTCAGCAGCCTAGTGCAGTTTACCGACACAGCCGGGGGAACAAGAGGGGCGATCGCCGCCAGCCTCATTGTTATCATCGCCAGCTTCAAAAAGCTGCCCCTAGTGCTGTGCATCGTATTAGGTTGCGCCGTGTTTGGGCTGTTTGCAGCCTAGCTGAACACTACCTGCGCTGAACACCACCTGCGAGCCGGAGTGGCACTCCCTTGACCATCCACTTGATTCTGAGGTGAGCTTCACAGGTGAGATACAACCGTAACCCGTGGCTATGGATTATGGCTTCGACGCAATTCAGTAATTTGGTCGGCAATCTCCAAAATGGAGGCAGGCATCTCTGGCCCCGTTAGAATGACATCCACCTGAGCGGGACGGGTAGCCAAAAACTCCAACACATCCGCTTCAGGAATCAGCCCAAAGTTAATCGCTAGGCTCAAATCTTCTAGCACGACTAGGTGATATTGTCCCGCTGCAACTTGGGCCTTGGTGTGTTCCCACAAGTCCAGTACCGATTGCTTTTCTGCATCTTCAAGCTGGGGCGTGTCGATACAGCGGGGCAGATTGCAGCGATACCAGTCGAGGTGCTGTCCCATTTGCATGGGATGCTCATGGCCTTGGCGAATGCCGCCCTTGAGAAACTGCACCACCAGCACTGGGGTGCCTTGACCCGCAATGCGCAGCGCTTGGGCAATCACATTGGTAAAGAAGCTACGGTGGGGGCATGTAAAAACCTGAACCAGCCCCTCAATCGAGATAGGGAGCTGACGGCTAAGGTCTGAGAGGGGAGTTTCAAGCTGAGAAACCATAGATTGCGAATCACTCATGCTGACGACATCAAACACACCGACCGGCAAACCCTTTAAATCCTTGCTTGGCCGATCCTACCGAGACTAAAGCCCGGCACGATCTAAGCAGATGGAGAGCAACTCAGCACTAGCGCTTTGCCAGAGTTCCCCAATCGGGCAGTCACCACCCCAAGATAGATTGCATCACCACTAGCCGTCTCAATAATACATTAGTATTTTTGCTAGGGTTGCTCAGATACTGCTAGATCCGACTGCTTCAAAATGTAGCGTATATTTGGGAGCTTTATCTCAAAAAAGCACCACATGTAAAAATGTATCCATTTAGAGGGGTGAGGATGGCAATGGAGCAATCGTTTTTTCAATTCGAAGCAGATTTTGTGGAGTCGTTGCGGTGCATCCCCATGCAGGTGCGGCTCAAACTCGATACCTGTGGCGTAAAGCTCAAGCTAGAGCAGTGGCATCGACTTTCGGCGGGCGATCGCCAACAATTGGTTGATCGGTCCTGCGCCACGCCCCCAGAGGCAGCGACCTATCGAGATGTCCTGCGCGATCGCGTCTGGGAAACCACCGGTCAGCATCCTGCCGATCTGCCCGTTGACCCCGCCCCACCCTGGGCTGATGCCTCTGCCATTCCCCAAAGTGTGGGCGATCGCGCCCAAGAACTCCAGCATTCCATCACGCTGGCGCAATGGCAGCAGCTTTCTCCCAGCCAGCGCTTTGCATTGATCAAACTCAGCCGCTCTCGCCACGAACACCGCAACTTCCTTCCAGCGATGCAGGAGTTTGGCTTAGCGTAATGCTTTCGGTTTAATTGCAGCAGCTCAATTGCAGCAGCTTAATTGCAGCAAACCTTCTCAAACAGGTTCCAAATAAAGCACACACCTTGACCTCTAAAGCCGTGGAGTTAGGCCAAGTCTTCGTCAGGTTCAGGTGTCAAGAGTATCCCCGCATCATGCAGGGCGATCGCCTTCTTTTTGCAACAGCACGCATCATTTTATACCAAGTCGACTCGAGATCCACCAATGCCCTATTGTGCGGTCAATAGCCGCCATTCTTTAGACAGAGAGATAAGCAGTTCTTCTGACGGTCAGACACTGACTGCTGGAATGCCGAATTTTGTTTCCGTGGATACCGGGTTGGCGATCGCCCTACTGAGTTTGCTTACTGGAAGAAGCCTTGGTTTTCTTCCCCTTAGCTCACTCAAACTTTTATGTCTGCGAACAACATTCACAATTCCTTGGCCAACGCTCAGCAAATTCAGGTTAACGGTACACAGTCGGTCTTTTCTCAACCGATCAACCCTAACAAGACTAGCGTCACAGTTTGGTCACGGCTAGCCAACCGCAGCAGCCTCGACATTCGCGTTAGAACCAACGGCCCATCCGTGTTTGCCCGCCTCATTCGCGATCGCAACGGCAATGGCCGCGTTGACCCAGGCGACGTAGTGAAAGAAACCTTTGCCGACGCCAACAGCATCGGACGGCTGAAGAAAGCTAACATGCCTGCCGGGAAGTTTCACGTCCAGATCTTTCACTTGGGCGGGCGCGGGCGCGTGCGCACCATTTCGACAGCGCCCCCGGCTCAAGCCCTAGCGGCAGATCCAAGCAGCGGCTTTATGCAAGAAGTCTTTCAGTTGACCAACAGCTTTCGCCAGCAAAATGGCCTGAGCGCACTAACGTACAACAATCAACTGGCCACGGCTGCCCAAACTCATACCCAAAACATGGCGGTGCAAGACTTCTTTAGTCATACCGGCAGGGATAGCTCTAGCCCCAGTCAGCGCATCTCGGCCATGGGCTATAACTGGTCACACAGCGGCGAAAACATTGCCGCAGGCTACACCACCCCGGCAGCAGTGGTGCAAGGCTGGATCAATAGCCCCGGCCACAGAGCCAACATGCTGAATTCAAACTTTACCGAAATGGGTGTGGGCTACTATCACCAGACCAACGACACGGGCAACGTCAACTACAACTACTACTGGACGCAGGTTTTTGCCAAGCCCATGTTTTAGGGCGTGTCATCAATTCTGACCAAACGCCTTGTGCGATGAGCATTGCCACGCCCGACCCAAAAAACAGGCTAGGAGCTGTAACTGTTGATTTCTGGGCCATCAGCGGCTAATTGATAACAGCCCCCAGCAAACCCCACATTACCAGGGGTTGCCGATCATGGTAAACGCCGCCCAATAGTAGGGGTGCGCGAGAGTTTGGCCCAGCACATCGCGGGTGCTCTCGGCAGGGAGTAGGGTACTGCCCACCTCGCCCAGTCCCATCAGTCGCCCTGTTTCATCTACGCTAACCTCGCCGCGCGCCATGGCGAGCTGTGCCTGACGCAGGGCCTCAGCTTTAATTGGGGCACTGCGGAGGCTGTCATACAGACGCGTCATCAGGGCAGCTGTGGCGGCATCGCTGACATACCATAGGCTGGCAATGGCAGACTTAACGCCCGCTTGCACCGCCAGCCCCGCAAAGCCCAACTCGGCCTGCTCATCCCCTAGGGCGGTACGGCAGGCGCTCAGCACCAGCAATTCTACAGGTGGATCGTTCCAGCCAAGCTGCTGCAACTGATCCAGCCGCAGCCGATCGTTCCAGAGCTGAATGTAGGCATCGCTCAGGCTTCCGGCCACAAAGTCGGCGTGAGTTGCCAGATGGATGATGCCGAAGGGCTGTTGCTGGCGCACTGTTTTCAGATTATCAAGGGTGCTGGTGGCATCTAAGAAAATGCGCCCTGTCCACAGCTTGAGTGCCAACGTGTTGAGTTCTACGGGCACCGCCGGTAGCGGCAGTTGCCCCTGGGTGCTGGCCGAGATGCCCATGGCTAGCACCTGAGCATTGCGCACATCGACATAGCGGGTGTCGGTGAGGCTGAGGCTGGGCATCAGACCAATGCTGAACTGCTCGATGATGAACTGCTGCCCGTCATGCAGCGCAGCAAAGGGGAGCGATCGCAACCCCGCTTCAGGCAGAAACACCAGGTTATCGATTTCTAGCGCGACTAGATCCGCCAGAATGGGCGCGATCATCCAACCGTAGAGCTGCTGAGCTGAGGGCAGGTAGCGGGTGTTGCGCACATTGCGGGGGTCGGTGATTTGGAGGCGGAATTCTTGGGCGATCGCCATCACTTGAGCCCGCGTAGCGTCGGGAATGCGGCGGCGAATGAGATCCCCTTGCGCCGTCACCACCACCAATTCCAGTTGATCCGTTTCTGCAGGGATCAGCACGGTGCTGAGCAGATCGCCCCCGGCAGGCACAAAGCTGAGATAGACAAAGGCCGGTTTTACCCCGGTTTCGTCTTCAATCTGCTGGGCGATCGCCCGTCCATCGTCTAACGTGCGGACTGATGCAGCCGTGGCGATCGCCGAGAAGTCGGTATTCAGACGCTCCTCTAGTTGCGAGATGCGGGGATCAAGTAAGCGACCCGTTTCGGGAGGATCTAGAATCGGTGGCGGATCGGTAACGGGGCGATCGACCAAGGGATCAGTGACCTCTAGCTCGAAGCCGCTGACCGGGTCAGTCGGGTCTACCGGGTCGGTCGGGTCTACCGGATCGACTGGATCTATTGGATCTATTGGATCAATGGGATCAATCGGGTCAATCGGGTCAATCGGGTCAATCGGATCGATCGGATCGATGGGGTCAGGCTGAAGGCTAACGGTGATCGGAGCTGGAGCAGAGGACGCTAGCACCGGCTCATTGTTGGCAAGATCGCTAGCGACTAGAGTAAAGGCCACTACATCCCCTGTGGCGCCAGTCGGCGGGATAAACTCCAGCACATCAGTCAGCAAGACCGTGTCTCCCGCAGCAAGGGGAACGCCGCCCCGTGTGAGGAGTGCGCCTGGGGCGATCGCCCCGATCTGCACAATCGGGACATCCCTATCGGCATCGGTGACCGTGATGCCCAGATCACCCAACGCAATCACCAGCGGCTCATCCACCCCTGTGGATAGCAGACTGTCCCCTACGATCACGGGAGCCTGATTGACTGACGTGATCGTGATCCCAATGGGTTCTCCAGGCAGCACGGCGATTCCCCCGGCAGGCAAGACGGGAAACGTACCGGTTTGCAGCACGCTAGCACCCGTTGAAATATCACCAAAGGTGCCGTTTTCCACAGCCGCATCTCCGGTTCCCACCACAAACGGCCGATTAAGGGAGCCTCCCGCATGGGTAATGCTGATGGTTCCCGGTGTCGGACCAGAGACATCAATGCTTTCCGCATTTTCCCCAAACCCAGTGGTGCTGAGAATACGCACTAAATCGCCCTGAACCACAACGGTGCCGCCCGTGCCATCAAAGGAGGCGGCTTCGATATCATCTGCCGTCACGGTTCCTGCCGTGCTCACGATCGTGACGGCACCAGCGGTTCCACCTGAAAGACTAAAGTCACTGGTTAGAACGCTGCCGACAGTGATGTCGTTGAGCGCCGATAGGGTAACACTGCCACCCGCATCCATCGAACTGCCGACGGTGTTGATCGTTTGGGTGGTAATGCTAGCCCCTAAAATGATGAGATCTGCTCCGTTGGTGAAGATATCCACCGGAGACACAAATGCCCCCGCCCCATTGTTATCGGCATCAGCCGTAAAGGTGACAGAATTTAGCCCTGCCAGTGACCCCAGAAAGGAGAGGCTGCCGACGCTGGGATCAACAGTGATGTCGTTCGTGGCTTCGAGGATGATGTTGCCTGTTTGAGACGACAGGACGGTGGCACTGATGGTGATCGTTTCGCCCGGAAAGTCGTCTAACAGAATGGTGGGCAGGTTTCCATCTACCCCGGGTGAACTCTCTCCATCAGAGATGATGATATTTTCGGGATCCAGCAGCAGCGTCCCCATTGCGCCATCCAGCGCCGATACATCCACCTGACCGTTGAAGTTGAGGATGCGTCGGCCCGACACTTCTACAAATCCGCCATCGCCGCCAAAACCCTGCGCCTGAATGCTGCCGTCAAACCGGGTTAAGTCCTCCGCCCAAAGGATGACGTGCCCGCCTGTGCCCTGGGTGCCGCTAGCACGGATGCTTGAACTGGCATCTACAATGGTGCGGCTGGCGGTGGGCAATGGGCCACGCCCCCGCTCATTGCCACCCACGCGAACAGTGCCGCCGCTGGGGCCGCTGGCGTTGAGCGTAGCTTGGGAAAGTGCGAGGCGATCGCCCACTACCGTAATCTCTGGCATTCCCTGCCCAGCAGCGCCAGAGGCCGAGGCATCGATTCCACCTGACACAATCACCGTGCCGCCCGCAGCAGGAATCTGCAACCCCGATCCCACCAGTTGCACCGAGCCATCGGCATGAACCGTCAGACCTGTGGCGCTCGTGACAGAGCCGCCCGTTAACAGATCCGGCAGAGCAAGCGGCGTTATGCTAGCGACCGGGCTAACATGGTCTGCCACTGTCGCCCCATTTGGCCCGGTCGCTGCCATGGGCTCAAATTCCAAGCTGAGCAAGCTCCCCGCCTGGCTCAGTCGCACGAGCGTTTCTCCTGGCACTGCCGCTAGGGTAATGCGCCCCCCCGGTGCAGTTAGGTCTCCCGTGTTGATGACCGTGCCGCCCAGCAGCGTAAGAGATTGCCCCGCACCCACCGTCAGCGATCCGGAATTGACCAAAGCTGCAGGTTCCGCCAGGGTAAAGGCAAAATTAGCGGGAGCACCCGTTAGATCGACATAGGGCACAGTTCCAACAGCGTTAAACCAGCCGCTATTAAACCCGATGCCCGTGGCCGTGGTGGCAAAAAATGAGGCCGGAATATCGAGCCGGGCGTTTGCCCCAAACACTACCCCGGCTGGATTCATAAAATACAGATCGGCAGTGCTACCCGACACCCGCAGCAGCCCGTCAATGATGGAGGCATCGCCCCCCGTCACTCGCGTCAAAATGCGCTGTAGCGCTGGATTGGTTTGAAAGGTCGCTACTTCGTTGGCGCTGATGCCAAACCGCTCAAAGCTGTGGAACAGATTATCTCCGTTGCGAGACCTGCTTCCCCCGGTGAGGGTGTAGTCGTTGCCAGACTGAGTGACGGTGCTGCCAGTCTCGTCTGCGGCTGGGGTGATGGATGGGGCCGGGGCAATAGGCTGAGCGATCGCGCCTCGTCCCAACAATCCGCTGGCGATCGCCCCTGCTGTCAGCATTGCTGCCATCCGTTGCAGCGATCGCGCTTTGGGCATGAGAGGCCTGCGACCTACCCGTTCTCTATTCTGCGGGTGGTCGCTGTCTACCCAGTTCACAGACTCGCCCTGGGTGGGGGCAATACTGATAGCGCGCGCCTGGGGTACGCTCTGATGCTCTGTCAAAATGACATAGACTCGCGGATCGAGGCAGGCATAGCGCTGGGCGATCGCTCCCTCCGTGTAGTGCTCACAGTCAGAGCTTAGGGTAATGATGGAAACCAGCAGCATCAGTTCAACCTCACAGACACAGAAGGCCTGTTCAAAGGTACGCCACTCGTCACAATAATCTCTAGACATGATTTCAAAACTTAACTGAGCTTTGTGACCGGCCCCGGTTACTCGACTTAACCTTCAGCTAGAGTCAAAACTGTTACCTGCGGCACCTTTTTACTTCTCCAAGATTACTCGAATCAACCCCAAGTTGAAACATAGTCTAATGACAGCATCGGGACAAATTAACCGCCAAGCTCTAGATGCAAGAATAGCAAAGTCATCAAAGGCAGGAGAAAGAAGAGAGCCAGGCTGGATTTTGCTTGAGTTCTGATATAGTAAACGCAGCTTTAAAGACACCCATACTGCAATTATTCTCACTAGCTAAGCCTTCAAACATTCCTGTTAATCGATATCCCAACGAACCCTTGTCCAAAATCCAAACAGGCTTTATTTACCAAACGTCTGAGGCATGTACGCCAACAAATTGAAGTTAAGTTCTAAGCTTTGGACACAGCATACGAGAGCAATGAAGCATGAAATCAAAGCATTATTATGCTAGCTTTGCAATCGTTTCTCTATCTTGGTCTATCTGTTAGGCGCCTACATCATCAAGAGCTAGCATCAAGATCCAGAAAATGATTGTCTCTGATTGAAATTAAAGCTTCTGTTGCTTGCCCAGCGTGCATCCGTCAAGTTTTTAGAACCATTTTTTACCTACGGTAAAATTACAGCTTTTACGTTGAATGATACATGTCAATCTTTTAGCAGGGTGCTTCGCATGTATATGATCAATAAAAATCGGTTTTTGCTGTGCCTAAACGAAGATGATGAAGCTGTTGACGTCACCAGTCTAGACTTTAGCGATCAGCATTTGAAAGCCAAGCCAGATCTTGTTTACTACGGACGAGTTTTGGAATACATTCAACAGTACTCGCAAGCCAAAGATTTGATTTTTTACATCACGTGGAGCGTCAACAAACTACCCTCCTATGGCAAGAATGTCGTAGTGATTCTAATCGGTGATGAATGGTGTCGCATCCCCAGTTATTCTCATCAAGTCAGAGCTATATTCAAGGCGTATGGTATTAGCCCTGAGTTTGGCTTTAAAAATTCTCACGGCCAACTTCAAATTACCTTACTGAATCTACTACAGGCTACCCGAATCACTGCGATTAGAGTCCCTGGAATAGTTAAAAGGCTTTTGCAGTCACCCCAGGCTAGAAGCCCTATCTATCCCATTCCCATCGGATATTTCAAGCAATTAGACTTGCCCATTAAAGCTATTGAATCAAGAGGCATTGATGTTTTTTTTGCGGGAAGTGTACAGCACATTCAAAGTGCGAAACTGACGCTGAGAGGTTTATTAAATGGACCTAAGGCTGCTTCAAGACGGCTGATGACTCAAAAGGCTATTGACATTCGAGATAAACACCCCAGCCTCAATATAGACCTACTAGATACAGGTGATTTCAGAGGCTCAAAACAAGCCGGAGAAGTAGTCTACTCCGAACGCATGATGAATGCAAAAATCTGCTTGGTTCCTAGAGGTGCCTCTCTAGAAACCTTTCGCTTCTTTGAAGCAATGCGCTATGGCTGCGTCGTGATTCATGAGCATCTTCCTCACCGATGGTTTTATCAAGATGCCCCGGCTGTTTGTATTGATAGCTGGGAAAATCTCGAAACTGTTGTTCTTGAGCTTTTATCTGATCAACATTTGCTACAGCAATATCATCATCGTGTTCTTGAGTGGTGGGAAAGAACTTGCTCTGAAACGTCTGTAGGACGCTACATTTCTGAAATTTTAGATGAAACAGCGTAGTGTATCCGCATTTCCAAAATTAGATATGTACCAGGCGGCGTTGCTGAATAGCGGTATGATTTTGCAGAAATTTGAACGAATTTCCAATACCTACAGAAATCAGTTCATACCTAGAATCAGCAACGCTTACCAGGCAATCCTATGAAATAAATGATTATCTCTGCATAAAATCGGAATTGACTAGAGCTTCAGCATCAGTTGGCGAATTCTCTGGGCTGGATTGCCGCTGACCAGGGCCTGCACTAGCGCATAGACCAGATGCGGCAGCGCTAGCACACTGCCCAAGTGAATCCGCCATTTGCTCCACGAGGTTAGCGCCCGCGAGAGCGGTGCCACGTTCCAGAAACGGTTGACCGAGCAGCTCATCTCATCCCCTAGCGCGATCACCTCATGCCACCAGCCCGTAGGAATATAGAGCATATCGCCTTGGTTGAGGATGAACTCATAGCGGTACGGCAAGGCGGCGCGCAGTCGGGGAAAGTGCTCAAAATCTGGCTGATCGGGATAGACGCGGCTGTGGCCGGGGCGCAGCTTCATGCCATGCCGCACTTGGTTAAAGACTGAGAACGGGTAGAGGTGATACAACTGCGAGGGCGGAAACAGAATCACTCGCTTCGCACCATGCAGCTGCGCGAGGGTGCCATCCATCGGGTCGTAGTGCAGGTGGGTGATATGGCCTGCTGGCCCCATCCAAAAGCTCCAGGGGGTGAAGGGCGTTCGCAATCCTAGATGGGTTTCGAGTTGCTCAAAGGCGGGGGTGTCCGCCAGTAGCGGCGTCTGGTGCAAGGCGCATTTGCCCATGTATAGGTCGCGCTGGTGCGCCTCGCGCGATCGCAACAATTCCGCATATTGTCGAAACGGCATCACAATGGTGTCTACGCCGCTGCCTGTACCCGTCCAGGTGCGCTTGTCGTCGGCGCGGTGGCTCGAGCCGTGGTCTTGAATCGGAAACTCGGTCTCGCCCAACTGCTGGCAGAGGTAGTCTAAATTCCAGTCAGTGCCTGCTGCAAACAGGCCCGAGATCAAAACGGGAATCCCCGGTTTTTGGTATTGCTCATAGAACAGCTGCGCCGTGAGCTGAGCGGCCTGCACGTGGGCGATCGCCCTCAACGGTAATACGGCAGCGTCTGGGCGATCGCGTGCGATTTCAAACGAAGGTTTTGTCATACCTGAATGCAATGAATGAATCGAGTGATGGACGATTGACGAACTGGGTGAGAACCCACCCCGATGGGAGCCGATGCTCCCCTGTCGAGACGGGTTTAACTGGCTCAACTTTTAGCGCGCCGCTGACGGTTGCGAATCAGCCGATGCTTGCAGCGTCACCTCTTGCTGCACAGGCAGCCCTGCCAAAAACTGGCGGTCTTCACTGATGTGGGGAATTTTTAGCTGCGAGTCGAACATGCCCCGCTCGATCTGCCGCTGACGCACCTGGGCAAAGCTCTGGGGTGCTAATACTCGCAGCCGAGGCGGCGGCACCTGACCCTGCCGGACGGTGCCATAGGGATTGTTGACCTGCGTCAGCCAATACTCAAACCGCTGCAAAAATGCCTGCGGCTGGTCGAGGTGATAGCCTGCCGCCAGCTCAATGTTAACCAGATAGCGCGCCGGAAACTCATCTGCTGAAAGGGTGACGCAAAAATCATCGAGCCCAATGCCAAACTCCGCTTGCAGCCGCTGCATGACCTGGGTGACGTGAAACTCTGTCGTTTTTTCGGTGGTTGCAGACAGCAGTCCGCCCTGGCGGTGGCGAAATACAATAAGCGGGGCTTGCTCGTGGTAGCCCACGACTTCCACCACATCACCGATGTCGTAGCGATAGAAGCCGCTGTAGCTCGTGACTAAAACTCGGTAGCGATCGCCCACGGTTAGCTCGGTTGGCAGCAGGGTTTGGGGTTGATCTTCCTGCCATTGGTGCTGGGGCACAAATTCAAAAAAGCCGCTCTCTATGGCCAAAATGCCGCCGTCATGGTCAAAATCAGGGCATACGCTGAAGGTAGCCTCTGCTGTGCCATACACGCCACCAAACACCGGCACATCGCCAAAATAGTCGGCAAACCGCTGCAGATAAAACTCCGAGGTGCCGCCCCGCGCCGTGGAGATGTAGCTCAACTGCCAGGCCGTTTTTGGCATCAGGCGACCCTCGCGCCGCAGAATATTCTGAAGCTGGGCGGCTCGCTCAGAGGCCGCAGTCCACCGTTGCTCTAACCGCTGGCGAATGGTTGGCTCCAGTTCTAGCCAGGGTGCTAAGGTGCCCTCTGCGAGGTCTTTGACCAGCGCATCGCTGTACTGCTCTAAATAGCCGCAGGTGCGCAGAATCAACATTGGGAAATTGGCCACCCAGCCGCGCAGGTGGGGGTTGCGCAGGGCATAGAGCAGACAGACATAGTGGCGAGAATCGGTGTCCCCAATTTCAAGCGCATCGAACGGCAAGGCAAACATCTGATCGACCAAGCGCTTGCCCTGGCGAATGCTGCCTACACTAACTGGGCCATAGGCAATGCCAGCTTCGGTGCGGCCTTGGTGCTTGGCACAGTTGGTGAGCAGGGCTTTGCCAAAGGGGCGATCGCGCTGATTTAACGCGGCGATCGCACAGCCAATGCTGGCCAGGTCGGCTCGCCGCAGACTACGCTGAAATCGACGCGTAACCGGCACTTGTTTTTTGTTGCCCGTAGAGCCGCTGGTGAGATTGATGTAATTCACCCGATCGGGCGTAAGAACATTGACCTCGCCCTGGGCGATACGCTCGGTATAGGGCGCATAAAAGCTGTAGGGCTTGATCGGCACCTGACGGCGAAACTCATCGACAGTGTTCACTGTGGAAAGGCCAAAGGTTTGCCCCAGTTCTGTTGAATCATGCGCCCGCAACAGCTGCAGCAAAAATTGTTCTTGCGTCGCTGCGACCTGGCGAGTTTTGTGCAGCAGTCGTCGTCTGGCATAGGACGCATAGGCAGAGACTACTGAAAGAGCAAGACTATCAGCCATATAGATACCCAACAAAATGTACAGGTGATGAATCGGAACAGAATTGGCTTATCCCTAAAATTAAGGAGCCGATTCCGACTACGGTACTACTTCTGCGATATCGGCCAAATTCGGAATGAGGACACTTTCTGAAGCGTCTGAAAAGGCCCCCCGGCAGCAGCGAATCGCAAAGGGACAGCGATCGCACCGACCGAGTTCTTCAGGCACTTGGGGGAGCGATCGCCCCTCCCGATAGTCTGCCAGCCACTCAGCCAACTGCGCCAACTGCTGCGAGAGCGCCTGCCGGGTCTTCTCATGTTGCGGGGTTGAATAGGGCAGCGTGTGGTGCTGGGGGCGGGGCGCATCCTCCCCCGCTTGCGCCCGCACAAACCAATAAGTAAACCCAATTTGCTCTGGCAGATAGGCGCTGGTTTCTGCCAATACAAAGCAGTAGAGCCGCGTTTGCCAATCTTGCGCTAGCCGCGTCGCCGACTGGGGGGTGAGGTGAGTCTTCCAGTCATAAATCAGCGCGCGATCGGGGTACAGCACCAGCAGGTCATATACAGCCGTGAGCAAGAACCCGTCAAACTCTAAGGTGCGGCGATGCTCGCTGTGGCGCACCTGCCCCGGCCGCACCGCAAACACCTCCGGCGCAGTCTGCATAAACTGGCGAAAGCACGCTTGCACTGTGGGGTCAGCCGGCTCAATGGTTTCCACGGGCAAGCCCAGATCATGCTGTTGCATCAGCAGGTGAAACCGCGTGCCCCAGTCTAGAGCCCGCTGCTGTTCGGGCGGCGTGGGCGACAGCAATTGGTCAAGGTGCACATACTGAAAGCGGCGCGGGCACAGATCGAGACCGTTGAGATGTCCCTGAGAAAGGCGATTAAGCATAGGCAGGATAACGTTGAATAAGACCACACAACCAATCGATCGACAAAAGGATAAAGGGAATTTGAGTTTACGGTGTAGGGTTTACGGTGCGTCGCAAACCCTACACCGAAGGCTGTCCTATTGTCTTTTGCTGGGTGAATGGCTGAGCGGTACAGAGGGCATGCACTGGGCAGCGATGCAGAGGGCGATCGCCCCTTCAACCGCTCTCCGCACCGTCGCACTGGGTAAGTTTGAGCTAGACTTTCCTGCAGTTCTACGGCGTCTTAGTCAACACAAACACACTGCCCTCGTTGCCGCGCCCAATTCTTAAGTCGTCATCTAGGTAAGTGATTTCGAGCCAACCTCGCTGGCGATCGCCATTAATCGCAAAATCAATCGGCGGAAAGCGTTTCCCTGCATCAATCATCGAGAGAAAACTGCTGGGATCTTGATATCCCAGCAGCCGCTGCAAGCCCACAATCCCTCGGTCAAAGCGAACATTCACCCGCGTTTCGCTCACCGGCTCAAACGTCGCGGAGACGCTAACCATCCCCTCCAGCAGAGGCACCCCCTGCACCTCCGCCAGGTTAAAGATTTGCGCCGAGGCCGTCCGTACCACCTGATAAATTTGCCCCAATTTAAAAAAAGGAATTTGCTCAATCCGCAGCAGATCAGTGCTGGTGGTATACAGCAAGCGCCAGTTGCCGCTGAGTTTGGCAGGTTCCTCAAGCGGTCGCGGGGTTGGATTTTCGGTTTCGAGCAGGGCGATCGCTCCCAAAATAGTTCGCTGATCGGCATCGGTTGCCAGCAGCCCGCGATTCTTTCCGGCGATCGCCTCTAATAACTTTGCTTTGCTTGCAGTCATGGGCTTAGCATTCCTTATTAAATTCGGCTGCACGAATGGCTGCGCTGCAACCCGAATAGATCTAGCAGTCATCCCGATAATAAGAAGAATTGGCGACCTACAGCGCTGCCGCGCAACGAAGCTTCAGAAATGGAGGCAAAGATTTAGAGCGAAGCAGGAGGGCGATCGCTCCTGCTTCGCTCTAAATCTCTAGAAATCGCGTTAAACTGGAGTGCTGAAACCCTTAGCCATGCCATTTCTTTATGTATAACCCTGCTCTACGCCAACAGCCCCGCTCTCAGCCTGCTAGCGTCATCCCCCCTCAAGAAAACGCTTCGATTCTCGCCTGGTTAGAGTCAAGTGGGCGGCTGCTGGCACGCGAAGCGGGCGACCCTGACTTCCGAGAAAACGAAGAAGAAATCTCTGCGCTGATGTCGGGAGAAGAGTCTGACTATGACGATGATGACGATTCAATGGATTTAGACGACTAGCAAGACGGGTGATCGGCGTTGCCGCCTCGCAACGGGCTTTGCGCTCACGATATAGACTCTAGCTCGGGTGTACCTATTGCTCTCGACACTTAGCATTAAGGGAGTCTAAAAAAAGGCAGTTCTAATCAGGTAAGTTGAGCTTGGTTCTGCCAGCCAATTATTTGTCTGTGCAAGCTAGTTAAATAGCTCAAAGTCTTCCGTTATCTTGGAGACTTTTTTCGCAGACCTGGGTGCGGTCTACTTCTTGATGAGGTTTGATTTTATGCGTCCAACGATAAGACGTTAAACTCTGAACATTAAGGTCTAACGGTAATGCTTTACTTTGCCCTTGTGGGTCAGCAGCGATCGGGAACTCACTTCTTAACGTATTTATTGAATACGCATCCAAACGTGCTTTGTTTTGGGGAGGTTTTAACTGCACATGATTATGACTTTACCTGGCATTCATTTGTAGAGCAGCAAACACTTCGTCCTTATCCCCCCAATCTAACGGAGGATGCGGACGTGCTTGTCCAGGACTTTTTTGAATACCTTATTCAGTTAGTGCCTGAGAAGAAGAGGGAGCAGCTTACAGCAGTTGGAATTAATATTAAATACGACCAGCTTCGGTTCT
>JBGTOF010000211.1:0-27790 GCA_041742695.1 Elainellales cyanobacterium | reverse complement strand
GGTTTAAGTGGGATGAGGGAGACGACCCAAATCGAGGAAAGCCCCCTTAGGTGCCTGGAACCCAACTGTTGCAGTTTTATCAGTTCTGTAGGTTACGGTAGCAGGTGCTATATGATGGCAACGGCATCCTGCAGGGTGGTTAGTCAGAACTGTAGGATGGTATGGCAACGCGATCGCCAAGCTCTACCTTGTTTTAACAACGTCGTGCAACGGCGTTCGTAGCTTGACTACCCTATCCCACCAAAAACTCAGAACCCCCACCTGTTATAGTATTTGGCCCGAGGATCAATAGGTGCCCTGAGAGTCATACATTGACTTCTCAATGATTTGTATTTTTGCTTAAGCTCACTACGTACATTGCCATGGTTTCTCCCAAGCCTGCGACTCATCCCGCTGCCGCCTACATCGCCTCCCGCGCCTTGATTGTGGGCGGTATCGTTATCTTTCTATTTGCTCTAGTGGATATGATTATCCAGCCTATTCCCTATCAGTGGGGCGATCGCACCTGGCAAATTGCCTTTGCCGCACAGGTGATTGATCGAGGGTTAGTGCCGCTAGTGGGCTTGGGGATGCTGTTTACCGGGCACTGGATCGATACCCAGATAGAACCGGGTCGCCTGCCTCGGCCACTGTTCGCCACGGCGAGATTTTGGGCGGCGGTGCTCGCGAGCCTGCTAGGGCTGCTCTACATCATCTTGTTTCCGCTTCACTTAAATAATGTGCGGGCCAACAACGAGGCGGCTCAAGTGCGCCTAGCCGAAGAAGTTGAGCAAACCCAAGCTCAATTGGAGCAGCAGTTTACTGTAGAAGTGCAGCGGCAACGGGCTCAGATTGAGCAGCTGATGGCTGCTCCCGACGAAGATTTGGATCAGGCTGTGCAGGCCAACCTGATTACCCAAGAGCAGGTTAATCTGGTGCGCGACTTTCGGGAGAATCCCGATGCATTAGACCCATTCTTGCAGCAGCAGGTGCAAGCTGGCAGAGCCCAAGCTGAGGAAGAAATCCAACAGCGGCAAGAGTTGGCGCAAAATGCGGCCCAAATTGACACATTAAAGTCGGGGCTGCGGGTTGGAATTGGCAGTTTGCTCTTGGCCATAGGCTATATCACCATTGGATGGACAGCGCTGCGCCTGATGGGCAGCAGTTGAGTGTTTGGTGTTCAGTCAGGCGATCGCCCCCTCTTATTTCCCCTTCATCAGACTCATTAGACAGTTTGCGCTGTTCCCATCGATGCATTTTGCCCTAATTAGGGCAAAATGTTATCTAAGTTACGTTTCAATCCAGTTTTATCTAGAAGGAGGAACGGTTCTTATGGCCGGTCGGCGGCAATTGATTGGCTTTCCTGTGCTGTCAGAGTTCTGTTAGACCATGCGCTTTTGCATAGCGATGTTAGGCCCAATAAGCTGAAAACCCAATCTATCTCTGCTAACCCTCTTGCAGTAGACATCGCTAAACCTAACAAAGCTTGAGTCGTAGTGCTGGGTTGGGCAGGCGGTCTCTCCCTCGGCATTTCCGAAAACCCGCTATAATTGAAACATTTCTTAATAAGTTTTTGTCAGGCAAGTTGCGGTTCTAGCCATGGTGCATCGGTACACAGCAGGTAGATGTAGAGTAAAATCCGCACTCTGTCTAAGGTTGGCAGCATGGCACAATGCATACATGTGGGCTGACTAAGCGTTCTGGATAGGGCGATCGTCCTGCTTCGACAGATATACAGAAGCTAACAGAGCGATTGGTGTGTAGCGCGATCGGATTCTTCATAGCAGATTTAATTTTATAGCTAGCCACTAGCAGCTACATCCAATCAGCATCTTGGTGGAGTCAACACAACGAATCGGTACTAGGCAGGTGAGTTAGGGTGTCTTTGATTCAACGGCTAAAGCAAGATTTCAAGAATGACCTAATTGCAGGGTTGCTGGTCATCATTCCCCTAGCAACTACGATTTGGTTGACTTATACCCTCTCTAGCTGGGTCATCAATTTTTTGACGCGCATCCCTAAGCAGATCAATCCCTTCAACGATCTCAACCCTTTTTTGGGGGGGCTGCTGAATCTGGCAGCTGGCTTAGCCGTTCCCCTAACGTTGATTTTGATTATGGGCCTGATGGCTCGAAACATTGCAGGACGCTGGCTGCTAGATGTAGGCGAGCGGGTGCTGCAGGCTATTCCCCTTGCGGGTGCGGTCTATAAGACTTTGAAGCAACTTCTCGAAACTGTGCTGCGCGACTCTAGCGGGCGGTTTCGGCGGGTGGTGCTGGTGGAATATCCCCGCAAGGGACTGTGGTCAGTGGGGTTTGTGACGGGGGCATTTACGGCCAGCGCCACGCCCGCTCTGGCAGGGCAAATGCTGAATTTGTTTATTCCCACAACGCCTAACCCCACAACCGGTTGGTATGCCATTGTGCCCGAGAACGAAGTGATTGCGCTGTCAATGTCCGTTGAAGATGCCTTTAAGGTGATTGTATCGGGTGGGATTGTAGGGCCCAGCATCAACAGCGCTCTGCCTGCCTCCGGGCCAGACTTGTTGCTATTAGATACGTCTGTGGTTGATCTCAAGCGTCAGCCTTATTCCATTCTGAAAGATGACGAGTAGCCTAGCTTAAAGACTCAGCTCAACGTGAGCCCGGTAGCTAGGTTTCAGCTCCGCGCTGCAGGGCTGAAACAGCGTTAAATTGTGCTGCTACAACGCAGACGCCACAGTTCTAAATATTTTTCAACTGCTGTCAGGTCAAGTATCTGATCTGGATATTGTGGGATTGACCCGGCGACACGTTCCACTCCCCACTACACTAGAGATTGATTTGCTGTGAAGCGGAGGCGATCGCCATGCAGGCTAGACGAATTGCGCGTGAACTGGCTCTGTTGAGCCTAAGTCAGCTGCGGGGGCAACAGCGGTTGTTAGACGATGGGCAATTGCAGACCGTGGTGCTGGCGGCAATTCGAGCGCTGACGGTAGAGGTGCATGACAGTCTTGAAACCGCGGCGGCAGAGCTAGAGCGCGCAACCGAGCGTCTGCTCAAAAGCGAAACGAATGCGCCGGATTTGCAGAGTGCCCGCGTCATGGTAGAAGAGGCGATCGCCCTAGGCCGATCAGCAGTCAACGGCGTGGGTACCGCATTAGAACTGCCTGAACTGATTCAGCTTGCCAATCAGCAAGAAGTGCGTGATTACACCATGGCCTTGCTCAAGACCGCCCTGGCCCACCACGCTGAGGTAGATGAAACCCTTTCTGCTCACATGGTGGATTGGCAACTGCATCGCCTTGCCAGAATTGATCAAGATATTCTTCGTATTGCCCTGACCGAAATTCTGATGATGGGTATTCCTGATAGAGTCGCCATCAACGAAGCGGTGGAATTGGCGAAAAAATACAGCGGTGAGGAAGGGCACCGCTTTATCAACGGCGTATTGCGCCGCGTTAATGATGCAGGCAAAAATGCTCGGGGTAGTAAGTCTCACGCGCCCCTTGCCTAGAGCTTTTAGCGCTGGTCTCAGCTATGGTCTTCAGATCTCCCTATTTCTATTCCCATACGCCCCACGACTAATGACGTTTAACTGGTTTAATCGCCAAGCTGCTGATGACAACGCTGCCAAGCAGGCGACCAAAGATGCTGAGCAGTCTACAGCAGCAAATAAAGTAGATAAGGCCGATGATGCGGCGATCGCCACCCCTGAGGACTATCTCACCTGGGCAAAAGCCGCCTACCAAAATATTCAGAAACAGAAGGCGGCAGCCCCTGCAACCGAAGCTGCGCCAGAGCCCACTACGGCCCTCCCGCCTGAGGTTGAAACTGATGGCACGACAGAAGATATTTCGGCAGACATTTCAACCGACCCTTCAGCCGATGACACGCCAAGCTCCGAGCCAACCAGTTCTCCCACAATCATGGCGGAAGCGCCTCAGCCCCAGACGGTAGACCCCCAACCCATGACGGCAGCGCTAGACGCTCTGTCTGCTGAAACGTCTTCCCCAACTGAACCTCAGCCTTTATCTGTGACGGTATCCGAGTCAACCCTCTCGTCCGATGCTGATGAAGCCGTATCGGCTGAACCGTCTGCGCTAGAACCTGCTACATCGCCCGTTGCAGAATCAGAGTCTTCGATAACAGCGCCTGCTGTCTCCCCCGATCTAACAGACGCGCCTGCTCCTCTGCCTACTGCCAGTGCGGCTGAGACGGCCGAGGCTGAGCCAGTTCTGCCCCTGTGGGCGCGAGCTGAGGCCGAACGACAAGAGCGGCTAGAGCGGCTGAAGGCGGAAGCTGAAGCATCTGAACCCGTTGCACCAGAGCCTGTCTCTGCGAATGTGGCGCCTGAAGAGGACTTGGATGAGAGCTTCCTCTGGTCGGCGCGGGTGTTGGCGTCTCAAGGACGCCGCCCCGATGAGGTGAATGCTGAAGAAATCACCTGGCTGAAGCGGTTGCGCCAGGGACTCGACAAAACCCGGCGATCGCTCATCAACCAGCTCAAGTCCATTGTGGGACAGGGGCCGCTTAATCAAGAAGCGGTGATGGAGATTGAGTCGCTATTGCTGCAGGCGGATGTGGGAGTGGATGCCACCGACACTATTATTGACGCGCTGCAAGCTAAGCTGCGCGAAGAGGCATTGCCCCCTGAAGAGGCGATCGCCTACCTGAAAAAAATCCTGCGGGATCTGCTAGACAATCCCGGCGGCAAACCCTACGACCCGACCTTTGCTCCCGAAAAAGACACCCTCAATATTTGGTTGATGACAGGAGTCAATGGAGCTGGCAAAACCACCACCATTGGTAAGATTGCGCATATTGCTACCCAGTCTGGCTATCGCACGCTAATTGGGGCTGCGGATACCTTTCGAGCGGCGGCGGTGCAGCAGGTCAAAGTATGGGGCGATCGCAGTCAGGTTGAGGTGATTGCAAACCCCGGCAAAAACACCGATCCCGCCGCTGTGGTGTTTGACGCGATTACGGCGGCTCATGCTCGACACACAGAGTTGCTGCTTATTGACACAGCAGGTCGGCTGCAAAACAAGAAAAATCTGATGGATGAACTGGCAAAGGTGCGCCGCATTATCGATAAGAAAGCCCCCGATGCCAACGTTGAGTCGCTGTTGGTGCTGGATGCGACGCTGGGGCAAAATGGACTGCGGCAAGCGGAAGTGTTTGCTGAAGCGGCTCAGATTAGTGGCGTAGTGCTGACCAAGCTGGATGGTACCGCCAAGGGGGGCATTGCTCTAGCAGTAGTGCAGCAGTTGGGCTTGCCCATTCGCTTTATCGGCGCTGGCGAAGGCATTGAGGATTTGCGGCCCTTTTCTAGCTATGAATTTGTTGAAGCGTTGTTGAGTGGTTGAGCATGGCATTTTCTCAGCAATCGCTGCAGCGGGTGGCGATCGCTCCTGATCAAGCCATTACGCCCCAACTCCACCTGAACTCAGCTCAGCACCATTACCTAACGCGGGTGCTTCGACTCAAGTCAGGCGATCGCTTTATTGCGCTAGGTCGCGACGGACAACGCTGGGTGATGGCGCTCACCGCCGACCGGTCTAGCGCCGTGGTCGTAGAGGCGATCGCTCTGCCACCTCCGTCTACTCTTTCCCTCACGCTGTTGGTGGCAATGCCCAAGGGCAGCGGTATGGACGACATCGTGCGGCAAACCACAGAACTAGGAGTGACAACTTTAGTGCCTGTCGTGAGCGATCGCACCCTGCTGCATCCCAGTCCCCAAAAGCTCGAACGGTGGCAGCGCATAGCCCAAGAAGCCACTGAACAATCAGAGCGAGCGAGCATTCCCGAAATTTGGAACCCGGTGCCCTGGGCCACAGCACTTCAGCAGATGCATGATGTGGAGGGCTATATCTGCGTGGCACGAGGCCATGCGCCGCATTTGCTTACCTGTTTGATGCAAGCGGGCGAGCGGGCTGTTGAAGGTAGAGTTGTGGCGATCGCCACGGGGCCAGAAGGCGGCTGGACAGAAGCCGAAATTCAGCAGGCAGAGGCCATAAGCTTTCAGCCTGCATCGCTGGGGCGCACGATTCTTCGGGCGGTAACGGCTCCCATGGTTGCGACCAGTGTGGCGATCGCAGCTCTAGAGTTCAGCCCAGATCTGGTGTAAACCAAAGCTAACTCAGAATATAGGAACTCAGATAAGGGCACCTCGAAAAATACAAATCTTGTTGAGAATGGCAATGAGATTCCAGTGGTTCTGGGCTCCCAAGATTATCAATGAGGCAATTAATCGAGGTGCCCATAACAAAAATTTTGGGGCACTGCGAGATGCGCAGTGCCCCAAATTAAGATATTTCAGCTATGACGCTGAAAGCGCGATGGCACTTGGCTGCTTGCGCTTGTTTATCTATAAGGTCAGCGACCCTAAGCCCTGCGACTCTAGCCCTGAGGCTTCATCTGCTTAGCCATATCCAAGAAAGGACTAAGGCTAGGCCCTGGGCGACGACGGCTGGAGAGCGTGTTGCTAGAAATCAGGAACTTCGGCGCAAAGGTATTATCCAACGCAGCTTCGGGTGCAGATTTAACTGTGGCAACTGACGACTCTTTGACCACTGGCGTAGAAGCCGCTGCTGCCGCCGCTGCCGTTTTCGACGATTTGCTGCCATTCAGATCGTTAGTGAGACCAGCCGCTACTGCCTGCACCACTGACGCCTCCGAGTCATCGGGTGCGGTCACCTTCGGCGCAGGAGCCTTGGCCTTTGCAGGTGGGGTGGTTTCTTCAGCAGCATCCATTACGGTTTTTACTGCTGATTGTGCTGCATCTTTGATTGATTCAACTGGTCCTGCTTCCATAAAATATTCAGACTTTTTACCCAGCCCAAGCAATTTAGCTAGGCCGCCCAAGAAGGCGAACAGTCCACCGAGTAGCTTTTTAATAAACCCCATTCTTGTGATCGCTCCTGTAAGCACCAAAAACATTAGCTGTGTGGGCAGGTCACTCTACTTCAAGTCGTTCAGATCAATTCATCAAATTGATTGGCGACAGAAGAGGCTCCTTTCAGCAGAATGCCATAGGCTGCATCCTACCGATTGTTAAAACTTGTAACGAAGCCTGGGCTGTCTTGAGGCTGGTGTTCCCATAAAATAGCCAGTATTTAACCCTACTCTCTGCAAGGCTCACAGCACCAAATCGGACAAGTGCTGCGAACTTCCTTAAGCTGTTTCCCCACCACTATTATCCCTGGCGATGGGAGTCTAGCGACAGGGTCATGAAAAGACGTGAAAAAACTTTAACTTTTGGCCTCAATTAACTTAATTCCCAAGGTTAATTGCGCTGTGCCGCATAGTACGGTGATCGATGCGTGATTCCAAGATGTCGATAGGGATGGGGAGTTGTTCCTTTGTCTATTGTGGCGATCGCCCATACGCTTGAGCATCAAAAATTAGGATAGAGATCTTGACCTGAGCAAAGGGGGCTTCCTCCATTCCGGGCCGCCTCCTGTCAAAATCTTGAAATTCTTCCTGAGGTTTTTTCAGGCTGATTTAGAATGAGTTGTGGCTCACTATCCTCTTGCAATTCGCGAATTTTGGCGTTTTGGGTGCGGATGCGGCGCGAGAGCAGGCGAATGATGTTCACCGCAATACCAGGCGTTTCTTCGATCGCTTCGTAGAGCTGCTGCTGGGTTAGCATTAGGCACTCACAGGGCTCTATTGTGGTGGCCGAGGCAGAGCGGGGCTCCGCATCGAACACCGCCATTTCGCCAAAGCATGCCCCTTCCTGCAATCGCACCAGTTCGCGATCGCCCAAGTGAACGCGAACAGTGCCCGATACCAAAATATAGAGCGATCGCCCCTCTTGCCCTTCAGTAAAGATGGTGTGCTTTGCCGGAAACGATAGCTCATCCATGATGGCGGCCAACCGCACTAAGAAATCGTCCCGCAGTTCTTCAAATACAGGAACGCCGCGCACAAACAGTAATCGGTCAACGCTTGTCAGCATATCGTCTAGACAAAGGGATAGGTGTCAGATGGAATCGCCCAGAAGACCTGTTCACTCGCGTCGCTAGGTAGGGTCAAGCTGGGGTGTCCAAGGGCGACGGTCGGTGCGATTGGGAGAGGAAGACGCTGGAGGCGCGATCGCCCCATCCGACTCTGAAACCATCTGCTGCTGGAGCGATCGCACCAGTGGGTCGGGGTCAGCCTTCAACAGCGGCAGCAAATCCTGAACCGTCCGGGGCGAGGCCACCGTTAGGTACGTCAACACCGCCTCTCGGACAAACCCTGTGGGATGACGCAAGCTCGCTAGCGCCTGCTCTGGCGTCACGCTCCACCGATACCGAGTTGCCAGGTGAAAGCAGCATGCCAGCGCCCAGTCTGAGAGGAAATGACGCAGCTCTAGGAGCGTCCGCAGCCGCTCGCTGGGCGGCAAGGGCTGGTAGTCCACAAACTCTGACAGTTCCCGTAGTTTACTGCGGGGTTTTCCGGGCTCTAGCACACAGAGCACCGCCTGTTTGCTGCGAATATCAAGGGTATTGTCGAGGATTTCTAGCCCCCGAGCGTTGCTCTCGGTCGAGGCTGACTGCAAATTAAATGCCGCCGCCTGAATTGCGCCTGCAGAATATAGAAATCGCATTAGTAAAAAGATTCGCTGTTGGGCATCGTCCAGCAAATCATCCAGAGCGCGCCGCATTAGGTCTCCTTCCCGCCCCGTTACAGCAGTAGGGGTAAAATCCAGCTGGCTGGCATAAAGCTGACCCATAAAAAAGAGTTCTTGGTTGATTAAGGTTTCAATGCCATCGCGGCCAAAATAGTCCTCAACGGCATTAATACCGCGCTCCTCTGGCAGCTTGAGCAGCGTCCGCATGACGGCCCGCCGCATCGACCCCCACGAGGTGGACATGTGGGCCAGCAGAGCGTTTACGGCGGGGGGGCTGCCGATCAGCCCGAGGGTTTTCCAGGCGCACACGCGCAGTAGATCTAGCTTATAACTGTCTGACCCCAGCGCGACCAGCGATGGAATGGCCTCATCCCCTAAACGCACCAACGCTTCCATTGCGGCCTCGCGGGTGTTTTTGTAGCTCAAGGCTTGCAATAGCGTCGGGTAATACTCGTGCAGTTGGGTCGCGGCGATCGCCTCCAGCATGGCGCAGCGCACCCGCAGCGAGTCATCTCGCAATAGGTCATCAATCAGCAGCCGCAAGCGCTCTAGATATTTGGCCTCGCCCAGCGCCCGACAGCCCATCACCCGCTCGCGCTCGCGCGGATGCACCAGCATGTGCCGTAGAGTTTCGCTCGCATCAATACGCTGTTGTGAATCGCCCAATCGCAGCATCAGGGCAGATGCCGTGCCCCGCACCTCGGCATCCCAGGCTAGGTTCAGGTAGGGGCGCAGTTCGTTGACATTGGGGTGTGTATCGGTGAGCCAGACATACCGCAGTGACAGCGCCAGCACATCCGGTGTCAGCGCCTGCTGCATGAGCGATCGCACCGGTTCTACATACTCTGCCTTAGGATGCTCGTTCATGGCCTTCAGGCTCATACGTTGCAGATCAGGAGACATCTGGGCCAGCATCGGCGCTAGGGTGGCCGTCACATTTTCTGGATCAAGATGGGTCAGCAACTCGATACAGGCCTTCTTGACCTCATCGCCCCGCTCCTGCATGGCCTCGGCAATGCCGCGTTTAAACTCGCGTAAATCCACCTCAGAGAGGCTCAAATCACCCCGATCTGCCGTGAGCACTAGCAAATTTAAGTAGCGCGATCGCAGCCGCCACACAGTAAACAGCCAAGCCAAACTGCAGAGGGCAATAATGCCCAAAAAGATCAGACTCTGCCCTTGCTGAACCATCTCAGGCTCATCGGTACCCAGCCACCAGCGAGAAAACCAGATCACCCCCAGCATCACCACCCCAATGCCGCCCGACGAAATGGGCTCTACGATGCCGCGCACAAACGATTGAATGCGACTGCGGTTCGCATCAGGAATGGGCTGAAACAAGACTGGCCCAGTGCTAGCCAGCAGCGTATAGCGGAACAGTTCATCCACAAACCGCAGCGTAATCATCCCCACAAAAATGCTAACTAAGCCGCCCAGCGATAGCGCACTCACCACAAAAATCATTGCTGGCGAGGTCATCGTGACAATAAACACCCCCAATCGCTCAATCATGCGGCTTGATACAAACCACTGCAATGTCAGCTCAAATGCCCCCAGCACAGCACTAAATAGCGCCAAGAAATCAGCAATATTTTCTACATTTAGCCGCTGCTCAATTTGCGCCAGGTATTGAAAATCCAGCAGCAGCCACAGCACCTGCGCCATCACAAAAAACGCCACGAGCAAGAGCACATAGCGCTTCATTGGGCCTTTGAGCCGCCGCGTCGTAAAGTCGGGCTGGCTCTCTTGCAGCCGCCGTTTAGACGAATCAGGGAAAAACTGCTGATAGCTTTGACTGAGGTAATACAGAATGCAGGCGCCACAAAACAGAAGAATGCAGGCCATCAAAATGACATTGGGCAACCCCATCAACTGCCGCAAAAATGGCAGCGACAACCCACTGACCACATCTGCTGCCAGCACGCCGCTGCTCACCAGCGGAAAGGTGCGCTTAATTTCGCGAATATTGAACAGTTGGTTAGCCGTGATCGAGGTATTCAGCTCATTGAGCACATAGATGGCCTCTAACCATAGCCGCATCAAAAAGACAGTGAGCCCCAACATAACCACAGAGCCCAGCCCCAAGCGAAACAAGGGCAGCGGCAGCGCCATCAAAACCGCAATGATGACAATCACCCGGCGCAAGGGCAAAAACTTTTGCAGCAGAGAGTAGAACGACCCCAGCATCGTCCCAATCCCGGCGCTGACGATATAAATCCAAGGAAGCGATTCCGCGCCATACTCGTCCAAAAATAGCGCCGCTACACTCACCTCAAGCCACAAAATGCCGATTGAGGTCACGGTGTAATAGGCGAACATCAAAAAGGTTCGTTCGCTTTCTTCAGGGCGCAGGTTCAGCCAATCCAGCAACCGTCGCTTTGACAGTTGCTTGGGGCGTTGATTGGGTGGAATTGCAGACCATTGTTTCAGTTCCATGCAGCGGCTTTAATGCACTCTCATCTTCTTTGTATTCCCTAGGTCTGCCTAATATCTAAACACGGCATTTTATTTCCAGCACAATGAGACGGGTCTAGATTCAACAATGGGGGTGAATTTTAGGGATGAATTCGAGCAAGAATGCCGGATTAACCCACCTCATCCGTCTTTAATGTTCAAGTCTAGGTTAGGGCATGGTCAATTGGGTAAAGCAGAGACAACCGGTGTGAGAGCCGTGAGCCGCGTAGCTCTCACACCGGTTGTCTGTGACTAAAGCTGGAACCATCACAGGCAACAATTGCTGTTATCCCTGTTTCCCAAAATTTCTCAACGGGGTAGGGCGTTTGCCCATGGGCAAACGCACCTAACCAGAAACTCTGGAGAAAGCCTAATCTCTGTGCGTTCGGCTAGGCAGCATGTAGAGAGCGAAACCTAAATTTTAGTTAAAAACGACTACGGCTCTGCAGGCTGTAATGTTTGACACAGCGTTTCTAACCCACGTCGTAAATCCTCCGTATGCGGCCATCCCACAAACCCAGCATACAAACACTGCCCTGTGGCTGATTCTAAAAATACGTGGTTGATCCCTGCTGGGTTGCGCCAGGTTCGCAGGCTGCTGCCGTTTGGGAACTGTACCAAGACCCGAGATTGTTTAATGCCGCGAGGATGCCCATCGGTCATGCCTGGAATGGCACGTAGTTGTTGGATGAGGTCATTGACTAAAATTGACTCACCAATTTGGAAATCTTGCCAAAAATCGAGAATTGTGGCGGCTACCCGAGGATGTGCTTTGAGGCTGGCATGGCGAATATTTGCCAGCTTTACAAACTGGGCATGGGCTATCTGAGTGCAGGTCACGGGCACGGTGCCATCGCTACCGTCGTCTACGTCACCCGCAATTACCAGAGTGGGAACGCGTTGGGCGATCGCCTCTGCCATCGCTCGACGGCTCTTGCCTAAATCAGCCGCAATGCCAATGCCGATGCTCAAGGGATCGATCAACCGCCCCAGGTCTGCCCCTCCCACGGGCGACCCCACTAGCACGAGCGAGTGCACTTGCGCTTGCCACTCGGGATGGCGATGCAGCAGCTCCAACCACATCAGGCCACCCATGGAGTGCCCTACAATCCGCAGCGGCGTGTGGGGATAGTGGGCGATCGTTTGGCGGGCGATCGCCTCCATTTTTTGAATCAGCGGCTCAATGCGTAGCCAAGTTTGCACCAGTCCCAAACTTGGGGCAATCACAGGGATGTTGGCCCCTACCAACTGCGCCGCAAGTGCCATCATGGATCGGTTTGTGTCATGCCATCCATGTTGGGCAAACAGCAGAAAGTCTGGATTCAACTGCTGGTCTGACTGAGTTGGCTGAGGGGATTCAGTGCTCATAGGTTATTGGCTAGCCTATTGGCCGTACCACTCCTTTCGCCAAGCTTCCATCTGGTCAATTTCTTCCTGCTGCACGGCCAAGATCTCCTCAGCTAGCGCCCGCAGTTCTGGGCGATCGCTCTTCTCCAGCGCCTCTTGGGCCATCTCCAGCGCTCCCTCATGATGGGGAATCATGCCATTGATAAACCGCAGATCAACCTCTGCATCTGCAGCCCCCAGAGGCATATCCATCCGCATCATGGCCGCCATTTCAGCCGACATTGGCATATCGTGATTCATCTCGGCATGATACATCACGGGCTCATCTCCCGCATTGGGGTACCAAGCCTGGCGCCACTCCTGCATCTGAGCAATTTCAGTTTGCTGCGCTGAAATAATGTCTTGCGACAGGGCCAGAATCTCATCGCGACTCGACTTCTCTAGGGCTTCTTCTGCCATCACCACTGCACCTTCGTGGTGCAATATCATCCCATCAAGAAATCGTAGGTCAAAAGTTGCATCGGCAGGCCCCAAATCCATTGAGGCATGATCCATGCCACCTACCTCCGCAGTGCCATGACCCATCCCGCCGTGGTCTGTTGTGGCCGACCCGCTTTCAGTGTGTTGGGAATGGGTGCAGCCTACCACTGCAGCTGATAGCGCAGCCATGGCCAAAATTGAAAGCGACTTACGTTGAATGTTCATGGGTGTATCTCGTGTGTTGTGTGCTGGACAAATGAAAAATGCCTTGCTGCTGTGGTCAAACGGTGAGCTGCTTATGAGGTCTCACTGAGCTTGCCACTCTTCCTCCAATCCATTTCGCCAATCTGAATTAGAGACGGTAGAAGCTTAAACTATGTGCGATGTGTGCGATGGATAGCGTAAGCAGGCGTGAAGGACTTAACCAGTTGCCATCATGGCCTTTTGGGCAGTTCCTTTGTAGAAATAGCCTGCAATTTTTGGCAGGTTTTCTGCATAGAACTCTTCAATCGCGATCTGAGGGAAGTAGCGACTCACGAGCTCTCGAATATTGCGGTTGATATGGCACCCATCACCCACAATTTTTTGAATGGGTGTGAGGCGGTTTTGCCAGACTTGAATGCGGGGTTCAACACTAAGACCATGCTCAATAAATACGAAGATTCCATCAGGCTTGAGCACTCGATAAATCTCTTGTAATGCTTGATCCACATCCGCAATGCTACACAGCGTCCAAGTGCTAACTACGGTGTCAAATGAGGCATCTGGCATGGGCAGATGCTCCCCATTTAAGACGCGATGATCTACTGTGATTGAAGCAGCGTTGATGCGGTTTTTGGCGAGCCGACTCACCCCAGAATTTGCATCAATCGCCACTAGTTTTTCTAAATGATCTGGGTAGTAAGACAAGTTTAATCCTGTGCCAAACCCGATTTCTAACACAGTGCCCTGAACGTTCGCCAGCACCTCACGGCGATATTGTCCCAGGGCTTTGTCTGACATGGCCCAATCCAATAGATAGGGCAAAATTTGACGTGAGTAAAATCCCATAATGATCGATAGTGATTATCAAAGTGCATGATTCATAAAAACATTTAACTGCTAACTGCAGTCAGACTGCAGCTAAGTTAGGTCATCGCTGACAGAACCAGGCTTAATCAATAGCTGAATCTTGCTCAATGATGGGGCAAATTGTGGCATCCATTCTATTGAGAAAATTACTTTTTTTGGACAGCAATTGCTGAAGTTGGTACTTTAATATCTGTAAATCCTTAATTTGCCGATCAATCTCTTCTAGCTTGTCCTTTAGACACGCTCTAACTTGGTCACAGGGCAACTCTCCCTGATCGTGAATGATAAGAAATTCTCGGATTTCAGCCAAGCTTAGCCCTAGACTCTGGGCACGCTTGATAAAGTGAAGGCGATCGCCCACCTCATCTCCAAACAGCCGATAGCCCCCATCAGTGCGACCTACGGCTTTGAGTAGCCCCAGTTCTTCGTAATATTGTTTTAATGGGAATACCGCTTTCTTTAGCGACTATGCCAATAAGTTTTGGCGGAGATTGAGTCAGCATTGGGAATAACTCGCTAGATCACAGCGCACTCAGCACTTGCTACAACGTTAACCTCTCCAGTTTACTGGAGGGTCAAGGATTCGGGCAGCGCTTGCAGATTCCCAAGCGGTAGGATGTTAGCCAAATGCCCACGCAACCGTGGAATAGCGTGTGATGGCGGTGCTATGACGACTGCAACCCAACTGCAAACGTTGCTGCGATCGCTCGAGGGTCGCAGCTACAAGGCTTATAAAGAAATTCGCGGCCACTACCAGTTTCCACAGTTTGGGCTGCACGTAGACTATGTGCAGGGAGACCCCTTTGCGGCTCCCAGTCGGCTGCGGGTGATGGTGCCGCAGTCGGTAGCAATGTTTCCAGCAGAGCAGTACGCCACGCGCAGTCGGGCGGTGGCGCTACGGGACTATCTGACGCGGCAGTTTGCGGCAGCGGCGCGATCGCTCTCAGAGAAACGGGGCAGCGGCAAGAGCGGGCTGATTGCGATCGCCCCCGCGGGCCAGCAAATTCTGGATCGGTCGGCGCTGGGGATCGATCCGCAACAGGTAGAAGCCCGGTTTGTGGTGGGACTTCCGGCCCGGGGGCGCAGCATTTTGGGACAGCAGGCCGCAGAGCTGTTGTGTGAGGATTTGCCGGAAATTGTAAGGCGATCGCTCCTGTATCGCGCGTTGGATGCGGCTGCCCTGCATTTACAGGTGCAGATGGCCGAAGATGCTGACTGGCTGCGAGACCAACTGGTAGAGCGATCGCTCGTGGCCTTCATCCCCAATGGAGCGATTTTGCCGCGCCAGAGCGGAGTGGATGATGCACCGCTGAGCGACGGTGCGCTGCCGTTTCAGTCGCCACCTTCGCGTCAGGTTACGTTTGATCGCCCCCATCAGGGTCCCATTTCGGGGATGGGCATTCCGGCAGGGGTGACGCTGATTGTAGGCGGGGGGTATCATGGCAAATCGACACTGCTGCGGGCGATCGCCTTGGGCATTTACAACCATCGTCCGGGTGACGGGCGAGAGCAGGTGGTGACGCATCCCGCTGCGGTCAAAATTCGGGCGGAGGATGGACGGGCGATCGCCACCGTGAACATTTCGCCCTTCATCAACAACTTGCCCCAGGGTCGCTCTACCACGCAATTTTCTACCCCCAATGCCAGTGGCAGTACATCCCAAGCCGCGAGCATCATCGAAGCGCTAGAGGTGGGAGCGCAGGTGCTGCTGGTGGATGAAGACACATCTGCAACAAATTTTATGATTCGCGATCGCCGGATGCAGGCGCTGATTGCCAAGGATCGCGAACCCATTACGCCGTTTATTGACAAAGTTCGCCAGCTCTACACCGAGTATGGCGTGTCAACCGTGTTGGTTATGGGCGGCAGCGGCGACTATTTTGACGTGGCAGATACCGTGATCGCCATGAGCGACTATGTGCCGCAGGATGTCACCCACCAAGCTCGGGCGATCGCCCGCCAACTGGCCACGCACCGCACCCCAGAGGGCGGCAGCCAGTTTGGCGATATTACGCCTCGCGTTCTCTACATTCCCCGTCAGCTCTCGCCACATAACCCCGACGACGTGCGATCGCCCAAGCTCAAAGTGCGCGATGTGGATGAACTGGTATTTGGCAATGAAACCATTGACCTGTCTGCCGTCGAGCAATTGGTTGAGGTCAATCAAGTGCGCGCCATTGGGGCGGCGATCGCATACTTACAGCAGCAGTATGGCGATCGCCCTTGGACCCTCTCAACCCTGCTTGTCCAGCTTCAAGCTGATCTCGATGCCGGCGGATGGGATGCTCTGACGCCCTATCCCCAAGGCGATTTGGCTCAATTTCGTCCTGCAGAACTGGCCGCCGCTATCAATCGCCTCAGAACTCTCGTCATTCGATCCATACCTGAATCCTGATAGACAAGACAATCGTGCAAAATTGAAGTAACTGCTGTCCCAGCAATCCTGCGGTTTTGCAACCTGTTTATCTCACTCCATCCCCCACGAACCTAAATGCACGGTCGAATCGTTTGCTCCAGCCTTTCTATTGTCATCCTTCTAGCGAGTCTGCCCTTTACGAGCCCCGGTGCGGCCCAGCTGCCTAGCAGAGAGTCCGCAAATGCGCCGACAAACGCCCCAGAGCTAGACCCAGAGCTAGAGCCCATACCAGAACCTGTCTTGGAGCGTGTGGCACGTACCGGAGTACTGACGGCGGGCAGCCGGTCTGATGCCAGACCACTCAGTGCCCTCGATGACAGCGGCAACTGGACAGGCTACTCAGTCGAGGTGCTGCGCCTCATTCACCAAGCCGTAGAGCGAGAGGTGGGGCGTGAGGTCACGCTGCAAATTGTGGATATAGCAGGTCGTGATGTGGCCCAAGCGGTGCAAACCGACAGCGTAGATCTAGTGTGCAGCACGGTGAGCATTACCTCTAGTCGGCAAGCATTTGTTGATTTTTCGGTGGGCTATTTCTTGACCGGCACGCAGTTTTTGGTGAAGCGGGATCATCGCAGCAGCGGTCGTTTGCGAGTGGGCGTGGTGCCAAACACGACTAATGCCAGCGTGTCCCGGGCTCGGTTGCCTATTCTGAGATTTATGTCGGTGCGCAATCGCCGCGCAGGGTTAGAGGCGCTGCAGGTAGGAGAAATTGACGCCTTAGCGGGCGATGGCATTCTGCTAGAAGGTCTGCGGCGATCGCTCTCCAATCCAGATGAGTTTGAGGTGTTTCCGAACCAGCCCTATAGCCGCGAGGAGTATGGCTGTGTGCTGCCAGACGGCGATCTCGACTTTCGCCGCGTGGTCAACGAAACGCTGTATACGCTACTAGAGGGCATCGTCACTCGCACTCCACCCTACAGCACCCTCTATGACCAGTGGTTTGGGGCTGCTGGCTCTGTGCCAGTCGATGCAGCGCCACTCCAGCAGTTTTTTCAGCAACGGCTGCAGCAATTGCAGATCCAACTCGATAGCGCCGACCCGGCTACGCCTGATCTCCCCCCTGGGTAAGACTAAAAGAGCGATCGCCGTATTCCACAATAGAGATAAGGCAGCGGTAAACCTGCAGTTGCAACCCACCAGTTGCGCCCCATTGCATGCCGTGGCCCCAACCGTCTCAGCTCAATTCTGTCGGGAGGTAGATCTGCAATCGCCTTACCATCACTCGACTGAGAACCTATGGAACTTAATCAAGCCACCGCATTGCCATTATCGGGAGGACAGGTGGTTGTCACCATCTTGGCAGGGTTGCTGATGGCGATCGCCTTCCAATTTTTGCTGACTAATTTGGGGATTGCGTTGGGGATAACAGTTGTTAGCTTTCGCCCCAAGCCCATTGCGACTCAAACCTCTGAGGCATTGGCGTCTGAGGATGAGTTTGATGCAGAGCCCGATGCAGAGCCCGATGAGGCAGGCCATGGGCCATCATCTCGCGTTATTTTGCAGGCCGTGGGCATTGCGACTGGGCTAAGCATTTTGCTAACCGTGAGCGGTGTGTTGGCGATCGCCTGCTTTTTAGCCGTGCGACTGAGTTCCACACCTGATCCAGTTGTGGGCGGCATTCTCGGTATTCTCATCTGGGCAGCCTACGTGTTGCTACTGACGTGGGTTAGCTCCGTCGCCGTTGGCTCTGTCGTGGATACGGCGCTGAGTTCTGTGACCACAGGGTTCCGCCAGTTGACGTCTGCAGTTCGTACCCTGCTCAATCGAGACAGCACGACGCCCCTGCAAGCGGCTCCCTCGTCCCAAGAGGTGACTGAGACCGTGCGCCAGCAGGTCGATGCTGCACTGGCCGCGATGGATCTGCGCCAGCCCTTGGATGACTATCTCGCAACGTTGGCCGCGTCTTCGTCAGATGGGGCAAAAGATGGTGCAAACCCCGCTCACTCAGCAGACACAACCCCGATTCGCTCCGGCTCAACTCGATCAATCCCCAAGGCGTCAGCGAACGGCCAATCGACTCGACGGGTCACTTCAGAATTTCCTAACCGCCCACCAGTTATGGCAGGAGCCACAGCAGCAGCGGGTTTTGAGCCGTCTTCGCTGTTGAGTGGATTAGGGGGGCAACTGCGATCGCTGTTGCCGCAAGTAGATGTACCTCAGGCGGCCCAGTGGGCCTTGCAGCAAGCGCTTGACCAAGTTGATCTGTCTGAGTGGGATCTAGAACGGCTATGGCACCAGATTCAAGCATCCTCATCAGACGACCAATCCAGCGACGCGCCCAATGTGTCACCCGATTTCAACCTGATTCGGCTAGATGCAGAAACCTACCTGCGGCGGGCCCAGCCGTGGGAGCTTCAGCCTGATATTCTCCAAACAGACTTTGCAGACGTTTTGTATGATTCTGAAGCCGCACCGCACCATATTCTGCCGTGGCTCGCTGCGCTCGATCGCCCGTTTTATATCCAGCAGTTGCAGCAGCGGCATGATTTAGAGCCTGACCAGATCGATCAGATTGCCGATCAGCTGATGACCATTCAAACTGCGGTAAAGCACCAGGTAGATGCGGCAGCCCAGGCACATGCTGCGGACGCAGCACCGGCCTCTCATGCAGTATCCCCTGTGCCCGATGGGGCGATCGCCCTCCTCCACGAGAAGATCGAATCCTACCTACGCTACACCAACCTTGACAAGCTGACGGCAGACGGCCTCGAACAAAAGCTATACAGTCTGCTGGAGGATTGTGCAATTCCTGCAGATGCGGCACCGCCGTCTGCGCTCGATTGCCCTCGCCTTGAGCAGGTGCTGAGTCGCCGCCAAGGGCTGACCGAGGCGCACAAAGCGGCGTTGCTCGATCGGCTCACTCAAACCTGGAGCCTGGTTGCTCAGTCACCAGACCGCAGTGCAGAATCTGAGCCGCTTCAAAAGCTCGTGAGCCGCACGGTCACGGAGGTGCTGCAAGAAATCAACTGGTCGGGGATTACGTTAGAAGATGCGAAGCAGGAACTGCTAGGGGCGATCGCCCACCCTCAAGGCGGGGTGCAGTCCCTGAGCCGCCACTTCTCCACAATGGACTGGTCACCTGTGATTCAGCGTCTGCAATCTAAACAGTTGAGCGACGATCAAGTCAGTCAGATCATGCGTCAGCTTCAGCAGCGGCTCTACCAAGCAGCTAGGCTGCCGCGCCGCTGGCTGCGCCGTCACCGTCCCGATCTTCTCACTCGACTGCACCGCTATTTGCAGCACCAAGCTAAGGAGAACCTTACGCCTAGCGCCATTCAGCACGATCTGCAACACCTGATCGGGATGCTCCCCTCCGCATCTCTGCCGTTTCAATCTACAAACGCCTCGAAGCCTGCTGACGATTCTGATGGCGGGGATAACACTCAGGTTGACAACCCTAATCACCCTCAAGGGGTGCAAGACTTGCCCGTGCCCGATGCAGAAGCGCAGAATCCAGAAGAACACGATGCCACAAACCAGATCAGCAGGATGGCTGAGTCATTTCCCATTGACCCTTCAGACATCGTGCAGTGGCTCGAATCTCGTCGCGATTTGACTCAGGCAGAAGTGAAGTCTGCGGCGCAGCATGTCCAAACTGCTTGGCACTCCCTCTCTACACACGCTCACGATTTGGAACATCAGGCCAGCTCCATACGAGGTTCTTTGCAAGATACCGCGCAGGCACCGTTCGATCGCCTCCATGCTCCTGAGATTGACGTAGATCGCTTGCAAAAAGACATTGGCGATCGCCTGCACGCTCCCTTTGCCAGCTTAGATAGTCTGCAAGATGCACTTAGTAGCTTATTCCAATCGGCTTCTCAGTCGGCGGTAGATGCAGTGTCGCTTGATGAAGTGCGCGATCGCCTGCAACGCACGAGTCAAGACGCCCTTGATCGAGTTGCCCACTTCCGCGAAGATCTCTCGGATGCAGTATCCACGGGCTTAGTTCACCAAATTGAATCGACTCGCGACCAATTGCTAGACCGCCTAGAGCACGTGCAAGAACAGCTGCAAACCCAGATCGATCAGACGCGTCGGCATGTGCAAACTCAGGCTGATAACGCCCGCCGAGTTGCGGCGATCGCCGCTTGGTGGCTCTTTTTTACGACCCTAACATCGGGGGTACTGGCGGCAACTGCGGGGGTTTATGCAGTGATTGGGTTACCTGGCCTTTAGGATTTGTTGGCATAAGAAAGGGATGAAGAGCGATCGCCCCTCATCCCCTACTGACACGGACTACAAAAATCAATCCTCTGAACAGTCCTCAAAAAACGGTCTTACACTAAACCTTAGGCTTAACGTTAAGAAACCTGTTGTTGAGACTGCATTTGAAGGAAGCTCACCATCTGCTCCATTCCCCGCTGGATGCGCCGGGTCACCGTCATGGGGCTAACTCCAATGCGCTCGGCGACTTCTTTCCGCGACATATCATTAAAAAAGACAAATTCGATAGCGATTCGGGTTTTGTCTTCTAACTGGTTCAAGGCCCGCTGCAACTGCTGCCGATCTTCATCTAGTCGCTGAAGCATTTGGTAATGAACGTCGGGTAGTGTTTCTCCTAGCGTGATAGAAGAATCTACCTGCTGCACCGTAGCGTCTAGGCTGAGCAGCATACGGTTCTTCACCGCCATCTTGATCTCACGCCATTCGTAAACTGTAATGTTTAACCGCTCGGCAATCTCTTGATCCATGGGTTGCCGGCCTAGCTCTTCTGCCAGATTGGTGCGAGCCCGCTGACCTTCTTTCTGCAAGTCTTGCCAACGACGAGGCACCTTCAGTGCGCTGCCTCGGTCGCGCAGGAAGTGCAGCATCTCACCACGAATATAGGGCACAGCAAACGAGCTAAATGCACAACCCTGGCTGGGGTTAAACCGTTCAATAGCGCGGATCAAACCGAGATAGCCAATTTGCTCGAGGTCTTCATAGGGCTCAGCACACTGGTGGCTGACTCGGTGGGCAATCTTGCGAACTAGCCCTGTGTTCAACCTTACCAGCTGGTTCCGAATGCCAACAGACGGGTTCTGCTGGTATGCCATCAACAATTCCATGCTGCGAGAACGGAGAGAAGATTGAGTAGCCATCATCGGGAGATACCTGTGCGTCAGATTTAGGCTTATTCTCCTCAGAGATGGGGGGTGATACCATCGTTGATCTACTGGAATGCGTAAGTACCCCTTTTGATAGTTCCGCAATAACACGGACTGCTTACCGAAATCGCTCCGTATGCACCGACAGCGTAGCTGCTAAGTTGATCGCAATCAGTCGAGTTATCTCGGGCACTGGCTAGGCCAACGCGCTGAAAGGCGATCGCCCAATCCTTATCAGCATCGTAAAAACCCGTCTTTATTACAGTCTTCCCAGAAAACGAGGCCGAATAATCGAGCGCACGGGTGGAGAAGAAGGCAGATGACCCAGTCATTACGTTTCATAGCAGCAGGGTTATTCCCTCACAGGACAGGATTAGCCTGCTGGATCCATCTGTTGCAATAGAGTTGCGTCATTAACCGGGGGATAGTGGTGGGGATGTAATGATTTTATGGGCGCAGCCCACTGCCCATAAAATCATTACTGTTTTAGGACTACCACCGGGGTCTCGGTTGTGGTGTAGGCTGGAGAAAAGAAGACTCAATGCCTTGCGGAATATATGAACGAGCTCTCGTTTCCAGTTCTTTATCTCAGTTTGTTGGTGGCGCTGCTTACGACCGCCGCCTTTTTTCTGGTGCGGCAAGTACTGAAAACCCGGCGCGTAGAAACACGGCTTAACGAATTGCAATCTAAATTGAGCAAAGAAAAAGGCGCTGCTCAAGATCACTACGAATTGGGCAGCATTTTGTTAGAAAAGCGGCTCTATTCTCAGGCGATCGCCCGCTTTCAAAAAGCGCTTAAAAGCAAAGACTTGACTGGAGAAGACAACACCGCGCTAATTTATAACGCACTGGGCTATACCTATGCGGCTCAAGAGCAATTTGATCTAGCGATTCGACACTACAAAGATGCGCTCGATCAGCAGCCCGGCTATGTAGTTGCGCTGAATAATTTGGGGTTTTCCTATGAGAAGAAGCAGCTGATCAATCAGGCAATTGAATCCTATGACAAGGTGCTTGCTATAGAGCCCAACAATACGGTGGCCAAGCGCCGCGTTGAATCGCTGCGCAAGCGCATGGTTCCGTCTAGTTGACAAGAAATGCGTCTAATCTGTTGCTCGATCTAGTGCATCAAAGAACAGCAAAAATCCAACCACATCGCGGAATGGTTGAGCAAAGGTGTTGAGCCCCGACAGCACCCGTCCTACAAGGTTGCGCCCCACGATAATGACGTCGTTGTGCTGCAAGAGCGGATTTTGAGATGTGTCGCCGCGCAGGGCATCTCTGGCATTGAGTCGAAGCGCGATCGCCCGCTCATCCCCTGGGTCAAAGCGAATCAGCGCAACACTGCGGAAGCTAGCCGTATCGGGGTTGGGAGAAATGGTGGCGATCGCATCGATGAACGTGCTCCCACTGGGCAGCGTCACCAGCGACATGGCATCCCCCCGCACATTCCCCCCGCCCCGACTCGCCGAATAATCCAGTACACGAACACTAATTTCTGGCTGCGCTAGGTTCGACCGCGCGACTAGCGCAGCATTGTAGTCGCTGCGAGTCTCCGAGGTGAGAGCCGGGACGACCAGGGTATCGCCATCTTCTAGTCGCAGGTCAGGTAGCCCAGAGGCACTCACCAAGGGTGAAAATAGGTCAATGGTGCGCTCTGCAGCCCCTGTCGCCGCCGTGCGTCGCACCCGCACCCGCCGCAGGTCAGCACTGCCGGTGGTTCCGCCTGCTGTAATCAGCGCCGTAGAGAGCTGTGCAGTATCCAGCACGTAAGCACCCGGACTGGCGACCTCACCCAGCACCGTTACCCGCACGGGCCGTGCTGCCACCAAAATCACATCGACTTCAGGATTGATGATAAAGCGATCGAGCGCCACCTGAATTCGATTTCTGGCTTCGGGGATCGTAGCTCCTTGAAGATTGACCGCACCGACTAGCGGAATAAATAAATTACCTTCTACATCTAGCATGCCTTGTAGGCTCAAATCAGGGAACCGCAGCACGTTCACAAACACTGCATCGCCTGCGCCCAGTCGATAGCGGCCAAACTCTGCAGGGGCCACAGGTCGCTCAAACTGAGGGATGCGCGGTGGCGGTGGCAGGGGTTCTAATGGCTCTATCGGGATTGTCTCAGGGGGTGGCGGCACTGTCTGAGCCACCGTCTGAGCAAGGAGAGGCGACATCCCTGCCAGACTGCACACTCCCAAGGCACTTCCCAGTATGTGGGCTAGGGTGCCGGCCAAGATGCGGGCGATCGCACGATGCTCCCCTCCCCCCTGCGGTCGTCCTATTCTGTTGATGTCGGTTCTGACTTTACCCATTTGCCCGATCGCTCCAGTACCGCCGCCATCTGTTCCAGAATGCTAGCGCCTATCTTAACGCCCTTCGTGAGGCCTCGCTATGGACTGATGCGACTCCCTGCTTTGAGCCCCTCGTCTGCTCAGGACGATCTGAGCGACGGTTCAGTTCCACTCGTGATCTGAGTTGGATTGGGATGATCTGGGTAGAGTGAGTTGGAAAGCTTAGGGAGTCGGTTAGTCTATTAGCCCGCTATCCACAGGGGTGCCCTGGTGAGTAGAGCCGGGTTGACGTTTGGCAGGCAGATTGAAGCGCTTGGATAACCCGTCGCTGTTGCTCATCACTGAGACTGGGATAGAGCGGCAAGGAGAGGGACTGCTGACTGAGGAGGTCGGTGTTAGGGCAATGGCTGGGTTGGTAGGGCTGAAACGCTGGCTGACGGTAGCAGGGCTTGCTCCAGGGCATTTCGGTTTGAATCCCTTGATTGGCAAGCATCGCCTGGAGTAGGAAGGCGTTGACGATTGCTTGGTCGCTGATGCGAATGGTATAGCGCTCGTAGCTGTGCCCGCGGCTTGTTTCGTTACAGAGGGCGCTGATCCCCGGCAAGTTGAGGTGACCTAGGGCGTGGTCATAGTGTCGTGCAAGGCGCTGGCGATCGCCATTCCAGGCGGGCAGTTGGGGCAGCTTGACCGACAACACCGCGGCCTGAATCGAATCGAGTCGGCTGCAGGTGCCGAGGCGAGTGTGGTAGTGCCTGCGGCTGATGCCACTATCTCGGAGCGATCGCACCCCCTGCGCGACCCCTTCATCCGCTGTGATCACCATGCCACCATCGCCCATGCCGCCCAAGTTGCGCCAGGGAAGAAAGCAAAATGCAGCTGCCACCCCGACGGCTCCGGCTCGATAGCCCTCCCGTTCTGCAAGGTGCGCTTGGGTAGCATCTTCAAAAATGAGCAGATCAAAGGTGCTGGCTAAATCTAGCAATTGTCGAGGCGACACCATTTGCCCAAACTGGTGAACAGGCACTAGCGCCCGCGTCTGGGGGGTGATGGCTTTTTCTGCGGCAACCAAATCCAATAATCCTGTGGCGAGCACCACATCAACAAAGACGGGTATGGCTCCTGCTGCGACCACGCCCATGGCTGTAGAAATGGGCGCATTGGCAGGCAACAGAACCTCATCCCCTGGCTTAATGCCGCAGGCGATCAGTCCTAGGGCGATCGCATCTAGCCCAGAGCCCACTCCCACCCCATAGGAACTGGTGCAGGCAGAGGCAAAGGCTAGCTCAAACTCGATCACAGCCCTCCCCAAAATATAGTCCCCCTGTGCCAGCACTGACTGAATCGCCTGCTGAATCTGCCAGTGCAGCGATGACTCAAGGCTCGCTTGCTCAGATGGGGCGATCCCTCGCACATCGACAAGCGGAATAAAGGAGGACAGGGACGAAGGGGTTAGGAACGATGAACCGTCTCGAGTAAAGGAATGCATAAAGCAACAGACAATCCGAAGAATAATGCAGCGACCACGAGCGACTCATGCGGTGAAATCCTGTAGGACCTCGGTCAGGATGAGTCAATGGGGCTAGGATGCCCATACTCACTCTTTACGCTGACAGAGCTATAAAATCCGTGCGGTTAGCGCTGTACACTGAGATGTGCAACTGAGGCTGCTGAGCCAATAGCTTCAAACGCTAAACCCTTGGGAAGACCTGTAGCGTAGGCAAGGCAATGCTTTACAGGATTTGAACATGGAATTGCCAGGCTGATTTCACGCTAGTTTTCTAATCCCATTTCTCAAAATGGCGGTGATAGATGGGTCATCAACGTACGTTCTGAGAGCATACTTGTCTGAGAATGCACGTTAACGGCGCAGATACAATTCGAAGACTGGGTATAACTTCTATGGACTATCAAACTGCGCGCGAGTTGCTGCAACAGCAGGGCAATCCGTCCGACGATGCAGATGCTTTTTTGGTGCGATTACAGCAGGGCAAAGCGCCGGTGCCCGGACAGGTGACGAATTTGCTGCTGGCTCTCAAGGTTGTGTTTGAGCGGTTAAACGAGGCGGAGTTTTTGGATCGAGAGCTGGTGTATGCGCTATACGTGCTGGCGAGTGAAGGACGACGCAATTATGACCAAGGGCGACGGCAGGGCGTGGCATGGCCCCCATTGCTAGATGAAGATTTGACCCGAATGGCGATCGCCGTAAAAAGTATTTTTCTGGGTCAGTGGTTGGGATCATAGATCAAGACGACTGACGCGTTGGATGCTACCTGTATCTGTCTTAGACAAACTTAGGAAAACCTAGATAAAAACGGGCGAGAAGCGATGTGCTATCGTCCGTGTTCCCCTAAAATGATGAGCGACACGACGTAACAAAATCTTTATGAAAATAGTGGCTCTTGTCCCCGGCACCATTGCCGATCAAATCCCGGTATTTCCCTCGTTGGACGATTTAAAGCAAACCTATCCCAATGCCGAGATCGATGTTGTGGTTGAGCCCGGAGCGATGGGAGCCTATCGGCTATCCAAAGCGGTTAATAGTACAATTGCGTTTACCTTTGGGGGCAACAATAGCCCAGCAGACTGGGCCAACCTGCTCGGAGTGCTGCGCGATCGCTACTACGACATGGCGTTGCTAATGCGCCCAGCCTGGGGAGTGGGGTTGTTGCTGTGGCTCTCGGGCACGCCGGTGCGAGCAGGCTTTGGCAAAAGCAGCTTATTTTTTACCAATACGCTTCCGTTTAAAGCTGACCAATATGCCCCGGCAGCATATCACGATTTGCTGACGGCTATAGGCGCGTCGCCCGACTGCCCCGATCTGGCGATTAGCATTCCCAAGCGCGACTTAGACTGGGCCGATGGCGAGAAAAAGCGACTGGGCATTGGCGGTAGCGGCTATGTGCTCATGCACGATGCCAGTAACCCCGGTTACCCGGCGGAGCACTGGCGGGCGATCGCCCAAGATTTTCAGCAGAAGCAGCCTGGCTTGCCCGTGGTGTGGGTGCAAGATGATGCCAATGAGGCACTAACCAGCACTTTATCTCAGGCCTTACCGGATCTCAAGGTGACGACACCCTCTGACCTGGGAAAATTAGCAGCGATGATTGCTGGAGCAAACCTGTTGCTTTGTACCGAAGGGGTCGCGGTGCAGTTGGCGATCGCCCTTCAGGTTTATACCCTGTGCTTATTCGATTCAGGCGATCCCAGCCATACGATGCCATCCAGTGACAAATTTCTGCCGATTCAGGCCAATACGGGCAACCTGAGCGACATTCCGCCCCAGATGGTGTTGCAAAAAGTGTGGGGCGGCTAGGGCAATCCCAAAAAATCAAAAAAGCCATCACTTAGCTCATAGCCCAACACCTGAGTCATAAACTTGAGCTTAGTGCGGCTTACAGCCTGATGCTGCATCATCCAATCTGCCCCAGCAAACACCTTACCCATCACAAACAGCTCCAAGGCCTCCGGGTTAAATTGAATGCCATCAGTTGGGCTGAATTGGTGGGGCACTAACATCGCCGCATAGCGTGTCAGCTCACCAGACTCCCAATCCAATATCAGTGGCAACCAGGGATAGCGAACATCTGCTCGCACAAACCACAGCCGCACCTCTGGTATTTCTGACAGCTCGCGTGGGTCGTGCTCCTCTCGAGGAATTGCAACGTCAAATCGCAAGCCTTCCTCGATTGAGGAGTCCTCTGCTGGGAGCAGTGCCCCTTGGTGTTGCCGCGCCTCAACCGCTAGCACCAAGGGGGATAGATCTAATTGGTAAACCTGGTCTGCATTCAGCGCAATCATCGTAGCCATAAGTCACCCAAATCAATATCCCACACCCATAGCAACACCCGGGTGATCAGAGCAAGGTGCCGCAGCCACTAAAAGACGGGGTCATGTAGCTCTGTGCTGACAGACAGCAGCACAAAAGCATATCAAACCCTGCTGCTAAACGTATCCCAATTCGGCCCAAGCCTTAAAAAAGTGGCCCAGTGATAAACGCGATACTGCCCTGAGGGGCTTTTGTTCTTCGCGCATTCCTCTGAGCCAATCCGTCTGTATTC
>JBGTOF010000438.1:0-4338 GCA_041742695.1 Elainellales cyanobacterium | reverse complement strand
ACATCGCCCCGCACCACAGCGCCGTACCATACGCTGACCTCTGCAGCCACCGCTACGCGCCCAATCACCGTTGACGTGGGGGCTACAAAAGCCGCTTGTGAAACATCGGCAGGGGCGATCGCCCTATTGAACATCATCGGCGAAACCTCATCAGAACCGCGGGGGTGAGCTATCAAACCTTGAAAATATGAGCCTAAACAATCTTGACAGGGGGTATCCCGCTGCATCCGTATCCCGAATCCATATCCCGCTGCATCCATCGGGCATTCAGACGTCAGAAACTGGGCGGTAGCCACACCCCTCTTGCCTCTGCGACTCAGCTGAGAGCAGACACTTGCCGTGCAGGACAAGGCCATAGGCATTGCGGGCTTAGGGAGTATAATGAAGCCACTGTGCCCAGATTTTGGAGCTTACGCGGTAGCGATCGCATGATGAATCTAGTTCAACAGTATCCGATTTTCGGACCAGAGATTCAGTGCCCTCACTGCCGTCAGACCATCCCGGCATTGACATTGACCGATACCTATCTCTGTCCCCGGCATGGAGCCTTTGAGGCCAACCCGGATACCAGTGAGTTGGTGCATTTGCAGTCCGGTCGCCACTGGCGACGTTGGAACAGCGAGTGGTATCGTCAGCACACTCATCCTGATGGCATCCGGTTTGAAATTCATGAAGCGCTGGATCGCCTTTATACTCAAGGCTATCGCGCTACTCGTGTGATCATTGCGCGCCGCTATCAGGAATTAATTAGTACTTATCTAGAGCGCAGCACCCCTTGGCGCGGTCAAGTTGAATCCTCTGCCAAGCCTCGCCTGTATGGGCTGCCGGTAGAATTTAGCCCTGACCCAAAAGAGGAACCCTGTTGGGATGTGATCAACTTTGACTTAGAAAAAGAGCCAGGCGCGCCTGTGCGGTATCCGTACTTCCGGCTGTTTGAGTAGACAGGTTGTCTCAAGCGTCACACTCACGCCTCTGATCCATGCATCACGTTTCGATTCGCACCGCTGACATTTTTCGGGCGATCGCCTTTTATGAACTGCTTGGGTTTACCGTATGTGAGCGGTTCACCACAGGCTCTACTCTGGCCTGCTGGATGGAAGGGCTAAATGGACGGATTGAGCTGTTGCAAATACCGCAGCCTCGTCCGGCGGCAGATGCTTTTGACGATGAACACTACACCGGGTATTACCATCTATCCTTTGATTTAACGGAGGTGACTGAGGCCTTACCGCTATGGCTCACCGGGTTAAAGGAGGCATTCTCGAATGCGAGTCAGAACTCAGATCGAGTGCAGCCCCTAACCGTGCTGCTAGAGCCAGCACAGCAAATTATTGGCGATCGCGTCTACGAAGTCGCCTTTGTGGCCGATAGTGACGGGTTACCGCTAGAGTTTATTCGAGTAATGGCGACCCTCAATCGTGAGGGAACTGAATCAAACGATTAGCAGTATTACCAAGTAAGAGTCTAAATGGCTAAATTCTTGCATTGCTGATAGTCCCCTCTCTGCCCCCCATTCTGGAAAACCGTGAGTGGTTCGGTTTCCCCAGAATGGGGGGCAGAGAGGGTGAATTCATACCAGGATGCAGCAACGCTGATACGCCCCTAATCCAGCGGCAGCAGCAGATCGATTGGCTCCGTGCCTTCTGTTGCAGCTGGTACAATGTCGAGCTCAAACTCAGGGGCGATCGCCCGGTTAACGGGTTGGCGGCTCAACACAGGGGCTCCTTCCTCAGGGCTAGGCACCACATCTCGTCCTAGGGTTTGGACTGTGAGCACTTGAGGTGGAGTTGCATCAGGTGGATAGAGGAAGTCAACCGCCACATCACGACGAGCCCCAGCGGGTAGCCGCAAGGTCACCAGCGGTTCGCCCCGCTGGCCCCGGCGCTGCACCACATGGATATAGCGCGTCTGCTCGACCCCCCATTCATTCTTATATTGCAGGCGCAGCGTTCCCCGATAAAACACCCGATCCTGCGGCGGATTAAAGAAGCGCAGCGCTTGACCTCGTAGATGCTCGTCCTTAACAGGCGTCTGAAACAAAATGGCAACCTGGCGCGCCTGGCTGCTTGTGTTGGTGAGGGGCAGCGACAGACTGTAATGGATGCCGTAGTTTCCGTGGGCACGATAGGCCGTATCTGGATAGCGTGCCGCAATCGGCGCACTTTGAATTTGCCCGGTTCCAAAGGTATTGCGATCCACCGTGCTAATTGCAAAGGAAACCGCTTCTCCGGGCTCTGGAATAGTGAGCGTGTTGGCTTCGTCTGTGTCGGTTAGGGTGGCCTCCCACCGTGAGCCATAGGCCACTCCCGCAACACGCCCATAAAAGAAGCGACGCATCCGCTGGCTATCAGGGGGAGACGGTGCAATATCGCGAGGCCCCGCTAAATTCCCCTCGCGCAAGAGGGTTCTCCACTCGTCTAAGGATGGCGGACGTTCGGAGCCGTTGGGCAGCAATCGAGCAAACATCGCCAAGCTAGCGACATGAACGGGGCCATTGCTGGTTAAGTACATTTGTGTGGTGCGCGCGTTAATAGGCAACTCACGCGACACTGGCGGAGCTGGCTGCGATTCCACACCGGTATCACCATCCATGACCTCTCCCAAGTCTGTGCCTAACTGGGACTGGGGTAAATATTGAGGGAGCGGCAAGCCATTTCGAAACGCCTCTAAGCTGCGCAGAGGAATAGGTTCATTCATCAACAGCTGGGTGGAGCCCGGAGCCAGGGTAATGCGCTGAGGCACCAACCGCTGATTGACTCCCCGTAGCATGTCGGTAGTGGTGCGGCTACCGGGGCCTGCAAATACAGACCCAGTGCGATTTAATACATGCGAGGGCAGATCGTAGAAGGGCGCTTCTTGGCTGAGATAAGACACCGTTTGATGGACGTCAATCTGAACGGGACGATCACCCGGATTGTGCACCAGCTTGGCAATGAATAACGTTCGTACATCGTCAGGAGTCAGCCCCCGCGCAATGTGATGCGCAAAAATGTCGAACCGACCGTCAAAGGCATAGTTGAGATGAGCCTGGGGCGATCGCATCCCCTCTGTAGGAAAAGTAGAAAGCAAAATTCCTTCAGTCTGCACTAATTCAGGACTATTGCTGTTGAACACGGGCACTGAGTCGAGCTGCCCAGGCAATGCGCGCACCGGTTGAGATTGAATAACTTGATGAATCGGCGGTGTAGCCAGGACGGGTGCAGGCTGTGCCATCGTTGGCACAAAAGGAATCAGCAGTAATAGCTTCAGCATGTGGAACCCACGAACCTATGAACAGTAATCAACATTGGGAACTAGCATTGCAAGGCACACGACCTTAGGCAGTTAGGAGATGAGGCAAAAGCACTATCTCATAACCATTGCCCACTCAGTCAAGGGCGATCGCACCCAGCAAATGGACGACGTCGATCATGCGGCAGGGCAAAGCTCGGCACGCAGACCAAAATTTTTGGTTCATCAGCATAGATAAGATGGTTCTTGATAGAGCGCTACGCTAGTCAATATTGGGGGCTATCGCTGGAGAGGCACGGGTAGATCGGCCCATGTAATATCTGCTTAATATTTCGCCGCTTCCTAACATATCACTGAAGCGGGGATCATCAGCAGTCCCTCCAGGATCAAACACGTTACCCCCTGATTCATCCCTATGCAATTCCGATCGGGATACTTTATTAAATTTGCATGCCCTGATGGCATTAACATTCCCAGACCCCATCAATTCTTCACAACGCCACCAAAGAATAAACTGAAGCGGCACTGATCCAATCCTAAAAGTACTAAGCCTCAGAATAAGGGCTAAGAGCGGGCGATCGCGCCCCCATACATTGGCCTGTTTAGCAATTCCAATAGAGCTCATCCCAATTTTGTAAGTTTGCCCACCCTGCCTGAAGAGCATAGCTCTACATCCCCCAGCCCCTTCTCCCAAAAAAGGAAGAAGGGGAGCCGGATTTAAAGTCTCTCTCCCGTTCTGGGAGAGGGATTTAGAGTGAGGGTTGCAAAAGTGGGATGCAATCAATTCCATTCCAATGTGGGTGCGATAGCGTTATTTCAACCCCGTGAAGCAGGGCTGAAATAACGCTAAGCCCTGCTGCTGCCGAAGTCACGTTATTCTAGCTACACGTGACTTTAGGGCGAATAGGCTGAACCTGTTCGCCCTAAAGCATATTATTGAGAACCCTTGCTTAAATAGCAAATTAGTCTACTCAAAAAAACGGAGAGGGAGGGATTCGAACCCTCGTTAAAGTTACCCCTAAACAGCATTTCCAGTGCTGCGCCTTCAACCACTCGGCCACCTCTCCTAGAGGCATTAACTGTTTGCGCTTCGGTATCTATAAGCTC
>JBGTOF010000407.1:0-4963 GCA_041742695.1 Elainellales cyanobacterium | reverse complement strand
GATCCGGGCATTTTCCATATAAAACGCCACCAGTTCCTGAATTTGCGCCTGCCCCTCCGGGGAGTAGACCGCTTCGGCTCCCCGCTGCACAATATACGAAACCCCGTTGAACTTGGTGGACTGGCGGCGATTCCACAGCTTTCACAACTCTACATCGGAGCCATCTGCCGCTTTGCCCATTAGGGTTTTGGGTACCACAGTGAGGGCGCAGCGGGTGCCGGTAAACCCCGCGTTTTTAGAAAATGAGCGAAACTCAATGGCGCAGTCGCGCGCACCCTTAATTTCATAGATGGAATGGGGCAGGGCGGGGTCGGTGATAAACGCTTCATAGGCGGCATCAAACAGGATGATGGAGCCGTGGGCGCGGGCATAGGCAACCCAGTCTTGCAGATGCGCTTTTGTGGCAGTTGCGCCGGTTGGGTTGTTGGGGAAGCACAGATAAATCAAATCCACTTTTGTGGCGGGAATCTCGGCGGTAAAGTCATTATCGGCAGAGATGGGCAAGTAAACCAGGCCATCGTATTCGCCTTGGTCATTGGCGTCGCCCGTGTGCCCCGCCATCACGTTGGTATCTACATAGACGGGATAAACCGGGTCAGTGACCGCGATGGTGTTGGTGCTGCCAAAGATGTCGAGAATGTTGCCGCAGTCGCACTTTGACCCGTCAGAAATGAAGATTTCGTCGGGGGAGATGTCGCAGCCTCGGGCTTGAAAGTCGTGGGTGGCGATTTTTTCTCGCAACCAGCCGTAGCCTTGTTCTGGGCCATAGCCTTTAAAGCTGGCGCGATCGCCCATTTCATCCACAGCGGCAATCATTGCAGTGCGACAGGCAGCAGGCAGCGGTTCAGTTACATCGCCAATGCCCAGTTTAATGATGCTGGCATCGGGATGCTCGGCCACAAAGGTGTTGACCCGCCGGGCAATTTCAGGAAACAGGTAGCCTGCTTTGAGCTTGAGATAGTTGTCGTTGATGGTGGCCATGGGTGCGATCGCCGTGAGCTGCGTAAGAACCACTACACACAATACCAAGGAACCGCTGCGCGCGGCACTCTAGGAGTTGTTCTGAAGATTCTAACGACTTTTTGTCGGTCTTTTCGTTAGTGAACAGGACTTACCCACAGCATGCGGCGTCCTGAGAATATGGGGAGATCTTCCGCTCACGCACCGCATGGATGCTTTACTACTTTTAGGTCAATCGAGTAATATTAAGTTCATGAAGGGGAGTAGCTGGCTGGCTCAGATATGGGTCGGCATCCTGAATCAACATACTGGCGATGAGCCTGGTTCAGGTGGCACTAACAAGTGTTCTTAGAATGCTGAATTAATGCAGGTGAGACCTTCACTAAGTTCGCAATCGCGCGAGCTTGGTGAGGTCGTCGGTCTCTTCAAGCTCGCGCTGCGCCGCACCACGAGAGGAGCTTGAAGGACGATGCTCGAAGCATTTACAGCAGGTCTATTGCTGATTACGGTCTCCGAGTTAGGAGACAAGACTTTTTTTATTGGTGCTATTTTAGCCACGCGCTACCCTCGCCGTTGGGTGTTTTTGGGTAGTGTTGCCGCACTGGTTGCGATGACGGTAATCTCAGTGCTGTTGGGGCAAGTGATTGGCCTCTTGCCCATGCTTTACGTCAAGCTAGCGGAATGTTTACTATTTGTGATTTTCGGGTTCAAGCTGCTCTATGAAGCTAGCCGCATGAAGACGGATGATTGCTTGGTAAATGAGCAACAAGAAGCGGCAGAGGCCATTCATAACGCTGAGAAAACCCTGCCCACTCGCCGCACGCCACTGATCATTGTGGCAGAAGCCTTTGGGCTAACCTTTGTGGCAGAGTGGGGCGATCGCACACAGTTCGCCACCATTGCCTTGGCAGCCGCCAACAATCCCTTTGGGGTGGTGCTGGGGGCCTCGCTGGGGCACGCCATCTGCACGGCGATCGCCGTGGTGGGCGGGCGCATGATTTGCCAATACTTATCGGAGCGCGTGTTGACGCTGTTGAGTGGTGGGCTGTTTTTAGTGTTTGCGGCGATCGCCGGGGTGTCTCTGGTTGGCGTGGTCTAATTGAGGCATACCAGTGGATAACCCGTGAATGACCCGTGGATAACTAGTGGATGACAGAGGGATGCATGACTCGAAAACGGCTGATTATTGAAATGGGCATGGGGGTAGACCAGCATGGTCAAGATCCCACCGTCGCGGCAGCCCGTGCCGTACGCAATGCGATTGCTCACAATGCCCTTCCCGGCGTGTGGGAAGTCGCCGGACTCGATGACCCCAACGACATGGTGGTAGAAGTGCAGGTGGCGGTGCCCTTTCCAGACCAAGTGCGCCAGGATGAAGTGCTGGCGGTGCTGCCCTTCGGACAGAAAACTCTGACTCTCACCGCAGGCGGCATGGTGGTCGAGGGCCGCGCCATCGCTCAGCTCAACGACAAAAATGACGACATGTATGTGGCGATCGCCGCCGTTACCGTCTCGATCGAGTCAGTAGACTGATGACGGCAGAGACGTAGAGATCCGGCAACCGCCTACCCCGATGAGCGGTTAATCAGAAACCTGAAGCACCTGCAGCTCGCCCCGCTCTAGATAAAACACCTCCGAACGCTCCCCCAATGCGTCAGGGCGAAACATTTCTGAGGTGAGGGCAGCGGGCGGCTGCAGGGGGCTAACAATAGGAGCCGTCCAGAGTTCCACAGCGGCGATAGAGATAAAGTGCGATCGCTCTGAACTCCCTTCCGTTAACGGAAAGCCATTTCGATTAGCAGGGCCCGGTAGATGCGGCAGCTTTAAGAACATGGCCGTATACACCAGACCGTCCGCTGGCTCGGGCGGTGTGGGAAAGTCTCGGGTGGCGACAATCTCAGGGCGATCGCCCCGATTCAGCACGAGCCGAAATTGGCTAGTCTGGCGTTGCTCGTTGACGACTATCAGCGCATAGTCGAGATGGCGATCGCCCTCCAAGTCCGCCGCAATCACGCTACAGGTAAGCGGTTGGTTCCCATACCGCATTGTAAATTCTTCACCGTTGGGCTGATTTTCCCAGTCTCGCAGGGTTGCAATAAAGTCCTCAGGCTGGGCCAGTCGATAGCCATCCAACGTTTCGTCTAACTCAGGCGGCAGATCGGTCTGACAGGGCTCAGCAGCGCCCGAGGGCGTTAGCGCATCGCCTTCTGAGGCAGTATCAAAGGGCAGACTGTGGCGCAGGCTGGGCACACAGGCCGCCAGACTGAGAGAAACAAAGAGGGCGATCGCCCTCTTGCCTAGGGTTGTCCAGCGTTGTGATATCACCCAGTGCCTCTCAGTTGCCTAAATCTCAGCGATCCGACTCTAAATGTACGATCCTAATTATTGACGCGCTGATCCAACCGAGCCACTTCATCTAACGCCATCTTTTCCTGGGCTCGGCGAATATATGGCTCCAGCACCGTCATCTCCCGCCCGGCCAGAATTGTCAGCGTTTCGGGGCTAAGGCCGCGCGTTAGCATCTCCACATACCAAGTCGCCTGGCCTTGCGCCACCAAGGGCAATGCGCCCTGAGGCGTCGTCAGTCCCTCAGTCCACCGCTGCCAATGCTGCTGAATATCCGCCACACTCATGGCCGACTCGCGCTCATTCAAGAACAGGGGATATTGGTCATCTTTGCGGCTTTTAAGCCACTGCGCGAGAGGGTTGTTGGCAGGTGTGCCATAGCGACGCCCCAAAATCCACTGGTTGAGCGGCACTTGCCGCACATTGCCGCTGACCACCTGCACCAAATGCTGATGGTCTTCAACGAAGACGTGCGATCGCCATAGCCCCGCTACTTCCGTCACGCTCAATCCGGATGCAAACAGCACATAGGCCAGCGCATAGTCTTGGCTGTGGTGCTGGCGGGCCCGACGCAATATGTCATGCACCAGCGGCGCAGGCAAATCCATCATCGGGCGATCGCCCACCTGCGCCGCATCCGAAGCATCCAGCCCCACCGGCTGCACCACCGCACCATACAAAAACAGTTCTACCAGCCCATCGACAAAATACTCGCGATCATGCCACAGCTCATGAAACTCGCTCGTAAACTCCAGCACTGCATACCCGAGCAGCAGGCTGTTCAGCAAACTCGACAATTTCTCAGTTGGCAGGCGCGTCTGCAACTGCTCATGCCCAAATATAGTGGAGAGGTATTGCGCCGTGTAGCGATTGGCCAGCATCACCCCCCGCCCCAACGCCCGCCGATTCTCAACAGGATAATGCCCCGACTCGCCAATGAGCGATCGCACAAACTCTTGAATTTGTTCCAACGCCTGCATGTGCACATTGGCATAGTTTTTTAACGCCTGGGATACGCTGCTCATCTGTGATGCCTCTTGCCCCAAGGCAAGTCCCAAATGCGCCAGCGCCTCTGCATCTTCCATCACAGCCAACAACAGCCCATGCTTGTTGCCAAAATGGCGAAACAGCGTCACTTCATTAACTTCAGCCAGATCAGCAATCTGCCGCGTGGTGGTTTCGGCCACGCCCTGAGTAATGAAGAGTTGCGTCGCAGCTTGAATCAAGCGCTGTCGGGTAGGACGTCGGCGATTAGACATTAAACCTATCTATAAACCCTATCTACGGAAAGCTGTGAATAGCTGCAGATCTGAAGAGAACGTTAAAAATGCAAGTACGGCTTGCATTTAAGATTTAGAAACTGTTAGACTTGTTATTGTAAGTCGCACTTGCACTTAATCTACTGTAGCGAGCGTTTAATCAATCAAGCAGGGAATCAATCTAAAAGACTCGGGCTCAACAGTGTTATGGCTGTTTTTACATTGCCCATCTCAACCCTACGAGTTTTCATTCTTGTGTCTTTTGGTGTTCACTTCTGGTGGGTCAGTCGCAGTAGCATGTGTAAGTGCATTCAGTGAGGAAGGTTTATGGCTTTAGGTTCTGTTCCCTCTACTTCTATAGGTGAGACAAAGCGCCCACCACTCAGTCCGTATCATGT
>JBGTOF010000405.1:0-16702 GCA_041742695.1 Elainellales cyanobacterium | reverse complement strand
ATTGAGCTGTGTTACATTCGTTAGAAATAGCAACATAGCTTGGAATTCTCGCTTCATGTTTACTAAGCAGGTAACTGACTCAAAGACCTATCAGTGGTTTCAGGAACGGCTGGAAATCCAGGCGCTAGCTGATGACATCAGTAGCAAATACGTTCCTCCTCACGTAAATATCTTTTATTGCTTGGGCGGCATCACGCTGACCTGCTTCGTCATCCAGTTCGCCACTGGGTTTGCGATGACCTTTTATTACAAACCCAGTGTGACTGAAGCATTCGCGTCAGTTCAGTACCTGATGAATGAGGTCAGCTTCGGTTGGTTAATTCGTTCTATCCATCGCTGGTCTGCCAGCATGATGGTGCTGATGATGATTCTGCACGTGTTTCGGGTTTACCTCACCGGTGGTTTCAAGAAGCCCCGTGAGTTGACTTGGGTGACTGGCGTTATTTTGGCGGTGATCACCGTATCGTTTGGGGTGACGGGCTATTCTCTGCCTTGGGATCAGGTCGGCTACTGGGCCGTTAAGATTGTGTCCGGTGTGCCTGAAGCGATTCCGGTAGTTGGCTCGTTGATGACCGAGTTCATTCGCGGTGGTACCAGCGTCGGTCAGTCCACGTTGACTCGTTTCTACAGCCTGCACACGTTTGTATTGCCTTGGGCGATCGCCGTGTTTATGCTGATGCACTTCTTGATGATTCGTAAGCAGGGTATCTCTGGACCTCTCTAAGGTCACTAGGTGAGCCAACCGATCCGAAGGCCTTGCAACGATTTCGATTTAGGCTGTTTTTGAATAGACCAGTGGTTAATGCTTAACTGCTGGTTGCCAACTCAGTCATCTACAGCAGCAATGACCACAGGCTGACAACCAAATGCGAGTCGGCCGTCAACGATAAGGAGAGCACTTACACTATGGCAACGATTAAAAAGCCGGACTTGAGTGATCCAGCTCTGCGCGAAAAGCTTAAGCAAGGCATGGGTCACAACTACTACGGCGAACCCGCTTGGCCTAACGACCTTCTTTACATTTTCCCGGTGGTGATTCTAGGGACAATCGCCTGCGTCACAGCGCTTGCGGTTCTTGACCCCGCATTGGTGGGTGAGCCCTCTAATCCTTTTGCTACGCCGCTTGAGATTTTGCCTGAGTGGTATTTGTATCCCGCCTTCCAAATTCTACGAGTTGTGCCCAATAAGCTGTTGGGTGTGGCATTGCAATCCGCAATCCCCGTAGGCTTGATGTTGATTCCGTTCATTGAGAATGTGAATAAGTTTCAGAATCCGTTTCGTCGTCCTGTGGCAACCACCGTCTTCTTGTTCAGTACTGCAGTGACACTGTGGCTTGGCATCGGCGCTACTCTGCCAATCGACAAATCCTTAACCCTAGGTCTGTTTTAGGCTTAGTTTGGTTGAGGGCTTGAGCTAATTCTCAGTTCAGGTTGTTTTCAGGCTTCTAGTGAGAAGAGAACCTTTTCTGGCGACGTAAATTAAAGATCTTGGATGGCGTTTGCTTGCACTGGCTATCCAAGATCTTTGTTTTTTGGGTGTTGTGGAGTTGGGTTTGGATTCAAACGCGGGGTTGGCAACAAGCCAAACTGTGCTGTTGCACGTTGAGTTTAGCCCAGGTAATCTATTTATGGGGTGCCTTTGAATCAGATGCCGTGTGGACTAGGAGAGTGGCGAGAGCGCTATATCTGCTAAAGCCCAGGCTTTGTATATCAAATAATTGGCTTTGCAGTTAGCTCTTCCCTTCGTCTGCTCAACTCTCATCCTCGGTCTTCTACTGTATTAACCTGTACGCCCCTAGCGTTCTTGATCTGGTTGTGTATCGTCAAACAAGCTTAGTTGTTCGGAGTGATTTGCGAGTCCTCAACTCTATTGAGGATTGGTTTCAGCAATTTTGTGCTCAGAGTGGGTGTCGACTGGTTTGGTTAAAACAGCAAGCCTATCCGATGCAGTTAGCCCTGGTAGAAGGGTTTTCGAACGCGGTGCGCCATGCCCACAAATCCTTGCCGACTGATACAGAAATAAAAATTGATTTGGCGCTGTGGGACGATCGAATTGAGATTCGGATCTGGGATCGTGGCGAACCGTTTGACCCTACCACCTTGAAAGAGCCTGCCCCAGGTACGCTGCGCTTGGGTGGTTACGGTTGGTTTTTGCTCCGCCGCCTTGCAGACCAGGCCGAGTATCAACGCTGCCGCCAGGGCGGTAATTGCCTATGGCTAGTGAAGCATCATACGTCCCTTGCTGTAGGCCGGTCTGAGGTGCATCGTTGATGGCAGCATCCGATGCGGGTCAAAGCAAGCCAGAGTATTCCCTTCGAAAGGATGCACCGATTACATTCGTGTTCTTAGAAGTGTTTGGCCATGAAGGGGGGATTCAGTCTTACGTACAGGATGTGCTCCGCACCGCCGCTGGGCAGACCCACCGCCCGATTACAGTGATGGCGCTGCGAGACGGCGATCGCCCGCTGACTTGCCCCTGGGGTCACGATATTCAATTTATAGGGTTTAAAACTCGAAACCCAGCGCTAGATCGACTGCGGATGATGAGCGCTCTGTGGCAACATCTGCGTGCTACGCATCCTAGTTTAGTCGTGTGTGGGCATATCAACTTAGCCCCAGTGGTGGGGCTGATGGCGCGGCTGTTGCGGTTGCGGTATGCAGTGATGACCTATGGAAAAGAGGTGTGGAACCCCTTGCCGCTGGTCTATCGCTGGGCCTTGAGGGGTGCGAGCCAGATATGGACGATTAGTCGCTATACGGGCGATCGCCTCTGCCGCCACAACAACGTTTCACCACAGCGGGTTTACCGACTGCCGTGTATGGTAGACGGCGATCGCTATAGTCGGGGTGCAGCCTCCTCACAACTCCTAGACCGCTATGGACTGGCCGGGTGTCGGGTTTTGCTGACTGTGGCGCGGCTGTGGGTAGGTGATCCATACAAGGGCGTCGACATAACATTGCGAGCGCTGCCCCACATCGCTCAGCAGTATCCTACGGTTAAATATTTGGTGATTGGGCGGGGCAATGATCAGTCACGGCTGGCCCGGCTGGCGGCATCGCTGGGGGTCGCTGATCGCGTGGTCTTTGCAGGGTTTGTTCCAGTGGCTGAATTGGTGGAGCATTACCGCTTAGCCGATCTGTATGTCATGCCGTCGCAGGAAGGGTTTGGCATTGTGTATCTAGAAGCGATGGCCTGCGGGGTGCCTGTGGTGTCGGGCAATGCAGATGGATCGGCTGATCCCCTGATGGATGGGGAGTTGGGATGGCGAGTGCCCTATCGTGATGTGGCAGCGGTGGCAGAAGCCTGTATTGATGTGCTGGCAGGGCGGGACGCTCGACAGCAGGGGGGTGCAGGCGATCGCCGCTGTGATGGTGAATGGCTGCGGCAGCGGGCGATCGCCCAGTTTGGCCAAGCAGCATTTAGCGATCGCCTTCAGAATATTCTTTCCCAGTACGTTCAACGGCAGCCGAGTTCTTGATTCCATAGACTGGGTTCGGAGATCTGTCCTGGGCGAGGTGGGGTTGCCTCGGTATGCTGGTAGTATTGATTGGCAATACGTAAGTATGCCTTTGCCCGTAGGAGGCTGCAATGAATCATCTCCAGTTTTCTAAATTGCAATTGAATCTATCTGGACTTGGAAGCTGGATAGCAGTTTTTGCAGTGATTTGGCTGCTGGGGTCTATTGGGTTGGGCTGGTTGGTAAAGTCTGTCTTGGCATTGATGGTTTTACTGTTGGTGGCCCCAGTGATTGCGGTGTTAGGATTTCGCTGGTGGTTGCGACGCAATGTGGTAGAAGATCAGTGCCCCGTCTGTGGAACCCCGTCGATCGGGATTAATAACGCTCAAATTCGCTGCCCTAACTGTAGCGAGGTCCTGAAGATAGAAGGCGGACACTTTCTGCGGGTGACGCCGCCGGGTACGGTAGATGTGTCTGCTATTGAAGTACCTTCTGCTCAGCTCGAAGACTGAGCAGTCGGCAAATAACCTTAGGTTGGTTTATCAGTTTGGGCTAAGAGAGTGGTGGGGCACTGCGCGATGCGGGGTGCCCCACCACGTTTTATGGGCCGTCCTCATAGGGCATGGCCTGTGGAACGGGTGAGCTTATCCTGAATTTAATACCAGTTTGGCAGTGTCGTCGGCAGCCTCACAGCAATTGACGTAGGGCTTGAATGAGGTCGTCGATTTCTTGTTCGAGCGTTAGGTAGTGGACGCAGGCGCGAATGCAGTCGGGATCGAGGATAGTGCGGAGCAGAAATCCATTTTCCTCTAGCGTGGAGACGAGGGAAGCGTGGTTGGTGTCGGCAATAGTGAACGAGACTAGTCCGGCTTCTGGGGGAGCGGTTCGCAGACAGGTAACCCGAGGCATGTCTTGTAACTGGTGCCAGAGATAGCTGCTGAGTTGACAGATGCGCTGATAGCGGTCTTGGGATGTTCCCCACTGGTCATGCAGGGCGATCGCTCCTCTTAGGGCTCCGTAGAGCGTAAAGTCTGAGGTGGCGATTTCGTAGCGCTGGCTATTAGCACTAAAGCCGGTGGGGTGCCCCTGGGAGTTTTTGGTGACGCTGCGCCAGCCAATCATGGTGGGGCGAATGACCTCTTGAGCTGCGGGGCTAAGATATAGACCGCCGAGGCCTGCAGGGCCGCAGAGCCATTTATGGCCCGTAAAGGCGTAAGCATCTACACCGAGAGCCTCGAGGTCGAGTGGCAGCACGCCTATCGACTGGGCTGCATCCACCAAAACCTGGACAGGCGGGCGATCGCCCGATTCCCCCCTAAACTGGTGACACTGCGCCACGATTTCCTGCAGCGGCAATACCTGACCGGTATTCCACAAAATGTGGCTAAGGACGACCAAGCGGGTGGTGGGCCGCAAGTGCTGAGCAATCACCGTAGCGGGATCCCCCTGGTTTAGGGTCTCCATCATGGGACAGGTAGAGACCTCAATGCCAAACCGCTGCTGGAGTTCTAATGCAGCCCCGACCACGCCCGGATGCTCACAATCCGTGAGCAGTAGATGGTCGCCTGCTTGCCAGTCGATGCCCCAGAGCACAATGTTGCAGCCGATGGTGACGTTCTCGGTAAGGCTGATGGTGTGGGGAGACACGTGAAGCTGTTGGGCGATCGCCTCGCGGGTCTGCGCCATTTCCTGATTCATCCACTGGTTCACCTGGGTGGAAAATGGCCCCTGCTGTTGGCTATTGCGGTGCGCCTGTGCAATCGCGGCGATCGCCGCCTCGGGCAATACCCCCTGACCCCCATAGTTGAAATAATGTTTGGTTAGCAGTGCCGGAAACTGCTGCCGATGCTGAGCCAATCGATCAAGCGATGAAGCCGTTAACGTCATATGAGTTTGTCAAATCCTAGGACTGGTTTCTTCACACGGTATCGCGCTATGCCGTTTCTATATACTGGCTGCGGTGCAAAGATAGGACAAATGGGGAGGGGATGTGGGTGGGCGATCGCCCGTCTCTGGGTTAGATCTGTCTAGATTTGTAAAAGACAATTCTTCCTTAGGAAAGTTTTGGGATTTGGGCATAATGCCGTACATTCTTGATATTGCATGGTATTCCCTTGCAGATTTATTGCAATGCTGTACGGTAGATAAGACAAAAATTAGGATGCTGCCCTGTGGTTCCCCTTCGCGATGACAATCCAGTTCGCATCACGCCCTACATCACGTATGGGCTAATCCTGATCAACATTCTGGTGTTTTTTTATGAGCTGTCGCTGTCGTCAGAACAGCTAGAGCAGTTTTTTCAAACTTGGGCGATCGTTCCCCGTGAGCTTACCGCTAGCTTTGAGGGCAATCTACAGCGCAGCGATGGCCTGCCAGAATGGATTACGCTCATTACCTCGCAGTTTTTGCATGGGGGCTTCCTGCACATTGCAGGTAACATGCTCTACCTATGGATTTTTGGCAACAATATCGAAGAAGAATTGGGTCGCAGTAAGTATTTGTTATTTTATTTGCTGTGTGGCGTGTTGGCCGGACTGACGCAGTGGTTTTTCTCCTCGGGCTCTAGCATTCCGTCGCTGGGTGCCAGTGGCGCGATCGCCGGGGTCATGGGTGCCTACGTGCTGAAGTTTCCCCGCGCTCGTATTCTGACCCTGGTGCCGCTGGGGATTGTGCTGCTGCCGTTCCGCATTCCTGCATTTTACTTTTTGGGCTTTTGGTTTGTGATGCAGGCGCTCTATGGGGTGGCTGGCCTGTCTACTCAAACGAATGTGGGAATGGAGTCTGGCGGTGTGGCTTATTGGGCCCACGCAGGTGGGTTTTTATTTGGCGCGATTTTAGGGCCGATGTTAGGGCTATTTAGTAAACCCGCTCGATAGGGCGATCGCCCCACTTCCGCAGCTTCAGAGTCCATCCCAATTGCGCCTGCGCCAGTAGTCTTAGCTTCAAATCCATTTCCTTAAGGAAACGGAAACCAGCATCTAAAAGCTTTCCTTACTTAATACGGGATAGCGCTTAATACGTTGGTTTGAGTGCTTATTGATGTGAACCTTCTGCTGCTCAAGGGGTTCACATCAATAGTGATTCTAATCAACTGATGGGTTTCGATAGAACTGGAGATATGGGATTCGGATTTGGTATCAGTCCCGCAGTGCGGGGCTGATACCAAATCCGAATTCACCTTGGATTAGGGCAGAGTTATAGCGCGTTAGCTCGGGCTATCAAACTAGCGATCTAACCGAACCAGGTTGACCAAGGTGACGGTGTTGTTTTCTGGGTTTGACACCACAATTTTGTTGCTGCCGGGTACAAACTCAATCCCTTCTGGCTCTAGCTCGGCTGCGATGTCTGCCCGAACCACGGTGTCGTTTAGAATCACCGTGTCTAGCAGGGTGATATTGCTTGGGTCAGTGACATCATGGATAGTGATGGCGTCGGAGCGCTCAATGGAAACTGCCGCTAGCGTTCGGCCTTCAATCTCGGCAATGCTCACCACTTCAGGCTCGGGGCCTTTGCTGTTGCAGCGTTGGGGCAAGCCCAGCGCCAAAATGCTGTCTTCAATGGTGTCGCCGCTGTCGCTGAGCAACTCACCAGTGGTGGCGTCATAAACGCTAACGCTACGGGTTCCATGAGGGCTCAGGGGCACGCCGTTATAGCTTTGCTCGTTGACTGCGGTCAGGTTATCTTCGTCAGCGGTGACAAAGAAGCTGAGGTCAGGGCTGATGGCGATGCCATCGGGCTCGCGCGCAGATGTATAAGACCGGCGCTGGGATAGGTCGTAGCTGCTAGAGCGGCATAAGCCCTCGCCCACGCGATCGCGCGTTAGGCCAAATCCTGTGCGAATACCCATGTCAAAGTTCTGCACTTGAAAGTTTCGGGCGCGCATGCGAAATGGCAGAGGACGGGGTACGTCGATGCGGGCAACGGCGTTGTTTTCCTGCAGCGTGACCAATATGAAAGAGCTATCAGAGGCGATTCGTACAGTTTCGGGCTGCGGATCATGGGGGAAGAAGGGGATGTTTTCTTGGGGAAGGGGCAACTCGAACTGAGTCATGCGGTTGGGGCCGCGGCGCAGGTCGATGATAGACACGGTGCCCGGGCGGTTCTCTAGATTGGTAAGGTCTTCTTCGTTTTCTTCGTCTTCATTGGCGACGGCGGCAAACAGGCCGTTGGGGGCGATCGCCACAGAATCCGGCCCGCGCCCTACTGTCGTTTGCCCCAGCACCTCTAGGTCAGGGATAGATAAGGCAATGACCTTACCCGGCACTTCGTCGAAGGTGTCAAGGTTAGCGTCGTCATCATCTTTCACCGCTACTAGCACATAGGAACCGTCAGGGCTAATGGCAAGTCCAGTAAACTCGGCGGCGGTTGAGCCCTCGGGCAGTAGGTCAGGCGTTAGCTCATAGGAGTTGATGAGGTCGAGGGTGCGATCGCCAATTTGCACCACCGTGACCACATCTGCTCCAGCAACTACTGTGAACTGCCCATCGCGACTGACCGTTAGCATTTCTGCACCGCCTAGGTCTCTCAGGGTATCTACCACCTCGCCCTGAATGCGAATTGGCTGCTGAGCCACAGCAGGCCAGCCTTGGCTTAGCACAATTAAACTTGCTAAGGCGATCGACACCAGGCCATAGCGAGATATCCCCGGCGGGGTAAGCTTAGGCGATCGCCAAAATTTGCCAAAAGATTGGGTTAACTTGGCAAAGAACACACTTAGAGGACGCATGCTTCTGAAATCTCCACGATTACAGCATTAACCCTACTGGGAGATGGGCGATCGCACGTAAAGAAAACATTAGCCAAAGGTTAAATCTTGGTAGACTCAAGCAGCACGCCAAGAAGCGCTTCTATAGTCAGTATTACAGCCGCCGCTACGGCGATGCCTGACAGGCTGTAGCGGCTATCGTGTGATCTTTTCAACGTAAACTCATGACCTCTAAGCGGATTTTTATTACGGGTGCCAGTGGATGCATTGGCCACTACGTGGTAGATAAACTCATCCAAGATACTGAGCACGAGCTGTTTTTGCTGGTGCGAGATCCTCAGAAGCTACGGCTAAACCTGACTACCCGTGCAGGCATTCATTTGCTGCAGGGCGACATGTTGCACATTGAGCGACACCGCCAGTTGCTCAAAACCGTAGACTATGCCGTGTTAATTGCAACAGCTTGGGGCGGCCCCAATACTCATGACATCAATGTCACTAAAACCATTCGGTTGCTTAATTTGCTTGATCCCGACGTGTGCCAGCAGGTGGTGTATTTCTCCACAGCCAGCATTCTAGGGCGCGATAATCAGCCGCTTAGACAGGCCGGAGAAGTGGGCACAGACTATGTGCGCACTAAATACGACTGTCATCAGCGAGTGCAAAAGTTGGCGATCGCCCCCCGCGTTACTACCCTCTTTCCCACCCTTGTGTTTGGTGGCGATGCGACCAAGCCCCTGTCGCAGATTAGCAGCGGACTGCCCCAAGTCGTTCGGTGGATTGATTTGATTCGTTTTCTCAAAGCCGATGGCGGTTTTCACTATATTCACTGCGAAGATATTGCCAAGGTCGTGCTGCTGCTGCTGCACCGTTCCCCTACCGAGGGCAAAAGTCGCCAACTGGTGCTAGGCAACGCGCCGCTGACGGTTAATGAAGCGATTGAGGAAATCAGCGGCTACTTGGGTCGGCGTATTTACTTTCGCATTCCCCTGACAGCGGGGCTAGCTAACTTTTTTATTCGGGTGTTTCGAATCCAAATGGCCGCGTGGGATCGCTTTTGCATGGACTATCGCTACTTCACCTATGAGCAGTTTGTGAATCCGACCACCTATGGCTCTGTGCCCTACTGCGCCACGCTCAGCGATGTGTTTAAAGTAAGTGGCATTGCGCCCCGTGGCTGATTCATAAAGGCCTTTACCCTGACTCAGGGCTACCGTCCCGCCCAATCCTCTTGATCAACGAAGAATTAAATATCGGCGGAAAAGGTGGCTTTTTTTGACACTTGTGGATAAAGTCTGTAAGCAACGGGCACTGTCTATCCATCCACACAGTCATAGATGCTGCAAAGGGGAGTGGAGCGAGGGGCAGCTCTGACTCCACCCAATCATGATTCCGTTAAGCCTATCCAATTAGGATGATCTAATCATGTGAGGGATGGCGCGCCAGTGCCCAGACTCGCCCAAATGAGCAGGTAAGCTGATCAGTGGGCATAGAGTTTACTAGTCTGCTTGACCCGAGCATCTATTAAAAAAATCAAATAAAAAGCCCCAAATAAAAAGTCTCGAATACTATAGGCAAAAAGCGAGCACGTCACACCTGTCTTTTATAAAATCAAAGCTTAATCGGAGTGGATTGTGGCCGCCACTCAGCCTACGTTGCTTTGCTTGGGGTGTGCTTCTTAGGGTGTGTGATGCGTGTTGGCAGGTGTTCCCGAACGGCTGTTTGGAATGTGATATGGTTGCCCCCTCTTCCTAAACTGCATGAAATCGTCTTCGCTGAATGATGTCTCGCTGTATGAGCTAGCCCTGAGTGCTACCCCCCCGCCTGACCCGTTGCAGGTTAGCCCCACCACGTTTAAATCGATGGTGAGCGCCATGGTGGATGTCTTGGTGGGTCAGCGCTTGGGCGCAACGATCTGGATAAAGCTGCCCAAAGGAGAGACCTGGCAATCAGAAATACAGCGACTGCGCCAAGTGGCAACTGCGCCCCATACACTCTATGCATTTACGAGTAACCGAGACGAGTTCGGCCCTCTGGCGGCTGATGCCCCCCCCGACCTGGAGGGATCATCAGCAGCGGATGCGGATGGTTTGATTGATGACCATAATAGTTTGGCAGCGGTAAATGACGCTCTGGCCAGCTACAGCTCCAAAAGTGCCCTGTTCCCCATCGTCACGGATGGGCAACTGAAGCGTGAATACTTTGTATTGGTGGTGTCTGAGACGTTTTCGGGGCTGGTGCTGGCACACCGACCCCATTCCAATCGTTCTGAGGAGGAGGCTGAGCGTCGCCATCCGCTGCTGGCAATCTATTCTGTGGATCCGGCTACGCTGGAGCAGGTGTTTTTGGGACTCTATGCCGCGATCGCCGCTGCTGCCGCTCAAACACCTCTAGAGCCAGAAGTTGAGCTGATGATGGAAAACTGGGATGAGGTCGCGGCGATCGCCCCCTCTCATTCCCCAAGTCCGACGGTCATTTCGCACCTGCTTGGGCATCATATTCGTACCCAAGAAGAGATTTGGCACAATACGGCAGCCTATCGCCGCCAAGCCGAAACGGCGGACACTCTCCAGCTTGCAACCGAAGAATTGCAGACCCTGTTGCGCATCAAGGACGAGTTTTTGCAGAATGTGGGTCAAGAGCTGCGCACGCCCCTAGCGACGATGAAGACGGCGCTCTCTCTGCTCAATTCTCCCAATCTTAAACCAGCCCAAAAGCAGCGCTATATGGATATGCTGACTCAAGAGTGCGATCGCCAGGGCGCCCTGATTACTAGCGTTCTCGACTTGCTTCAGCTTGAGACAGTAGACGGCCCAGCCGACATTCAGCCTGTGCGCCTGAGCGACATCGTGCCGGGTATCGTCAGCACCTTTCAGCCGCTCGCGCAAGAAAAGGGTGTGCTGGTAGCCTACACCGTCGCTGACGACATGCCCTCGGTCTCCTGCACCACAGCGTGGCTTCGCCAGATCATCATCAATCTGCTGCACAACGGCATTAAGTTCACACCCGTGGGTGGGCGGGTGTGGGTGCGGGCTAAACCCCAGAATGGCTATGTGCAAATCGACATCGCGGATACTGGGATTGGCATAGCCCAGGCCGATTTGCCCAAAATCTTTGATCGATTTTATCGGGTTCGAGGTGCTCGCGATGATGCCAGCGGCACGGGGTTAGGGCTATCCATTGTACAAGAATTGCTCGTGCGCTGTGGCGGCTCGATCTCTGTTAAAAGCCGTCCGGGTGATGGGTCTACATTCACCGTATTGCTGCCCATTGCTGCCGCTGCACAACCCTGACTAATTCCCGACTGGAGCTTCTCCAGATCGTCTAAATGTGGTCTTTTCTTAAATTTCGTCCCCTGCGCGATCTGCTCATCCATCCCCGGCGTTATGCCGTTATGGAGGCCTGTGCCATTGGGCTAATTTCGGGGTTAGCGGCGGTGTTGCTCAAGCAGGGTGTAGGGATGGTGGGGGGCTGGCGTATCCAAACTACCTATGCCGCGCCTGCCTGGGTCGTGCTGCCGTTGATTGGGTTAGGAGGGGGGCTGGTGGCAGGGTTTCTGGTGGAGCGGGTTGCTCCAGAGGCTGCTGGCAGTGGCATTCCCCAAGTTAAAGCTGTGCTCGCCAATGTGCCTCTTGTGCTCAACTTGCGGGTGGCACTGGTCAAGCTGCTGAGCGTTATCCTTACGATGGGGAGCGGGATGAACCTAGGGCGGCAGGGACCCACAGTGCAAATTGGGGCCGCGCTGGCCACCCAGTTGAGCCAGTGGATTCCGACCTCGCCGGCCCATCGCCGGCAGCTGATTGCAGCGGGTGCGGCGGCTGGGTTGGCGGCTGGGTTTAATGCCCCTATTGCTGGGGTGCTGTTTGTAGTTGAGGAGTTTCTGCATGATTTTTCAGGCATAACTCTGGGCACGGCGATTCTGGCGTCGTTTGTCGGGGCAGTGGTGTCACGGCTGTTGGGGGGGCAGGGGCTCAGCCTAGATTCTGTCATTACCAGTTTCGATACCAGCTTTTCGCTGCAAGACGTTCCTTTTTTTTTGGTGCTGGGGCTGCTGGCAGGGCTGGCGGGCACTCTGTTCAGCAAGGGCATTTTTGTGTCGCTGCGGCTGTATCGCCAACTGCCACGGCTAGGGCTCCCCGGAAAGATGGGCCTTGCTGGGCTAGTGTCAGGGTTAGTAGGGCTGGCGCTGCCGTTGGAATTTCGGGATAACACGGGATTGCAGATCGCGTTGAGCACGGGCGACCCTACCTGGCAGCTCACGCTATTAGCCTTTGCAGCCAAGTTTTTGCTGACGTTGGTTGCGTATGGGTCGGGCGCGCCGGGGGGCATTTTTGCCCCATCGCTGATTTTGGGCTCGGCGCTGGGATATTTGGTGGGTACCTCGGCTCATGGGTTAGAAACGCTGGTGGGCATTCCGCTGGGTATTCCGGCTGGAATTAGCTCGAACTCGACCTATGCGCTGGCAGGGATGGGCGCGTTTTTTAGTGCGGTGACGCGAGGCCCCATCACAGCAATTGTGATCGTGTTTGAAATCACGGCAAACTTTAACCTAGTGCTGCCGTTGATGATTGGGTCGGTGATTGCTTATCTGCTGGCGCTGCGCCTGGCGGGCAAATCGATCTATACCGATCTCCTGGCTTGGAATGGAATTGAAATTGATGACACCCCAGACAGTGGACAGCCTTGGCGGCAGCTTACGGCAGCAACCTTGATGCAGCGACGGGTAGAAACGCTATCGAGCAGTATGTCTGTGAGTGAGGTGACCCAGGCGTTTTCGCGATCGCACCATCGTGGGTTTCCGGTGGTGGATGAGGGAAAGCTAGTGGGCATTGTCACCCAGTCGGATCTGGCTGATAACAGCCGCCGCCCGCCCGAGGTGGAGCAGGCTACGTTGATGCACATTATGACGCCACGTCCGGTGACCGTGAGCCCCAACGATCCGCTGACCCATGTGCTGTATTTACTCAATCGCTTTAAGCTAAGCCGCTTGCCGGTTACAGATGGGCCGCGGTTAGTGGGGATCATTACGCGTGCGGATATTATTCGCGCTGAGTCGGATCAACTCAGTGCCGAAGGTTGGGAGTTTGGTCCACAGCCCGAACCGTCTTATCTGGTGTATCAGACGCGATCGCCCGCTACAGGCCGAGGGCGGCTGCTGTTGCCCATCAGCAATCCGGCATCGGCTCCGCTGTTGTTGAAGCTGGCAGCGGCGATCGCTCAAGACCATCACTACGAATTAGAGCTGTTGCAGGTGATCCCGGTGCCCCGCAACAGTTCCCCCGCCGAAACCCCCGTCCGCACAACCCAGGGCCGTCGCCTGCTACGTCAGCTCGAGCACTTGGGTGAGGTGTGGCAGATTCCGATTCATACGCAAATTCGTGCGGCTCACGATGTGGCACAGGCTATTTTAGAGACTGTGGCCGATCGCCACGTTGATCTGGTGTTGACGGGTTGGAAGGGGAAGACCGGCACACCGGGGCGAGTGTTTGGCAATGTAGTGGATACGCTGATTCGCCAAGCGCCGTGTGACGTGATGCTAGTGCGGCTGGGTGAATCACCCCAGTTTAGCCGCTGGCTGGTGCCCATTGCGGGCGGGCCTAATATGCAGCAAGCGCTCAAGCTATTGCCGGGTCTCATTCAAATTGGTCAGCAGCCAGAGGTGCGCATTTGCCAGGTGATTTCGCCCAATAGCCCCACGTTGATTACCCAGCCGTTGCAAGACGCAGCAGCTCAATTAAAGCGGCATGTAAACTGCCCAGTGGTGGCGCGCCCCATTTGGGGTGAATCGGTCGCTGATACAATTTTGCAACTGGCGGAGCGCAAACCCTATGATGTGATTGTGTTAGGTGCCAGCCGGGAAGGGTTGCTCACTCAGGTGATGCAAGGCAATATCCCAGAGGCGATCGCCCGCCACAGCCGCAGCACCGTGATTTTAGTGCGGGGTGCTTTATCGACATAAAGTCCAAAGGGTGCCAGCGCTCCAGGGTACAGCCGCAGCACGTGGGTTGCCAAACTTTTTCATAGACTGTTAACCCCAATGCTGCCATTCCTGTACTTTTCTCAGGCTCCTTTCAGATTTCCCTGGCATCATTAAAAAGTCAGACTTAAATCTGGCAGTAGTAGTGAATCAGGTCTGATTCGTCCCCCTGACCTAACGATTGCAATTGTTAGGTTGATTAAGATAATGATTTTTACGGAGCCTTTGCACCGCAAAGGCTCCGTAAAAGCAAAACGTTAAATCAGCGCCTCAAGCGCCATACACGGAGATACGTGCCTTAACCCATGGTTGAACACTCTAAACGCCGATCCAGACGCCAGTCCTCCAAAGGTTCTCAAGCTCTGAAAGTGCTGCTCGGCCCTGTGGGCGTCACCCTGCTCATGGCGATAGTGATTGCCGCCCTGTGGTGGCGCAATCGTCCTACCTATGTTGCCTTTGACCCCAGCACGCCTGTGGGTGAAGCTGCCTTAGACTCAGTTCAAACGTTCCCCAGCCAAGGGCAAGTCCACGTCAACCCAGGACAGCAGGTCAATTATGACAGCGACTTTCCCACCTCTGGCTCTCATGACCCAGTGCCTGTCTTGCCAGGTGTTTATACTCAGGAGCAGCCCGTAGAAAAACTGGTGCATTCTCTGGAACACGGCAACATCGTAATTTACTATGAGCAGCCGGGAGATGAGGCACAGCAAACGTTACAGAGTTGGGCCCGTCAGTTTCCTGGAGCATGGGATGGCTTAGTCGTCGTGCCCAAAGCAGGGTTAGGGGAGAGTGTGGTGCTGACCGCTTGGACTAAAAAGCTAGTGTTGACTGAGTTTGAGCCCCAAGCAGCAGCAAGTTTTATTGATGCCTATCGAGGTCGAGGCCCAGAAAACCCAGTGCGATGATCAAGGGCGATCGCAGTAAAAATAATTGCCCTAATTAACCTAACGGTTGCTAAAGGCGAGGAATGGTGTTTAATACGACATCAAAGGTATAAGAGAAATCAGCGAAATTGGCAGGAGCGTCGCACCTGACAGGTGAATGAGGTAATTAGGGCACCCTATATCCATCTGCCCCGGCCTCTGAGTTCCGCTATGCGTCAGTTCTTTCAAACTGTGCCCCCAAACCCCAAGCGCTGGCCTGAGATCCAGTCCCTCTTTTCGCCAGCCGTGAGGGCGATCGCCCTCACCACGCTAGCGGTTTCGTTCTGCGTAATTGGCATGAAACAATTGGGCTGGCTGCAATCCTTAGAACTGCGGCTCCATGACCGGATGGTGCGCTACAAAGCTGACAGTGAACTAGACCCACGGTTGCTTGTTATCGCCATTACCGAGGCCGACATCCGCACCCTACAGCGGGTAACGCCCTCAGATGAAACCCTCGCTCAAGCGTTAGACCTGCTCATGCAGCATGACCCAGCGGTGGTGGGCCTAGATTTGCACCGCGATGTGCCGCAAGAGCCAGGCAGCGACGCCCTAGAACAGTCCTTGAATGTCTCGTCATTGATTGCCATTACCAAACTCGGCAATGACGACAACGATCGGGTGCCGCCGCCGCCCGCCGTTGCCCCAGATCGGGTGGGCTTCAGTGATTTGCTGGTGGATGAAGACGGTGTGGTGCGGCGCAATCTGCTGTTTGGTTCTACGCCTAACGGCTCTACGTATCCGTCGTTTTCGTTGCTGTTGGCTATGCGCTATCTGGCACAGCAGAACATCCAGGCCAGCCCCAGCGCCGAAAATGCAGAGTGGATGCAGCTAGGGGCAGGTGTATTTAGACCGCTAGAGTCCAATTCTGGTGCCTATCAACAGCTCGATGCGCGAGGCTATCAGGTGTTGATGGCCTATCGGTCGCGCGATCGCATAGCCCGCATGGTCACGCTAACCCAGGTGTTGAATCAGCAGGTAAGCCCGGAGTGGGTTCGCAACAAGATTGTGCTAGTGGGCACCACAGCTCCCAGCGGCAAAGATTTGTTTTATACCCCCTACAGCGCCGGGGAGCAAACCACGCATCAAATGCCAGGGGTGATCATCCACGCGCAAATGGTGAGCCAGCTGCTTGCAGCAGCATTAGAGGGGGGCGGGCTGATTTGGTTTTGGCCAGAATGGCAGGAGGGGTTGTGGGTGCTGGGCTGGACGGCACTCTCTGGGGCGATCGCCTGGGGTGTGCGTCATCCCGTGGTGCTAGGGCTATGCAGCGCAGGGGTGCTAGCGGGGGTGGTAGGGGCAAGCTTCTCCCTTTATCTGGCAGGAGGCTGGGTGCCGGTGATGGCTCCGGCGATCGCCTCGGTGATGGCCTTTGGCGCGGTCGTGTCATACCGAGCCCAGCAGGCACAGCGGCAGCAGCAAATGGTGATGACGCTGCTGGGCCAAAACACCTCGCCCGAAATTGCCAATGCGCTCTGGCAATCGCGCGATCGCCTGCTGCAATCGGGCAAACTGCCTGGCCAGCGGCTGATGGCGACCATGCTGTTCATAGATATCAAAGGCTTTAGCGGAATTGCCGAGCAACTGCCGCCCGAAGCATTGCTGGAATGGCTGAATGAGTATCTCGAAGCCATGACTCA
>JBGTOF010000385.1:0-2644 GCA_041742695.1 Elainellales cyanobacterium | reverse complement strand
CAAAGTTGCCCACCCCCTAAAGTGTACTTCTTCAGATAAAAGCGATTGAGCAGCCTCTATAGAACATGTCTGAAGGGTATACAACCCTGTATCCGTGAAGGTTTGAGGTTCATTTAAAACCCACCCTCAGAAGTAGAGCTGCGCCAATCACCCAGCATGAGCAATTATGCTCATTGCCTAGGTTATAGGTAGTTTTAACAATTTAAGAAATGTGAAAATGTTCGAGACAAACATATAATTTGCTTGACAAACGAGCGATCGCCCATTACATTCCGCCTAATCAGGCTTTTCAGGATTATGAAAAATGCAGTTGAGGATGTAAAGAATCCTTCAGTTTTCTGAGACGGCATCACTCTCTAGCCGCTGTGCTGTGGCGCGACGGCTAAAAAGTCCTTTTATCACAAGGGTTGTAAGTCGTATTTGCGTCAATTTACGCGTTCTGCCCAATGCTCAACTGTTGCTGGTCCGACCGTAGTCCAACCTTAGTCCAACAGCAGTTGGACGCCCAAAGACCTCAGTGTTCGATGATTAGACCACTGTTTATGGTTTTGTAGCCCTGGTGTTGTAGGGTGCCAGCAACACCACACACCAAGGCAGGCTTAAAGCTGCAAAGCCAACTATGCGTTGAATGAATTCTGAGACATATTAGGTTCTGCAACCATAATCACCACAGTGATATTGTCTCGTCCGCCATTCTCCCGCGCGGCGTTCACCAAGGCCGCAGCCGCCTTATCACAGGCACGAATCGTCTTTAGGTGCATCGCAATTAGATGATCTGACAGTTCCTCAGTTAAGCCATCGCTGCATAGCAGCAGGCGATCGCTCGGTCGCACATCCACGGTTTGCACATCAATGTGGCGCACATCTTCGCGTCCCAAGCACTTTGAAAGAATATGTCGCCAGGGATGCACCCGCGCCTGATCCGTCGTCAAATCCCCAACCTTAATCGCTCGTGCAACCCACGTATGGTCTTCCGTAATTTGATCCAGCGTTGCTCCGCGCAAGCGATAGAGTCGAGAATCCCCAATATGGGCGCACCAGTACTCTTCATCACGACAGATGACGGCTACAGCAGTCGTCCCCATATCAGAACGTTCGGGATGCGTTGCCTGGTCTTGCAGAATTGCTTGATTAGCGCCGAGCAGCGCTTGCTCTAGTAGCTCTGACGAGACCTGATCGGTGGCCCAGTGGTCTTCCAAATAGGTGCAAATGGTCTGCGTGGCGATGCGGCTTGCCTCTTGCCCACCTGCATGCCCGCCCATACCATCCGCCACGAAAAAAAACCGACCCGCTGGGTCGATGTGGAAGTTATCTTGATTTACAGAACGGATAAGTCCCGGATCGGTCAGACCCGAGAAAAGGCATTTCATAGCGTCACAATGGGAGAAAGCGAAAGGTCTCGTCGTGAATTCTGGTCGCTAGTGTAGTGTGCCCTCAGCAACCTTTGATATTAATTGGCTGAACGCAATCTCAACTAAATCTTGACTAAATTGAAGCTAACGATGCACCCATAGTACCCGTAGTTCAGACATCCCCACGCCTAGCGTGTAACGAGACGGGTGGTTAAAACATACGGTCAGCACGGTCGATTTTGATCATCAGGCGCACCCAAGCAATTAGGGCGATCGCCGCCATCGCCGCGACAATTGCCGCTAGCCATACTAAATTATTGACCACCAAAATCGTTGCAGAAAGAGAGAAGGCTCCTGCAAACAACGCATAATGTGACCCCATATTAACGCTACTCAGCCGCCGCAGCGCTCGATCGGTTTCTTGCGATCGCACTCGCACCCGCACATCACCCCGCTCCAGCTTCTCCAGCGTATCTTCAAGGCGACGGGGTAAACCCAAAGCCGAGCTGCCAACCTGCGCAGCCTGCCGACTAATCTCGCTCAAAAATGTATTGGTGTCGCTGCTGTTGCCATTTGCCATAATTTGCATCGCAAAGGGTTTTGCGGCCTCCATAAAATTAAATTCTGGATCCAGCCCCTTTCCTACCCCTTCCAGAGTAGAAAACGCCCGCATCACAAACGTAAACGTAGCCGGAAACCGAAATGGCTGGTCGTATGCAATCTCATAGAGATCATCACTGATTTCTGTCACCGATTGCGATTCAAACGGCTGATCCATCAGATTATCCAGAATGTACTGGATTGAACGACGCACTGGCCCCATATCAGGCGTTTCTGCCAGTGCTCCCAGCTCAACGAGAGAGGCCACAACCCGATCTGCATCCCGCTGGGCAATGCCAAAGAAGGTATTCATCAACCGCTCGCGGGTAGCGGGCTGCACCTTCCCCATCATGCCAAAGTCGTAGAAAATCAGGGAGCCGTTTAAGCTCACCGCAATATTTCCCGGATGCGGATCGGCATGAAAAAACCCATTATTCAGAAGCTGATGCAGATAGGCCTTAGCCCCCAACTGTGCCAATAACTTCCGATCAAGCCCAGCCGCCTCTAGCGCCTCATAATGGCTGATCTTGATCCCCGGCATGTATTCCAGAGTGAGCGTTCGGGGGCTGCTGTAGCGCCAATAGACCCGTGGCACCTGCACCCACTCTTGGTCTCGAAAATTACGTCGGAAGGTATCTGCATTCCGCCCTTCATTGAGATAATCAATCTCTTCCCAGAGAATGCGGCAGCAG
>JBGTOF010000197.1:0-3701 GCA_041742695.1 Elainellales cyanobacterium | reverse complement strand
AACCTGCTATTTAGCGGCACCGTGGCGGAGAATATTGCCTTTGGCGTGCCCCACGCCAGCCAGGCCGAGATTGAGGTGGCGGCCCAGGCGGCCAATGCCCACGAGTTCATCACGTCGCTGCCCCAGGGCTATAGCACCCGGCTGGGGGAGCGGGGTGCGCCCTTGAGCCAGGGGCAGCGGCAGCTGGTCAGCATTGCCCGCGCCGTGCTGATTGACCCGAGAATTTTGCTGCTGGATGAGGCCACCAGCAGCATTGACACGCGCACTGAAAAGCTGGTGCAGGATGCGATCGCACGACTACTCCACAACCGCACCAGCTTTGTAATTGCCCACCGCCTCAGCACCGTCACCCAGGCCGACCAGGTGCTGGTGATTCAGCAGGGGGCCATTGTCGAGCAGGGCACCCACGCCGAGCTGATGGCCCACACGGGCATCTACGCCAACCTCTACAGCTTGCAACTGGGGAGTGATTAGAGTTGGCTAATTGCAGCCGATAGCCGAGCAATCTGTGACTGAATTTAGTAACTCGGCCCGCTTCATTTATTGGGTAGAGCGATCGCACAAAGCCTGATTGTGTAAGGTGAGCAGTGCCCACAAAACCCAACATTTTAGACTTGCCGCGCTACTAGTTTCCGCCTACTCAACCGTTACAAGATCTACAGCCCCGGAGTTGTCTGCTCGAATAACGTTTTGAAATCAGTGGTGACTTTTGCTCCAGAACTACCCTCTGGCTTAGAAATCAAGTCAAACGCCTTGTCTCTAGCGGCGGGTTCTAGCAGCGCTTGGACGGTTACTTCCGCCACATCGGCACGAGGGATTGAAGGAGAAATACCATCGGGAGGATGGGACAAGAGTGTGTCATCTTTGCCAACAATTAGCTCTCGCTGCCCCCCTGGCTGATCCAGAAGCCCCCCAGCCCGAATGATGGTGTAGGGCAAGCCTGATTCAATCAAGTAGGCTTCTGCCTTCCGCTTCCAGATTAAAATGTTGCCATTCGCCATCCGATTAAGGGGATGTTGCTCATTGGTGCCACCCATCGATCCCACCAAAACGATGTGCTTTACCCCAGCAGCCTGAGCAGCCTCAATTTGATTAATCTGGCCTTGGTAATCAATCTGCTCGGGCGTTCCTCCCTCGGCATAGATAAACTCCGGCCGTTGACCTGGTTCTGGCGGCGCTTTCATCTGGGGTGTGGCGCTGGTGAGAATCACTAGGGCATCACAGCCATCCAACGCAATTTTAAGGCTAGGGGGGTTGCTGAGGTCGCCCAGGTAAAACTGCTTCATTGTGCCAAATACTGCTCTTACCTTTGCTTCAGACCGAGCAAAGCCTTTGGGAATAAACTGTTCTGGCTTTTGCTGAAGTTTCTGGATGACAATAGACCCCGTACGTCCAGTTGCGCCAGTCACTAAAACTTGAAGCGGAGAAGTCATAGAAAGTCTCTTCTACTGATGGGTAGTTAACGTGGCATTACTAAATGAAGATATAAATTCAAAGGTCCGCCCTCATCCCCAACCTTTCTCCCTAGGGAGAAAGGTTGGGGATGAGGGTAAATCATACTTGCATTCAGCAACGCCAGAACTTAAACTCAACATCTGCTGAATCCAACAGTTTTGTAGAATCTGGCGGATTCTAATTGTGACGCGCCCTGGAGGACTCGAACCCCCGACATCAGGTTTTGGAGACCTGCGTTCTACCAACTGAACTAAGAGCGCTTGGTGAGGTGTTAACAGGCGATCGCCCGAAACCGTCCCTTAAAAGTGTAACAGGGTAAGGCAACGAATCAAAAGCGGTGCTGACATGTAACTTCACTAAACTCATTCAGCACCGCCAACCATGAACGTGAAAAACTCTGCTGACCTATTTGAGGGGACGATCGAACCGTTGCTTCACGCGGGTTGCCTTACCAACGCGCTCGCGCAGATAGTACAACTTGGCGCGACGCACTTTGCCTCGTCGCAGCACCGTAATGCTGTCAACCCGAGGAGAATGAAGCAAAAACACCCGTTCTACACCCACGCCCTGAAAGATGCGGCGCACAGTGATTGTTTCGTTGATGCCACCGTTTCGCATGGCAATGATAATGCCCTCATAAGGCTGCACTCGCTCCTTGCCGCCTTCTCGAATTCGCACACCCACTTTGATCGTGTCGCCTACGTAAAGCGTCGGCAAATCACTCTTAATATGATCCGCTTCAACAGAGCGGATAATTTCTTGAACGTTCATGGTTATTCATCAAAACTCACAATCATCTATCATAGCGGGTGTCGTTGTAATTGGTCTAGAGGGTGACAGAGGTTTTCTATCAAGAGCGGGGCGATCGCTCCCCGACAGGGCTAACGGAGCCCACATCTCTCGCCCTGCTCAATGCAATGCAGCAACGGGCGATCGCCCTATCCTCACCAGCAGTTCCGGGCGATCTAGAGATTAACACCAACTATGTGCAGCAGGGACAGGGCGACCCACCTATCCTGCTGCTTCACGGGTTTGACAGCTCAGTGCTAGAATTTCGCCGCCTGTTGCCGTTGCTCGCCACTCAGCAAGAAACCTGGGCCGTAGATTTGCTAGGGTTTGGGTTCACAGAGCGATCGCCCTGTCTTTCTATTACTCCAGACACCATCGACACGCATTTGTATAGATTTTGGAACACGGCGATTCAGCGGCCGGTCGTGCTGGTAGGGGCCTCTATGGGTGGGGCAGCGGCGATCGCCTTCACGCTAGCTCATCCCGATGCAGTGCAGCAACTCATCCTAATTGACAGCACAGGCTATAGCGTGGGGCCTAATCTTAGCCGCTTATTCATTCAACCCGTGGGGCTATTGGCCACCCGCTTTTTGAGTAATCCCCGCGTGCGTCAGTCTATCTCTGAGCGTGCTTATTTCGACCCGCGTCTGGCATCTCCCGATGCAGCCACCTGCGCTAACCTGCATCTAGCCGAACCGGGCTGGGCGCAGGCGTTGATCTCCTTTACCCAGAATGGCGGCTATCGCTCTTACAAACGCCAGCTGCATCGCATTCAGGCGCCCACGATAATTTTGTGGGGACGGGGCGATCGCATTCTCGGCACTGGCGATGCCCTCCACTTCCACCGCACCATCCCCCAGAGCAAACTAGTGTGGATTGAGAACTGTGGACATGTGCCCCACCTAGAGCAGCCCGAGAAGACTCAGTTGGCAATTCAGGGCTAGGGTCAAGCGACATTCCCCGTTGACACTCCGACCGATCCCACCGCCTTGCCTGCTCATCGCCGCACCCGATCCCAGCGTTCAAATTCGCCACAGTGCCATCAGTTCGACGAATGTCTAAACCGTGCTGATCGCGTTGCAGGCAGCATGGTTTAGCAATGGTTCAGCGCCGCGCTGCAAGGTTGAAACTAGGCTAAAACAACGTCATCAAACTCACGCTACAGTAATACAATCCTTCTACCCCAGCCCCTCCATCCCACCATGATTTCTAACCTGCACCACGTTCTTTCCACCCTTGACTTCCCTGCTGACTGGGTGGGGCTGCGGGCGCTGCAAGAGAAGAGCACTTATCGCGAACTGCGGGATGGGTTGCCCGAAGAGAACCATCGCGCGGTGGATGCTGGGGTGAGGGTCGAGGTCATGGTGCAAGGGCAACTGGGCTATGGTGCGGTGAATTCCTTCAATCCGGCTCGAATTCAAGAGGCAGCCCAGCGAGCCTATGCACAGGCCAAAGCT